>NZ_JAUIZJ010000008.1:0-5000 GCF_030435535.1 Bradyrhizobium sp. WYCCWR 13022
AGACGAAGATTGGCTCTGGGACATCGCCAACGAAATGGAAATCGAGGACGGCGTCATCTGGGTCTATGGCGTCGGAGAAGACGGCGTCCAGGCGTTCACCGACTTCGGAATCGAAAACCTCATCGAGCTGATCAGGTTCTACAAAGAGAACCCTGGACTGCTCAAGCGGTAGCCCTGCGGCCTACGCCGAATGGATACGCAATAACCGACATCACGACGGGATTAATCGCGGTTCGGCTGAGGGGACTGCGACAGGCGCTTTGGGTTCATTCGCGCAAGCCTGCAGGACCGGCAAGCCTGGCGGTCGAGGTTATGCTCTCTCGCCGCTCCATGGCGAGGGGCGCGCCGGCGCGGCGGCGGCGCCGACCAGCGGGCGACGGTTCCAGTCCATGACGGAGTCGCTGTGAACCTGCTTGACGACCCACAGGAAATAGATGGAGGCGGGAATGCCGATCAGGTCGAAGAACAGCATCAGACCGTTGCCTGGCGTCGTGGCATCGATGAAATGCATTTGCGCGCAGGTAAAGAACACACCGGTCAGTGCCGCGCCCGACAGCGACCAGCCGCCGCTGGTGAGATAGCTGCGGACCTGACGATCGGCCAGATAGCAGCCAACCATGCCATAGGTGATCACGACGAACATGTTGGCGAGGAAGGCAACGGAGCCGCCGATTCCGGTCCCCGTGGTCCCGTCCGCCGGAACAGACGACGTGCAGAGAAACTGGAACGGGAATTCGGCTCCCGGTTGAGCGAAGGTCCAGGCCGCCAATACGCCTGCGACGAGCGTAAAGGTCACGGCCAGCAACATCACCTTGTGCGGCGAGGCCGCGACCCAGCGATCACCCTGCCCGCCCAACACGGTCTCGAAGCGCAGCAGGACAAATATCAGTCCGGCGGGCAACCCGATCAGGGTTGCGGCGAACATCGGATAGGAAATGCTCTCGCCCTGGAGAACGCCCCAGCCGTGGACCAGATGATGCGGGCCGCAGCTTGCAGCCATCAGCGAGAAGCCGATGCCAAAGCGCGACCAGCCGCGATACCGGTGCAGATTGATCGTTTCCCACGCCGACAGTGTACCAAGGCCCGCATAAGCGATCCCGATCATCAGGCTGCCGATGCCGATCACAAGGGACATCATGGCGAGCCGGGGGCCTTGGTCCCCATGGGTGCGCCGATGTGGTCGAGGAATTCGTCGATGAAGTAGCGATGGCCGCGCCGGATCTGCGCTTCGGTGTGAGGCGCGCTATGCGGCGCCCCCGGCGAACGGGCTTCCCAGAGTGCGCCGGTCAGGAGCGGCGGGATCTGTTCGGCCGCGACAGGCCGCGAAAAGAAATAGCCCTGGGCGGCTTCGCAACCCATACGGAGAAGAAGCGCGGCCTGCTCCGGTTGCTCGACGCCTTCGGCGATGGTGTGCTTGCCCATGGCATAAGGCCAGACTGAGAATCGACGAAACGATGGCCGTATCGCCCGTTTCACTGCCCAAACCGTCGACGAAGCTGCGGTCGATCTTCAAGACTTCGGCCGGCATGTCGCGCAGCCGGGACAAGGAGGAATGCCCGGTGCCGAAATCGTCGATCGCGATATAGATTCCGAGCTGCCTGATCTGGTCGAGCAATTGAACGATCTCGGCAGGCGCCCGCATCATCGCGCTTTCCGTGACCTCCAGGCACAGCGCCCTCGGATCGATCCCGGTGTCGGCAAGGACCTGGCGGAGCTCGGTGAAAAAAGCCGGGTCCGAGAGCTGGCGGGGCGACACGTTCACGGTCATGGCGAGCGGCCGCCCCGGCGCAAGTCTGGTCCAGTCGGCGAGCTGCCGGCAGGATTGTTCCAGGACCAATCGCCCGATGCCGTTGATGAGCCCGCAGTCTTCGGCGACCCCAATGAAGTCGCCGGGCGGAACGACGCCGAACTTCGGATGTTTCCAGCGAACCAGCGCCTCCACGCCGACGACGCGCCCGTCCTTCAGGCGAACCTGCGGCTGATACTCCACGAAGAGTTGTTGCTCGCGCAACGCCACCCGCAGATCCGACTCGATCCGCATGCGTTTCTCGGCTCGCTCGTACAACTCGTCGCTGAACAGCTCCAGCCGTGCACGGCCGCGGTCCTTTGCGGCGTAGAGTGCCGTGTCGGCCTCGCGCAGCAACTGGGCGGCGGATTTCATGCCGGGCGTGCACAAGGCGACCCCGATGCTTGCCGACACCACGACCTCCTTGCCGGAGACGAAGATCGGCTCGGCCAGTACGGTCAGGATGCGCTTGCCCAGAGCCAATTCCGAGCCGTCGGCCGCGTGCGGATGCAGGATCACCATTTCGTCGCCGCCGAACCGGCTCGCGGTGTCACCCCGTTCGATGCAGCCACTGATACGCCGCGCCATTTCAGACAGCACCTCGTCGCCGCTGCCATGGCCAAGCGAGTCGTTCACCAGCTTGAAATTGTCGAGATCGACGAACAGAACCGCGATTTGGCGGCCCTCGGCAGCGTCATGCGCGAGCTCTTCGGCCAGCCGTTCGAGCAGCAGTCTGCGGGTGGGAAGCCCGGTCAACGGATCGTGCGCCGCGGTATGCATCAACTGCGCGACAACGCCGCGCAGGCGCTCGACCTCGGAACCCGCACGGTCAATCAGGACCGTGTTACCTTCCGCTCCGGGATGCGCCTCCACGGGCGCGACGCCCCGGCGCACCGACGTATTTCGCTGCAGTCCAGACATGAGTCCCGCCCCGCATGCAACCAGCAGTATTGCCAAGCTAGACAGCGGGATGTTTGCGAAAGGTTGCCGAAAAGCAGTTCTCGGGGTGCGCGAAGAACCTTCCACCAAGATGGTTAGCCATGGGTAACGCGCCACTGACGCCACCACCGAAGAGGGTATAAGCCCTCGACGAGCGCGATGTTCGCGCTTGCCTCGAATGGCGGGTTTGGATCGAGAGCAGTCCGCGTCGGCGCAGAGCGCACCGCGCTACCTTGCTTGCCTGGCATTCGGCATCAGGTCTATCAGGCCCATATCCACGAGCGTGCGATGGAATCGACGTTTCCGCTCGGAGACCGACGCGAAGTAGGCCTCTCCGCAATCATCCAGCAGGCTCGCGCGCGTGGCAAATACCGGATCGAGCGCGATGCCCGCCCGCTGCAAGGCAACGGTTCCCAGAAAGGCGATATCGAGATCGGCGCCCCGTCCGGGGCTGAGGTGCGGAATATTCAAGGCCTCGATCGCATAGAACGTACCAAACGGGCGCCGCCCGTCTCCCGAGCCTTTCAGCTGTCGATCGATCTGTTTCGTCAACACCGGTTGATGGTCGCCGTAATGCACGATGAGAACAGGTCGTCCGGGGCAGCAGCTTGCGAGCCTTGCCCTGAGGTTTTGCCAGGCAGACGCGGTCTCCGCCAGTCGCGCATAGTATTCGGCATATCCGGCATCGGGAAAGCTGGCCATGGCGAAGGCGCGCTCGCTCTCGAACTGACCTGATGGCACCAGCTGCCTGTTGTGCGGACCGTGATTGAAGTTGGTCAGCGCATAAAGAAATCGCGGTGTCGGGTCGTCGGCAATCCCCTTGATATGCGCATCGATGACCGCATCCAGAAACATCGCATCGGAGTTCGTCGCCTCGAAACGCCTGGCATCGAACGGCGCAGGAAGATCGTCGACGAATATCCGCTGGTCGATGCCGATCGAGCTGTAGAATTTATCGTAGCTGAGAAATCCGCGGCGACAGCTGGATATGAGCGTCGTCTTGTAGCCGAGCGACGCCAGCCAGCGTGGCAAGCTGCTGTGAAAGCGGCCGGCGCCCTTCTGGAAGAGATAATAGGCGCTCGAGCCGAAGCTCGCACTTGAAAGACCGGTCAGCAGGCTGAATTCGGATTGCCACGAACCTCCGCCAAAGATGTCGACGTTGAGGCGCCCGAATTCCCCATCCGGCGGGGACAGGAAGGCCTCGACCACCGGCTCGACCGGCAGCCCGAAGATGCGCGGGTCGAAGACGGACTCGTGCTGGATGACGATAATGTCGGGAGAACGGGCGGAACGCGCAGGCATGGCCTCCCTCAACGGCAATGGTTCGTTGGCGATATCGCTCAGCGCCAGCGCGCCGAACTGTCGCCAGCAGGAGGGATCAACCAGCGACGCCATGAAGGTCGAATAGAAGCACCGGTCTTGGGTCAGAGTCAGCCGCAGGGACGCGGTGCCCTTCGACGTGGAAGCCTTTGCAAAGGCAATGAGCGCAAGACAAAGCAGGAGAATGCGAAACGCAATGGAAACGGGAGATCCGGCCGCATGGAGCAGAACCGCGCCTGAAGCGAAGGCGAACAACGCGGTGCCCGCCAGAACACCCAGCATCATGCGAGGGTACTGCAGCACGAAAAACCTGACCGTGCCCGCAAACGCCAGGGGCAAATCGGACACGGTCAGCTTGAGGGCGCTGTGATGGAACTTGACGGATGACATGCCGGCGATTGCGACGGCCAGCATGCCGGACAGCAGGATCGCTCTCTCGGCGTCGCCAACAAAGACCAGAAGCAGTGCTGCATTGAAGAGGAGAGCTGCGACTGCAAACGGCAGATGTTCGATGCTCCGTTCCGACAACGCAACGGCGGCGATGGCCGCCGCAAGAATCAGGATCGAAATCATGGGGATCAGGATGCCCCGCGCATCCGATATTTTCAATTCGGGCCTCGGGCTCCTCGCGCATGGCATGCGGTCCACCGACAGCGATCGACGAGCTGCGGCGCCGCATTGAGTGCGGTGCAAACGAGACGGGTGGCGCCCTCGAGCTCGGCCGCGACGTGAAGCGCTCGCGGGAAGAGCGGAAACGACAAAAGCCCCGGAGGTTGCTCCGGGGCTTTTGTTCTTGCGGCAGGGCCCTGCTCGCCTCGTCAATTCTGATCGTCGCCCAGCGCGGCAACGAGCTTGTCGTAGTACTTGCCGACGAGATCGATGTTGGCCTTGTTCTCGACCGCGGGCGCGGGATTTTTCAGGGCCTGGTTGAGCTCGTCGAGCGCTTCCTTCCTGT
>NZ_JAUIZJ010000008.1:10000-271415 GCF_030435535.1 Bradyrhizobium sp. WYCCWR 13022
TAGCCCAGCCCGTAAGGGCCATGAGGACTTGACGTCATCCCCACCTTCCTCGCGGCTTATCACCGGCAGTCTCCTTAGAGTGCTCAACTAAATGGTAGCAACTAAGGACGGGGGTTGCGCTCGTTGCGGGACTTAACCCAACATCTCACGACACGAGCTGACGACAGCCATGCAGCACCTGTGTTCCAGGCTCCGAAGAGAGGGTCACATCTCTGCGACCGGTCCTGGACATGTCAAGGGCTGGTAAGGTTCTGCGCGTTGCGTCGAATTAAACCACATGCTCCACCGCTTGTGCGGGCCCCCGTCAATTCCTTTGAGTTTTAATCTTGCGACCGTACTCCCCAGGCGGAATGCTTAAAGCGTTAGCTGCGCCACTAGTGAGTAAACCCACTAACGGCTGGCATTCATCGTTTACGGCGTGGACTACCAGGGTATCTAATCCTGTTTGCTCCCCACGCTTTCGTGCCTCAGCGTCAGTACCGGGCCAGTGAGCCGCCTTCGCCACTGGTGTTCTTGCGAATATCTACGAATTTCACCTCTACACTCGCAGTTCCACTCACCTCTCCCGGACTCAAGATCTTCAGTATCAAAGGCAGTTCTGGAGTTGAGCTCCAGGATTTCACCCCTGACTTAAAAACCCGCCTACGCACCCTTTACGCCCAGTGATTCCGAGCAACGCTAGCCCCCTTCGTATTACCGCGGCTGCTGGCACGAAGTTAGCCGGGGCTTATTCTTGCGGTACCGTCATTATCTTCCCGCACAAAAGAGCTTTACAACCCTAGGGCCTTCATCACTCACGCGGCATGGCTGGATCAGGGTTGCCCCCATTGTCCAATATTCCCCACTGCTGCCTCCCGTAGGAGTTTGGGCCGTGTCTCAGTCCCAATGTGGCTGATCATCCTCTCAGACCAGCTACTGATCGTCGCCTTGGTAGGCCATTACCCTACCAACTAGCTAATCAGACGCGGGCCGATCTTTCGGCGATAAATCTTTCCCCGTAAGGGCTTATCCGGTATTAGCACAAGTTTCCCTGTGTTGTTCCGAACCAAAAGGTACGTTCCCACGCGTTACTCACCCGTCTGCCGCTGACGTATTGCTACGCCCGCTCGACTTGCATGTGTTAAGCCTGCCGCCAGCGTTCGCTCTGAGCCAGGATCAAACTCTCAAGTTGGACTTGAACTTTGAACCGGCTGATCACAACGTTTGACGAGGTCCCACCATTATCGACCGAAGTCGATGTGCTGCCTGCGATTCACATCGCGGGCAACGATGGTGTTTCCTTTGAAACGTGTACCGCCGAAGTCTTTCGTCCGGTCTCGATCAGAAAAGCCGAAGCTTTTCAGAAGCGAGACCCGCAAGGACTCCGCCGTCCACGTTTCTCTTTCTTCATCTTCACTTGTCAAACAGCCCGGGACCGTGGAGGCCCCAACCTTCCGGAGTGGAAGGGTTCCGACACCCTTACCGACGTCGAATGACTCCAACCGATTGCGTCGGCTGTTGTGTCACTCAACAAGGTGAGGAGCATCAGTGGCGCGTTCGCTCGCCTTGGTCAGTGACCCGGCGGCGCCGCGCTCAGTGGTTGGGGTTATAGGCCCCACCTTCCGGGCTGTCAACGCCAATCGTCAACAAATCGTCGCACAGTGGATTGTCGTAAAAAATCCAGCGATTCCAGCTGATTAGAGAGGCGGGGAGCGAGCGAAGCGGAGCCGTCCGGTAAAAAATCTGAAAAAAAGTTTGGGCCCGAGGGAGCTCCTGAGGGGCTCCTGAGAGGTATCGGGAGCGGCCTCGGGCGCCCCATGGCCCAGGGCTCCTGCACCCGGCCGTTCAGGAAACTTTTTCCATACCGGGCGCCGTACTAGAGCCACAATCCCGCGGCGTTCTGGTATGACACAAGCTTGAATCGCAGGGATGCCAGTGGGGGCTGCCGGCGATTTTCATGGGGTTCAGAGAAGGCGATCTGACGATGACGCGGCCTTCTTCGGACATTCGAAAGACATCGAGAGACCTTCACCTGCCTTGCTGTTCGTAATTTCGGCCGGGCCTCATCCGGGGCCTACTGAGCGCGAGCACCTGTGCGATCAAGACTTTTCCAGCGATGCCCCTGCAAGAGGGCAACCGGGAAGAGCTCGAAGCGAGGGTTCCGGGTCGTTGATTGGGGGACTTGGGTTGAACCAGAGGACGTCACGCGGCGCTTACGGGCGTGAGACCGGGATCATCGATCTCGGCCACGAGCCGCCGCTGTCCGTCGATGGTTCGGAAGCTGCCGTCATCGATCGCCGTCGCGTCTCGGTGCAATGGTTCAGCGGTACAATTCTGACCGGACTCTGCGGCGCAGCCCTGATCGGCGGCGCCGTTTTCGCGTCTCTCGACGGCGAATTGACCTTCGCCAAGGTGCCGGAGCGGGTCGAGGGCGCGCTGCGCGGGGCCTTCGGCGCCGCCGATCGCACCGCCACGCTGCACAAGAGCGACCGCTTGCCGCCGCCGAGTGACTCCACGGCGTCGCGTAATATCGTGCGCGTCTCGACGGTCGCCCGCGTCGGCAACCGCGACGTGATGCGCGTGCGCCCCTTCATCCGGATCGCCGGCAATCTGTCGATGACGACGAGCGATTTGTCGGCGAAGATTCCGCCGTTCAACGCGCAGCGTCTGCTCACCGACGTCGGCTCCGATCCCAAAACCGCTGCCGACGATCCGAACAATCCTGAAGCCGTCGAGCCCGACGCCGAGGTTTCCTTCGTCACCAAGGATCTCTCGCCGGTGTTGCCGAAGGCCAGGATCGCCGCAGTGGTGGCGCTCGACGACATCCTGATGCGGGTGCGCGATGCCGCCAATTGGCGCGGCAATGGCGGGGTGCGCTACGCCTCGCTCGCCAATGCCACCGCCGACGTCTCCGGCGCGGCCGGCCCGTCCGACATGAAGATGGCCTACGCCGCCGAAGCGTCGTCGTCCGATCCCTATGCCGGTTTCGAGACGCGCGTGGTGCCGGAGAACGTCACGCTGCTCCCGAAGACCAAGGAGCAGATCACCGGCGGCAATCCCACGGGCGAGCGCGTCCATGTCGTCAAGAAGGGCGACAGCGTCGGCTCGGTGCTGCGCGATCTCGGCGCCACGCCCGACGAGATCAAGGCGATCGCAGCGACGCTCGGCCCCCGTGGCCGCGACGGCGGCCTGAAGGAAGGCGAAAAGCTCCGCATCCTGATGGCGCCCGCAAGCCCCGGCGCACGCCTGCAGCCCTACCGCGTCGTGGTCGCCAACGACACCGTGGTCGAAGCGATCGCGGCGCTGTCCGATCTCGGCAAATACGTCGCGGTCGACGTTTCCAGCATGAACACCGTCGCCGACGCCACTGCCAACGCCAGCAGCGACGACGATGAAGACGATGACGGCAGCGGCGTGCGGCTCTACCAGAGCATCTACGAGACCGCGATGCGCAACAAAGTGCCGATGCCCGTCATCGACGACATGATCAAGATCTACTCCTACGATGTCGATTTCCAGCGCAAGGTGCAGCCGGGCGATTCCTTCGACGTTTTCTACGCCGGCGAAGACGAAGGCGTGACTTCGAGCGAGAAGAACGAGGTGCTGTTCGCCTCTCTGACGCTGGGTGGCGAGACCAAGAAATACTATCGTTTCCAGAGCTCCGACGACGGCGTCGTCGACTACTACGACGAGACCGGCAAGAGCGCGAAGAAGTTCCTGGTCCGCAAGCCGGTCAACACCGCCATCATGCGCTCCGGCTTCGGCAGTCGCCGCCATCCGATCCTCGGCTATGTGAAGATGCACACCGGCGTCGACTGGGCCACCGCCTACGGCACGCCGATTTTCGCCGCCGGCAACGGCGTGATCGAGAAGGCCCAGCTCGAAGGCGGCTACGGCAAATACGTCCGCATCAAGCACAACAACGGCTACGAGACGGCCTACGGCCACATGTCGGCCTTCGCCAAGGGCATGGAGCCGGGCAAGAAGGTGCGGCAGGGCCAGGTCATCGGCTTCGTCGGCTCGACCGGCCAGTCGACCGGCCCGCACGTCCACTACGAAATCCTCGTCAACGGCCGCTTCGTCGACCCGATGCGCGTGAAACTGCCGCGCGGCCGTTCGCTCGAGGGTCCGATGCTCGCCAGCTTCGAGAAGGAACGCGACCGCCTCGACGCCATGATGAGCGGCCGCAACGGCGCCATCGCACGCATGTCGGACGCGACCGGCGGGTCACTTCAGGTCAGCAACCGCTAGCTTTCAGACCGGACGATTTCGAAAAAACGCCCCGGAGAGACAACCTCTCCGGGGCATTTTCGTTTTGCCTCGAGTCCGGCGCTCAGTTCAGCTTGCGCTTCGACACCGGCGCCTCGAACTGGGCGATCTCCGCGGTCTGCGGCGCCTTGCCGTTGAAGGTCAGCACGTTGCCTTCGGACGAGATCGAGACGCTGTCGCCATCCCTGACGTCGCCGGCCAGGATCATCTCGGCGAGCGGATCCTGCAGGTAACGCTGGATCACCCGCTTCAACGGCCGGGCGCCATAGGCGGGATCCCAGCCCTTGGCAGCGAGCCAGTCGCGGCCCGCGGCATCGAGCGTCAGCACGATCTTGCGATCGGTCAGCAGCTTCTGCAATCGCGCGAACTGGATCTCGACGATCCGACCCATCTCGCTCCGCTGCAAGCGGTGGAACAGGATGATCTCGTCGACACGGTTCAGGAACTCGGGGCGGAAATGTCCCCGCACCATCCCCATCACCTGGTCACGCACAGCCGAAGTGTCTTCGCCCTCGGGTTGATTCACCAGGAATTCCGAACCGAGGTTCGAGGTCATGATGATCAGCGTGTTGCGGAAATCGACGGTGCGGCCCTGACCATCAGTCAGGCGGCCGTCGTCGAGCACCTGCAACAGGACGTTGAAGACGTCAGGATGCGCCTTCTCGATCTCGTCGAACAGCACGACCTGGTAAGGCCGGCGCCGCACCGCTTCGGTGAGCGCACCGCCCTCATCGTAGCCGACATAGCCCGGAGGCGCGCCGATCAGCCGCGAGACCGAATGCTTCTCCATGTACTCGGACATGTCGAGGCGGACCATCGCGGTCTCGTCGTTGAAGAGGTACTCGGCGAGCGCCTTGGTCAGCTCGGTCTTGCCGACGCCGGTGGGCCCCAGGAACATGAACGAGCCGGTCGGCCGGTGCGGGTCCTGCAGGCCTGCGCGCGAACGGCGCACGGCGGTTGCGACCGCGCGCACGGCCTCGGCCTGGCCGACGACGCGCTGTCCGAGCTGCTCCTCCATCTTCAGGAGCTTCTCTTTCTCGCCCTCCAGCATCTTGTCGACCGGCACGCCGGTCCAGCGCGAGACCACTTGCGCGATGTGGTTGGCGGTCACCGCCTCCTCCATCATCTCGCCGGAGCCTTCACGCGCCTCGATGTCGGCGAGTTGCTTCTCGAGCTGCGGGATCCGGCCATAGGCCAGCTCACCCGCCTTCTGGAATTCACCGCGCCGCTGCGCGTCGGCCAGATCGACGCGCAGGGCGTCGAGTTCCGACTTCAGCTTCTGGGCGTTGGAGAGCTTGTTCTTCTCCGCGCTCCAGCGTGCCGTCAGTGCCGCAGACTTCTCTTCGAGCTCGGCGAGCTCTTTCTGAAGAGATTCGAGACGGGACTTGGAGCCGAGATCGCTTTCCTTCTTGAGAGCTTCCTGCTCGATCTTGAGCCGGATGATCTCGCGGTCGAGCGAATCCAGCTCTTCCGGCTTGGAATCGACCTGCATCTTCAGCCGCGCGGCCGCCTCGTCCATGAGGTCGATCGCCTTGTCGGGCAGGAAGCGGTCGGTGATGTAGCGGTTGGACAGGGTTGTCGCCGCAACGAGCGCGGAATCGGTGATCCGCACGCCATGGTGCTGCTCGTACTTGTCCTTCAGGCCGCGCAGGATCGAGATCGTGTCCTCGACCGAGGGCTCGCTGACGAAGATCGGCTGGAAGCGCCGTGCCAGCGCCGCATCCTTCTCGACGTGCTTCTGATACTCGTCGAGCGTGGTCGCGCCGATGCAATGCAGCTCGCCGCGGGCGAGCGCCGGCTTGAGCAGGTTGGACGCGTCCATCGCGCCGTCACCCTTGCCCGCGCCGATCAGCGTGTGCATCTCGTCGATGAACAGGATGAAATTGCCGTCGCTCGCGGTGACTTCCTGGAGCACGGCCTTCAGCCGCTCCTCGAACTCGCCGCGATATTTTGCACCGGCAATCAGCGCGCCCAGATCGAGCGAGAGCAGCTTCTTGTCCATGAGACTTTCAGGCACGTCGCCGTTGACGATGCGCAGCGCGAGGCCTTCGGCGATGGCGGTCTTGCCGACGCCGGGCTCGCCGATCAGGACGGGATTGTTCTTGGTCCGGCGCGACAGCACCTGGATCGTGCGGCGGATCTCCTCGTCGCGGCCGATGACCGGGTCGAGCTTGCCATCGCGCGCAGCCTGGGTCAGGTCGCGGGCATATTTCTTCAGCGCGTCGTAGGCGTTCTCGGCCGTCGCGGAATCCGCGGTGCGGCCCTTGCGCAGCGCCTCGATGGCCGCGTTGAGATTTTGCGGCGTGACACCGCCCTTGGCGAGGATCGCGCCAGCCTCGCTGGTCTTCTCCAGCGTGAGGCCGAGCAGAAGCCGCTCGACGGTGACAAAGCTGTCGCCGGCCTTCTCGCCGGCCTTTTCGGCTGCATCGAAAGTGCGCGCGAGCTCGGGCGCCAGGTAGATCTGGCCGGCACCGCCGCCAGACACCTTCGGCACCTTGTTGAGGGCGTCCTCGGTCGCCTTCAGAATTGCGCGGGAATTGCCGCCGGCACGGTCGATCAGACCGGCAGCCAGCCCCTCATTGTCGTCCAGCAGCACTTTCAGGACGTGCAGCGTCGAAAATTGCTGATGCCCCTCGCGGACCGCAAGCGACTGCGCGGACTGGACGAAGCCCCTGGAGCGTTCGGTATATTTGTCGATATTCATGGCTTTTCTTTCCCTCGGCCTGCCCCTGGGGCCCTCTAAGGCACCCCAAACGGCATCTTCATTGGGTTTCCACTTGTCGCGTTGACGTTGCTCAACCAACAGCGGTCGTTATCAGCCGGCGCTGGCGCCGGCCTGCCCCAGATGTGGGAAGCGTGCCCTCGGATCGGAAGAGGCGAGTTCACAATTTCGTGCACTGACTGGCCTGCTTGGCGAGCGCGGTCAGAATCTCCTAAGTAGGCCCATGAATTTAAGCGCCAAGACAGCCAGCCAGACCGCCGAAATTACCGGCCTTTACCGTTACCCGATCAAGGGCCTGACGCCGGAACCCCTGCCCCGGGTTTCCCTGCGGACCGGCCAAACCCTCCCCGCCGACCGCCGCTACGCCATAGAGAATGGCCCCAGCGGTTTCGACCCGGAGGCTCCGGAATGGAAACCGAAAATCCAGTTCCTGATGCTGGCCCGCAACGAGCGGCTCGCCTCTCTCGACAGCCGTTTCGAGGACGCGACCAACCGCCTGACCATCCGCAAGGACGGCGAGATCGTCGCCAGCGGCGATCTGGAGACCGCGGCCGGGCGCGCGGCCATCGAGGGCTATTTCACCGAAAACTTTCAGCCGGAGCTGAAAGGCCCGCCAAAAGTGCTGTCAGGGCGCGGCCACAGCTTCTCCGACGTCGCCCGCAAGGTCGTGTCCATCATCAACATCGAGAGCGTCCGCGCCATCGAGACCATGCTCGGCGGCACCGCCGTCAATCCCCTGCGCTTCCGCGGCAATCTTTACCTCGATGGCTGGCCGGCCTGGTCCGAGCTCGACCTCGTCGGCCAGACGCTCGCGATCGGGCAGGCCCGGCTGAAAGTGATCAAGCGCATCGTCCGCTGCCCAGCCACGAATGTGGACCCGGTGACGGCAAAGCGCGATCTCGAGATCCCGCCGACGCTCTCGCGCCATCTCGGCCACATGGACTGCGGCATCTATGCCGAGGTGGTGGCCGACGGCGAGATCGGGGTGGGGGATGCGGTGGCGGTGGAAGAGCCGAAGCTGGTGTGAGCCAACGTCGTCTCCACGTATTCCGTCATTGCAAGGAGTTGTTGCGACGAAGCAATCCGGACTGCGCCCGCGGAGGGACTCCGGATTGCTTCGCTTCGCTGCAATGACGGGTTGAAACCTCAGTTCGGCATCACATACGCATAGATCCGGCCGCGCGAGATCGGAGCCTCGCGAACGCGGTTGCCGTTGTTGCCGGAAATCATGATCGGATTGCCCTGCGCGTCGATGCCGGTGATGATGCCGACATGACCGCCGCGGCGGCCGCGCGACATCACCGCGATGGCGCCGACCTGCGGACCGGAGACGCGCGTGCCGTAATGCGCGAACGAGCTCGCCATGTCGGAGCCGGTGCCCTGATGACCGGTCTTCTGAAGCACCATGTTCATGAAGCGCGCGCACCACAGGCTGCCGCGCCCCGTGGGATTGCCGCCGAGATAACGACGCGCCTCGGAGACGAGGCCAGATCCACCACCGAAGCCGCCGCTCATGCCCGCGCCGGCATTGGCGTTCGGATCATAGCTGGCCTGCGTGTTGGCGAATCCACTCGCCCGCAAAGCAGCCGCGCTGCGCTCGAAGCGCGAGCTGCGGGCACGGTGGCGATAATGATGATGTCGATGTCTGGCGTGATGCACGTAAGCGTGCCGCTCTGCGCTATGACGATGATGCGGCCGCGCCGAGGCCGGAGAAACGAACGCGGCAACCGCCGCGAAGAACAACGCCAGCGCGACAACACAACGCGACAGGCGGAACGCAAACAACTCAACCATTCTTCATCCTTCGTTGACACCCCCACTTCCCAAGTGAACCTGCCAAGTCGGCCCGTGCATTGGCCAACATCGATAGGGCCGTTAAGCCGTCCGATGTGGCGAGAAAAAGACGCCGCGCCGGCGAATAGCTGCGATGATTCTGCGGCAATGCTGGTTCGAAGCTGCCTCATTGCGGACATCAGCATTAACTGCGATCCTGACGTCACGGCTTGAAGAGAGGGAAACAGTTAATGCCCCACGCCATGACGAAGGACGACGTCCGCATCTATTTCGAGGAAGCCGGCCAGGGAACGCCGATCATTTTTCTTCACGAATTCGCGGCCGACTACACCAATTGGGAGCCGCAGATGCGCTACTTCTCGCGCGGCCACCGTTGCATCACCTATTCCGCGCGCGGCTACACGCCGTCCGACGTACCCGATGGTGAGGTCTACACCTACACGCACTTCTACACCGATGCGCTCGCCGTACTCGATCATCTCAGGATCGAACGCGCGCATCTCGTCGGCCTGTCGATGGGCGCCTACTCCTCGCTCCAGATCGGATTGAACGCGCCGCAACGCGCGCTGTCGATGACGCTCGCCGGTGTCGGCTCCGGCTCGGAGCTCGACAATCTCGAGGCATGGCGCAAACAGTGCCGCGCCAATGCCGAGCAGTTCGAGACGCTGGGCTCAGCCGAAGTCGCAAAGGTCACGCGCGAGGCGCCGAGCCGGATTCCCTTCCTGGTGAAGGACCCGCGCGGCCACGCCGATTTCTATGCCGCGCTGGCGCGGCACGATTCCAGGGGATCGGCCAACACGATGCGCGGCTTCCAGGGCGGGCGGCCGTCGATCTACACCATGACGGACGCGGTTGCGAAGGTGGCCACGCCGGCGCTGATCATCTGCGGCGACGAAGACGATCCGTGCATCGGAGCGAGCCTGTTCCTGAAGAAGCATCTGCCTGCGGCAGGGCTCGCGATGTTTCCGAAATCAGGTCATGTGCTCAATCTCGAAGAGCCTGCGCTGTTCAACGAGAGCGTGGAGCGGTTCGTGACGCTGGTGGAAGCGGGACGGTGGCCGGTGCGTGATCCGCGATCGCTGGCGGCGCACTGATCGTCATTCCGGGATGCGCCGAAGGCGCAGGCCCGGAATCCATTGAACGGCAGACGCTGAAGCACGATGGATTCCGGGTTCGATGCTTCGCATCGCCCCGGAATGACGCCTACGGCATCACTCCCCCTGCCCGCGGCTCAGCAGGAACACGCCCTGCTCGCCGAACAGATTCCACACCCACCATGGCAGGCGCAAACGCAGCGGGCGGCCGTAGAGGTCGAGCGCCTCGGCACGCTCCATCTTGACGCCGATGGCGTCGCAGAGCTCGACGAAATCCTTGATGGTGCAGAAATGGATGTTGGCGGTGTCGTACCAGCTCGCCGGCAGATTCTCCGTGCGCGGCATGTGGCCGCCGATCAGGAGCTGGAGGCGCATCCGCCAGAAGCCGAAATTGGGGAACGACACGATGGCGCGCCGGCCGATGCGCAGGAGGTTTTCCAGCACGACCTTGGGCTGCCGGGTTGCCTGCAGCGTTTGCGACAGGATCACGTAGTCGAAGGCATCGTCAGGATAATTGACGAGGTCGGTATCGGCGTCGCCCTGCACCACCGCGAGGCCCTTTGCCACGCAGCGGTTGACGCCCTCGCGCGACAACTCGATGCCGCGGCCGTCGATGCCGCGGGTCTCCAGCAGCTGAAGCAGATCACCTTCGCCGCAACCGACGTCGAGCACCTTCGAGCCCGGCTTGACCATCTCGGCGACGAGCAGATGGTCGGTGCGAAATGGGCCGGACTGCTCAGAGGCCAGCCCGTTGAGCGGCAGCACTTCCTGTACAGACATCGCTAGCCGTCCTTAGAGGTGAGCCCGCGCGCCTTGCCGGCCGATTGCAGGAAGGCGCGCGAGATGTCGAAGAATTCGGGCACGTCGAGCAGGAAGGCATCGTGGCCGCGATCGGTCTCGATCTCGGCGAACGACACCCGCGCGCTCGATGCGTTGAGCGCATGCACCAGCGCGCGCGATTCCGAAGTCGGAAACAGCCAGTCGCTGGTGAAGGAGACCACGCAGAAGCGGGTCTCGATCCCCGCGAACGCCTTCGCCAGCACGCCATCATGGTCGGCGGCGATGTCGAAATAGTCCATCGCGCGGGTCAGATAGAGATAGGAATTGGCGTCGAAGCGTTCGACGAAGGATGAGCCCTGATAACGCAGATAGGACTCGACCTGGAAGTCGGCGTCGAACGAGAAGGTCGGCAGTTCGCGGTCCTGCATGCGGCGGCCGAACTTGCGGTGCAGCGCCGCGTCCGAGAGATAGGTGATGTGCGCGGCCATGCGCGCGACCGCGAGGCCGCGATGCGGATGGATGCCCTGATCGGCATAGGCGCCATTGTGCCAGTCGGGATCGGCCATCACGGCCTGGCGGCCGAGCTCGTGGAAGGCGATGTTCTGCGCGGAGTGCCGCGTCGAACAGGCGATCGCCAGCGCGGAGTAAACGCGTTTGGGGTACGCCGCGGTCCATTGCAGCACCTGCATGCCGCCCATCGAGCCGCCGACGACGGCGAACAGCGTGTCGATGCCGAGCCGGTCGATCAGCATCGCCTGCGCGCGCACCATGTCGGGGATCGTGATGACGGGGAAATCGAGGCCCCACACCTTGCCGGTCGCGGGATTGATCGAAGCCGGGCCGGTCGAGCCCATGCAGCCGCCGATCACGTTTGAGCAGATGATGAAGTACTTGGCTGGATCGAGCGGCCGGCCGGGGCCGACAAGCGTCTCCCACCAGCCCGGCTTGCCGGTGACCGGATGGACATTGGCGACGTGCTGGTCGCCGGTCAGCGCATGGCAGATCAGCACCGCGTTGGTGCGATCGGCATTGAGCTCGCCATAGGTCTTGTAGGCGATCTGGAACGGGGTGAGATCGACGCCGCAATCGAGCCGCAGCGGCTGGTCGGCGCCGAAATGCGCGAGCAGTGAGCTCGGGTGATCCACCTCGTGCGACCGTTCATCGGCACTGATCGCGGGACTTGGAATCGACTTGACGCCAACCATCTCTGACCATCGACCTCGTTTGCGATCGGACTTCAGATCGCCACTGACATCAGGCCATGAAAAACCCGGCCTGAACGATAGGTTCGGCCGGGATCGGAAGCGTCCCCGGCCTGTTTAGCGAGTTTTTTAACGTGGCTGCAAGCCGGCCGGCTCAAATGACCACGGAACGGGCAAAAACCTACCGGCTTGAGCCGATTTCGTCAAGTCGCGGTCCGGATTAGCCAAAATCGGCTCTCGATGGGCCGCGCGGCAGGCCGTCATTTCTCTTTGCTTTCGCGGCCCATCCTGCCTAATCAGAACCTCGACCTCAGCCTCACAACAGCCCGTCAAATATGTCCCAACGTCCGCCCGCGCCACCATCGCTCCAGGAATTGCGCAAGGAGATCGACGCGATCGACGAGGCCATGCATCGCCTGCTGATGCAGCGCGGCGACATCATCGACCGCCTGATCCAGGTGAAGCAGACCCAGGAGGTCGGCTCGGCGTTCCGCCCGGCGCGCGAGGCCTCGATGATGCGCGACATCGTGCAGCGCCATCGCGGCATCCTGCCGCTCGACACGGTCGAGAGCATCTGGCGCGTCATCATCTCGACCTTCACCTATGTCCAGGCGCCGTTCTCCGTGCATGCCGACATCTCGGTGAGCGAGCCGGCGATGCGCGATTCCGTGCGCTTCCATTTCGGCTTCACGGTTCCTTACGTCGCGCATTTCAGCGCGCAGGCCGCGGTCGAGGCGGTGGCGAAATCCAAGGGCGACCTGGCGCTGGTGTCGGCGACATCGAGCCGCACGCCATGGTGGCTGGAGCTGGAAGCGGACGGCGCGCCGAAGATCATCGCGCGCATGCCCTTCGTCGAGCGCGCCGATCATCCGGCGGCGCTGCCCGTGTTCGCGATCTCGCGCGTCGCCGACAGCGCCGTGGTGACCGAGGTCGAGACCTTCAGCGTGCGCGTCTCCGGGTGGAACGCCGAAGTCGCGCGGGCGTTGTCGCCGCTCGCCGACATCGTGGCGGTGCCCGATACCGCCTTCGACGGCGCGGCGCTGCTGGTCTCGGTCACGTCAGCCACCAGCATCGACAGGATCAGGGCTGCCCTGATCGAAGCGGGGGCCTCCGTGCGGTCCACGGCTCTCGTCGGCAGCCACGCAACGCGCTATACGGTGCCCCCGACCGGGCCGAAATCGTAGATCGCGAACCGCTGAAGTTACTCCGGAGTTGAAGATGTCCCGCCCCGTGCCGAATCCCGGCATTCTCGATATTGCGCCCTACACGCCCGGCAAGACCCCGGTGCCGGAGCCGGGCCGCAAGGTGTTCAAGCTCTCGGCCAACGAGACGCCGTTCGGACCCTCGCCCAAGGCGATCGAGGCCTTCAAGCGTGTCGCGGATCATCTGGAGGACTATCCGGAAGGAACCTCGCGCGTGCTGCGCGAGGCGATCGGCCGCCACTACGGGCTCGATCCCAACCGCATCATCTGCGGCGCGGGTTCGGACGAGATCCTCAACCTGCTCGCCCATACCTATCTCAGCCACGGCGACGAGGCGATCTCGACCACGCACGGCTTCCTGGTCTACCCGATCGCGACCATGGCGGTCGGCGCCAGGAACGTGGTTGCGGCCGAGAAGAACCTGACCTGCGACGTCGACGCGATCCTGAAAGCCGTGACGCCGAAGACGAAGCTGGTCTGGCTCGCCAATCCCAACAATCCGACCGGCACCTATATCCCGTTCGACGAGGTCAAGCGCCTGCGCGCGGGCCTGCCGTCACACGTGCTGCTGGTGCTGGACGCCGCCTATTGCGACTACGTCTCGCGCAACGATTACGAGATGGGGATCGAGCTGGTCGCCACCACCGAGAACACCGTGGTGACGCACACCTTCTCCAAGATCCACGGCCTCGCCGCGCTGCGCATCGGCTGGATGTTCGGCCCCGAGCACATCATCGACGCGGTCAACCGCATCCGCGGTCCCTTCAACGTGTCGACGCCGGCGATGTACGCCGCTGTCGCCGCGATCGAGGACACCGCGCACCAGGCGATGTCGAAGCAGTTCACCGAGACCTGGCGCAACTGGCTCGGCGAGGAGATCACCAGGCTCGGGCTGAAGGTGACGCCCGGCGTCGCCAACTTCGTGCTGATCCACTTCCCGGAGACCGGCAAGACTTCGGACGCGGCGGACGCCTATCTCACCAAGCGCGGCCTGGTGCTGCGCGCGTTGAAGAACTATGGCCTGCACCACCAGCTGCGCATGACCATCGGCACCGAGGAGGCCAACCGCCTGGTCGTCGAGGCCCTGCGCGACTTCATGGCCGGCAAATGAGCGTGAACCCGCACTTCCAGCGCGTCGCCCTGATCGGCTTCGGTCTGATCGGCGGCTCGATCGCGCGCGCTGCGAAGCTCCAAGGCCTGGCCGGCGAGATCGTCACCACCGCGCGCTCGGAGAAGACGCGCGCGCGCGTGCTCGAGCTCGGCATCGTCGACAAGGTCGTCGCGACCAATGCGGAAGCGGTGGAGGATGCCGATCTCGTCATCCTCTGCATTCCCGTCGGCGCCTGCGGCCCGGTGGCGCAGGAGATCGCCGCGCATCTGAAGCCCGGCGCGATCATCTCCGACGTCGGCTCGGTCAAGGGCGCGGTGGTCAAGGACATGGCGCCGCATCTGCCGAAGAACGTTCATTTCGTGCCGGCGCACCCGGTCGCGGGCACCGAGCATTCGGGACCTGACTCCGGCTTCGCCGAGCTCTTCATCAACCGGTGGTGCATTCTCACGCCGCCCGAAGGCACCGACGCCGGGGCCACCGCGCATCTTCGCGCGTTCTGGGCGGCGATGGGCGCCAAGGTCGAGGTGATGACGCCGGATCATCATGATCTCGTGCTCGCCATCACCAGCCATCTGCCGCATCTGATCGCCTACACCATCGTCGGCACCGCCGACGAGCTGCAGCAGGTGACGGAGTCCGAAGTCATCAAGTTCTCGGCTGGCGGCTTCCGCGACTTCACCCGCATCGCGGCCTCCGACCCGACGATGTGGCGCGACGTCTTTCTCGCCAACAAGGACGCCGTGCTGGAGATGCTCGGCACCTTCACCGAGGATCTCGCCAAGCTCACCCGCGCGATCCGTCGCGGCGACGGCGAGGCGCTGTTCGACCATTTCACGCGCACCCGTGCCATCCGCCGCGGCATCGTCGAGATCGGCCAGGATTCGGCCGCACCCGACTTCGGCCGCCAGCATGGGCAGCTCGACAAGAAACAGAGCTAGCAGCGGATCAATACAGCGGCGGAATCTGGCCGACCTTGAACGGGCCGAGCAGCACGGCGCCGTCGGCGAATTTCAGCGGGAAGGTGCGGGCCTTCCTGCCCTCGAGCGTGCTCTCGGTGCCGATCGCGTTGATGCCGGCGGCAATCCCGGCATTGGCGTTCTGCTTGATGACCTTGCCGAGACCGGGCACGGCACGGTCGAGCGCACCGAAGAGGTTGTTGAGGTCCTGCGACTTCACGCCGGGCGCGACGCGATCGAGCGTCGCCTGTGGCACGCCCTCCTCCAGCATCTTCTCGATGCCGAGCGCCGGGATGACCCGCTCGAGGCCGGTCACCGTCATCTGCAATTCGCCATCCAGTCGGCCATTGGCCGAGAGGCCGAGCGTACCGGCCGCGACCGCGATCATCTCGCCCTGCTGGATCCGCGACTGCACGATCTCGATATGACCGCCGGCGGCCTGGATCTCGCGGAAGCGCTGCGGCCAGGGTTTGGGCGTGAAGTCGGAGAGGCCGGTGATCTTCGCACGCGTGTCGGCCTCGAACGGCTCGGCGAGCAGGGGATGAACGCCCTGGATGCTGCCTTGCGAGACCTGGAGCACGGTCTCGATCACGGGATGATCGGCTGGCGATCCCTCGGCGATGCGTCCGTGCAGTTCGATCCGCTTGGCGCGCGCAAGCGGCACCTGCACCGAGCCATCGAGCCTGTCGAGGCTGGGATCGTCGAACACGATGGAGGCGCGCTCCGGCACCGCCGGCAGACCGATCACGCTGCTGCGGCCCTTGCTCCAGTTCACGACGAACGTGTTCTGCGTGACGCCGTCGACCAGGGTTGCCGGCGCGGAAAACTCGGCGATGACGTGCTTGGGATCGTAGACCTGTCCCACGACCAGGATGTTGTCGAGCTTGGCCGTGAACGGCGTCTTGCTCGCATTCTGCGAGACCAGGGCGACGCTGGCGCCGGAGCACTGGATCTCGAAGCGGAACGGGAAGCCCGCGACCGAACGCTTGGCGCAGTCGTAGATGCGGCCGGCCTTGGCCTCCTGCGCACGCCAGGCGTCGGCGGCGACGCCCGCCTGGGAGGCCGCATAGAACCAGAAGCCGCTCCAGGCGACTGCGAGGATCAGGAGGAGGACGGGAGCAATGAAGAGCCCCCAACGGGAGCGCCGGCCTGCGGCAATGGTCGTATCGGACATGCGGCGACCCTTTGGCCCCAGATTTTGTCAAATGTAAGCGAGACGGGCCTGCGGCAAAAGGCGGAGAATTCACTTCGCTTGGCGCGGCGGTTCTGCTAGCCGTGCCCGAAATGTCGGAAATCACCCTCCCCTCCGTCACGACAGCCAAGGGCGACCTCTGGGTGTTCGGCTACGGCTCCCTGATGTGGCGGCCGGGCTTCGAATTCGAGGAGCGCGTTCCGGCGCGGCTGGTCGGCGAGCACCGCGCGCTCTGCGTCTATTCCTTCGTGCATCGCGGCACGCCCGAGCAGCCGGGCCTGGTGCTGGGGCTCGATCGCGGCGGCGCCTGCCGCGGCATCGCCTTCCGCGTCGCTGAAAAGAGCCGCGCCGACGTGGTCGCCTATCTGCGGGAGCGCGAGCAGGTGACGTCGGTCTACCGCGAGGTGATGCGCTCGGTGTGGCTGGAGAACGAAGCGCGTGAGCGCGTCTCGGCGCTCGCCTATGTCGTCGACCGTGGCCATGTCCA
The DNA here is from genome assembly GCF_030435535.1 of Bradyrhizobium sp. WYCCWR 13022. NCBI lineage: Bacteria > Pseudomonadati > Pseudomonadota > Alphaproteobacteria > Hyphomicrobiales > Nitrobacteraceae > Bradyrhizobium > Bradyrhizobium sp. WYCCWR 13022. The sequence goes on from NZ_JAUIZJ010000008.1 coordinate 26,789, forward strand.
ATATGCCGGCCGCCTCTCGCTCGCCGACCAGCACCGTCATGTGCTCCAGGGCCACGGCCAGTCCGGCGCCAACCGCGACTATGTCACCGCAACCGTGAAGGCGATCGAGGCCGAAGGCTTTCGCGACACGCAGCTGCATCAGCTCGCGAGGATGCTGCATGGCGATCCTCGTCCGCCGGCTCCTGCGGACGATCGCGAAAGCCGCTAGGTCTCCGACGGCGCGTAACTCGGCGCGGAGCCGATCAGCTGCTCCTGCTCCTTCCGGCCCGCCTCGACGAGACGGCTGGTCGCGTCCTCGATCACGGTCTGCACGCGCGTGAGAAACTGATCCTTGGGCAGCCCCGGCGGCAGCGGATCGAGGAATTCGACAACGAGCGTGCCGGGATAGCGCATGAACGTGCGGCGCGGCCAGAACAGGCCGGAATTGAGCGCGATCGGCAGGCACTGCACGCCGCAGGACGAATAGATTTGCGCAAAACCGGTCTTGTAGTCCGGCGGCGCCCCCGGTGCGCGTCGCGTGCCTTCCGGAAAGATGACGAGCTGGCCGCCTGCGCGCACCGCCTCGCGCGCACGCCGCGTCATGTCCAGCAACGCCTTCACGCCGGCATTGCGGTCGATCGCGATCATCCCGGTCTTGACCAGGAACTGGCCGAACACCGGGATCTGCATGAGCTGGCGCTTGAGGATGAAGATCGGGCGATGGAAAAAGCCCGGCAGCACGAAGGTCTCCCAGAACGACTGGTGCTTCGCCACGATCACCAGCGGTCCCTGCGGGATCTTCTCGACGCCGCGGAATTCCACCTTGATGTTGCAGACCACGCGCATCAGGACGAGCGTCGCCTTCGCCCACCATCCGGCAACCGTCAGCATCGCGCGCGGCGGCAGCGCAAAGGTCGGCAGCGCCACGATCGCGAGACACACCAGCACGCTGTAGAACAGCACGTTGAAGACGAGCGAGCGCAGGAAAATCAGGAACATCGACGATCCGTTGGATTTGCCGGTCAATTGGCCTGTGCGGTGGCGGGCCGCCTGGATTGCGGTCCAGCAGGCTGCTCCGACATCTCGGGGGAAAGGTCAATCCCGAAATCCTCCAGCCGGACCCTGAGCTCGGCCGCGGTGTACTTGACATATTCGGACAAGAGCAGCCGCAGGGTCGAGGCCGAAGTCCACCACGGCTCCTCGCGCCATTTGTCGCCGACCACGGCGAACGGGATCAGCGTGGTCTGCGGCATCGCATGCGAGAATTCCACCAGCGCGCGGGGCATGTGATAGTTCGATGTGACCACGATCAGCGACTTGAAGCCGCGCGCCTCGGCCCAGCGACGCGCCTCCGCCGCGTTGCCGCGGGTCGTGAGCGCCGTGCGGTCGAGATCGACGCAGCAGGTCATGAAGGACTGATTCTCCGGCAGGGTCCGGGAGATGTCGCTCGCCGTCGAGGTCGGATGCACGCCCGATATCAGCAGCCGCCTGCCGTAGCCGGCCGCCAGCAGCTCCATCGCATCGGACACCCGCGAAGAGCCCCCGGTCAGGACGACGATGCCGTCGGCTTTGCGGCCAGGGGCGACCTCGGCACCGCGCAATTGCGACAGGAACGCGACGAAACCCGCTGCCGCGCCGACAAAGGCGAACGCGATCGCCGACACGACGGTCGCGTGGAGCCAGCCGCGCGGCAGTTTCGGCGATCGATCGTCGGTCGGCGAGGTCATGTATGTCGGTGATCCCTTCCCCGGATGATTTTAAGACGTTTTGAGGCGAAGTGGAGTCCGGTTTATCGGGCTCAATCCACGTCGTTCAATGTCGCGAACAGCGTCTGGCGCGAGGCGACCGCGGTGATCGCGCCGATCAGGACGGCCTGCACCGCGAGCACGACATAGCCTGATGGCCGCAGCGAGAAGGTGCCGAGCAGGGCCGCGAACTGATCCCCGACAGGAGTGCCCGAGAACCAGCCGGCGATCGACTCGGAGAAGCCGAACAGCAGCATCGCGACGCCGCCGCCGATGACGCCGCCTTCGAGGCCGAGCCTGAGGAAATGCCGCAGGAAATGATTGGCGATGTAGCGGTCGCCGGCGCCGACGAAATGCAGGACTTCGACGATCGGGCGGTTCGCCGCCATCGCGCCGCGGGTTGCGAAGGAGACCGAGATGATGGTCGCGACGATGACGAGCGCGAGGATGCCGATGCCGGCGAACACGGTGGCATTCGTCATCGAGCGCATCCGCTCGATCCAGGCGCGGTGATCGTCGACGCTGGCGCTCGGCGCCACTTGCGTCACACGCGCACGAAGCGCACCGAGATCGAGCACCGTGCCTGGCTGCACGCGCGCGATGATCATGCGTGGCACCGGCAGATCGTCCATCGACAGCCCGGTGCCGAGCCAGGGTTCGAGCAGCTTGCCGCTCTCCTCCTTGGTGAACGGCTTGACCTCGACGATGCCGGCTTGCGCGCGTACCGCCTCGGTGACGGCGGCCGTATCGCGCTCGATGTCGCGCCCCGATTGCGGGCGAACCTGGATGGTGATCTCGCTCGCGACGTCCGACTGCCATTCCGCGGCCGAGGCGCTCACCAGCAGCACCGTGCCGGTCGTCATCGAGGCGAGGAAGGTCATGATGGCGACGACGGCAACCAGCGCGCGGCCATGGATCGAGGCGCGCGGCACGATCGGCGACAGGTTGCGCGCCCTGGCCGGCAGCGGCGGACGCTCCTGTCCGAGATCGACCAATACGCCGCGCTCGTCGGTCCTACTCATAGACGTGCAGCCGTCCCTGATGCAGAACGAAGCGGCGTGCTTCGTACTGGTCCATCAGCGCGATGTCGTGGGTTGCGATGATGACGGCGGTGCCTGACTTGTTGAGCTCGATGAAGAGCCGCAGCAAGCGCCGTCCGAGCGTCGGATCGACGCTGCCGGTCGGCTCGTCCGCGAGCAGGAGCTGCGGCCGCGAGATCACCGCGCGCGCGATCGCCGCGCGTTGCTTCTCGCCGCCCGACAGGATCGGCGGCAACGCATCCATGCGGTCGCCGAGGCCGACCCAGCGCAGGAGATCGATGACCTCCTTGCGATAACTCGATTCGCTGCGGCCCATGACGCGGAACGGCAGCGCCACGTTCTCGTAGGTCGTCATGTGATCGAGCAGACGGAAATCCTGGAGCACGATGCCGATGCGCTTGCGCAAGTCGGCGATCTCGTCCTTGCCGAGCTGCGAGACGTCGTGGCCGAACAGGTTGACGAGGCCACGCGTCGGCCGGTGCGACAGGAACAACAGGCGCAGCAGCGACGTCTTGCCGGCGCCGGACGGGCCGGTGAGGAACTGGAAGGAATGTGCCGGAATCTGGAAACTGAGGTCGCGCAGGATCTCGGGCCCCAGACCATAGCGTAATCCGACATTTTCGAACCGAACCAAGCTCAGCTCCGTTCGAGAGGGGACGTAGACCGCACGGCGGCCCGTTTTCGCCGCACGCGGTCAAGGGGTTGTGCGACCGTTATGGTTTCCGGTTCGTTAACGGTCGCCCTGTAGCATCCCGGCGAGCATCCTTAGAAGTCCCTTCTTGGGAGTACCTTCGGCGCCCGGTTCCGCGCGACAAGGTCATCGTCGAGGCCGTCCATGCATATCGTCTGCCCTCATTGTACGACATCCTACGCCATCAAGCTTGCGAGCCTTGGGGCCAATGGGCGGACGGTCCGCTGCTCCCGCTGCAAGGAAACCTGGATGGCGCATCCGGAGGATGCCATCGAGGAGGCGGCCCTGCCCGCGATGGCCGCAACCGGCCAGGCCGACGACCAGTCCGACCTCGCCGCGCAGTGGAATACCTACGCCAAGGATGACGCCGCCGCCGAGACGCCGGTGGTCGAGAGCCCCTCGATCGCCAGCGACTGGCCGAGCGAGGACGCCGCCGAACCCGAGGACGAATGGTCGGCGGCAGCCCGGGCAGCGGAAGACGAAGTCGTCGGGGCCAAGCATCAGTCCTGGTTCCGCGACCTGTTCAGTCGTCGCGGCGCCAGGGTGAGCCGACCGAAGCCTGCCGCCGCCCCGCGCAAATCCTACTACGGCCTGCCGACCGCCTGCGCCGCCATGGGCGCGCTGGTGCTGGCGCTGGTGATCTGGCGCGGCGACATGGTCCGCCTGCTGCCGCAGACCGCGGCCTTCTACAAGATGGTCGGGCTGGAGGTGAACCTGCGCGGGCTCTCCTTCAAGGACGTCAAGCTCTCGACCGAGACCGTGGACGGTAAACAGGTGCTGGTGATCGAGGGCGTGATCGTCGGCCAGGGCAAGAAGCCGCTCGATATTCCGCGCCTGCGCTTTGCCGTGCGCGACGCGCAGGGCGCCGAAATCTACGCCTGGAATTCCGTGCTGGAGCAGACCGTGCTGCAACCCGGCGAGCGCGCCTTCTTCCGCTCGCGCCTGGCCTCGCCGCCCGCGGAAGGCCGCAATATCGACGTTCGCTTCTTCAACCGGCGCGACATTGCCGGCGGCAGCGTATAATCAGGCTTTGTGGAATCCGCGCGGGGTTGGTCCCAAGGATCGTCTCATGCCAAAAGTGTTGATCGCCGATGACGAGGACTCGATGCGCCAACTGGTGGCGCGCGCCATCGCCATGGACGGCCACGAGACCGTCACCGCACAGGACGGCGCCGAGGCGCTGGAGATCCTGACACGCGAGGACGGCGCGTTCGATCTGTTGCTCACCGACATCCAGATGCCTGTGATGGACGGCATCGCGCTGGCGCTCTCGGCCGCGCGTGACTTTCCGCAGCTGACCATCCTGCTGATGACGGGCTTTGCCGACCAGCGCGAGCGGGCGTCGAACCTGAATGCGCTGGTGCATGACGTCGTGACCAAGCCGTTTTCAGTGGCGGATATCCGCACGGCGGTGGCGGATGCGCTGGCGGCGAAGAAGGGGTAGCGCTGCCGCCAGCCGAGCATTCCGCTGTCATGCCCCGGTCAAGCCGGGCGATGACGGTGAGCTGGTCGTGGGCCGCCCTCAAAAATCCTTCAGCAGGCGCTCGATATAGTCGAGCTCGATCTGCGGGCGCGAAGGGTCGCTCAAGCGGCGGCGGAGCTCTTCGAGAATGCGGCGGACGCGCTGGACGTCGATCTCGCCGGGAATCTTGACCGTGTAATCGTCGCCGAATTCACGGCCACGCAGCGGACGGCCAAGCGGGTCGGTCTGGTTGCCGCCGCTCTGCTGACGACCCACGCGATTACCGGGGCCATCGCCCTGGCCGTCGCCATCGCCCTGCTGCATCGCCTCGGCCATCTTCTGCGCACCCTTGCGCATCGCCTCCAGCGCCTTGCCTTGGGCATCCACTGCGCCGTCGGCATTGCCATCGCCGAGCTTCGAACCCGCATCGCCCATGGCGCTGTCGGCGGAATCGAGCCCGCCGTCGTCATCACCCTGGTCGGCGTCCTGATCGCCGTCCTGTCCGGGATCGGCCTGCTGCCCTTGCTGGCCCTTCTGTCCCTGCTGACCTTTCTGGCCCTTCTGCGAGAGGCCGCGCTTGGCCATTTCGTCCTGGAGCTTCTTCAAGCGGTCGCGCAGCGCCTGCTGGTCCTGCTGCAGGTCCGACATGGACTGGTCACCCTGCTGCTGCTGCTTGCCGCGCATGCGATCGCGCCGGGAGTCCTGGCCCTGCTTGTAGGTCTTGTCGCGCAATTGCTGCTGCTTGCGGATCATGTCGCCGAGCTCGTTGAGCGCCTGCTCCATGTCGCTCTCGCCGGACTGTCCGGGCTGCGCCATCTGGAGGCCCTCCAGCATCTGCTGGAGCTGGTCGAGCAATTGCTTGGCGGCATCCTTGTCGCCGGAGCGCGACAGGCGCTCCATGCGGTCGATCATGTTCTGCAGGTCCTGCTGGCGCAGGATTTTCGTGTTCGGATCGAGCGGACGCGCGAGATTTTGTGCGTCCTTGTTGTTGCGGAACTGCTCGGCGAGCTGGCGCATGAAATTGTCGAGCGCAGCCCGCAGATCCTGCGTGAGCTTCTTGATCTCCTCGTCGCTGGCGCCGCGGTCCAGCGCCTGCTTCAGCGCGTCCTGCGCCGCGCGCAGCGCCTTCTCGACGTCGGAGATGTTGCCGTCCTCGATCGTCACCGCGAGCGCCCACAGGCTCGCCACGACCTCGCGCAGCGCATCGTCGGTGCGCGCCGCCTCGAGCTGGCGGGTGACGCTGTAGAGGCCGAGATATTGCCCGGTCTGCTGCATGAACAGTTCGGGCGCGATCATCAGCGCATCGAGCGCGGTGTAGACGTCGGAATTCCTGTTGGCGTCGAGCGCGAGGATGCGGCGTTGCTCGATCAGCGCGCGTGCGAGGGGCTTGGTGAAAAGCCGCTCGGGCAGGCGCATGTTGAACGGCTCGCTCTTCGCCTCGTTGCCGGCCTCGTCCTTGGCGGTGAGCGTCAGCGTGACATCGGCGCCGGCATAGGGATCCTCGCTGAGGTCCTTCACCGTCTGGCCCACGCCATTACGGGTGCGCGCATTCGGCAGCACCAGCGGGAATTGCGGCGGCTGGAACAGCGGCCGCACCGCGGTCTTGCCATCGGCTTCCTTGCCGGCGTCACTGCTGCGCGCGGCAACCTGCGCTTCGGCGCCGGTAACGCCGTAATCATCCTCGATCTTGTAGACGAGCTGCAGCGCGCCGCGCGCCTGGCGCTCCGGATCCTTGGCCAGCGCGATCGTCGGCGGACGGTCCGGCGTCGCCGCGAAAGCCCATTGCGGCTGGCCCGAGGGCGCGCGGACATGCGCGGTGCCGTCGCCGGAGATGGTGAAATGCTTCTCGCTGGTGCCCTTGGGCGCCGCTTCCTTGGGTTCAGCTTCCTTGAGGCCTCCGGAGACAACGACGTCCAGGCTGCCGCCGGAGGAGCGCACGATCAGGGTCGATCCGGCGGGAACGGCGAGCGGGCCGGAGGCTGGAAGTGCTGCAGCCTCCTTGTTGGCGGCCGACAGGATCACCGGCGGCTTGCCGGTGTAGAGCGGCGGCGTGACCCAGGCATCGACGCGGATATTGGTGGGCGCCAGCACGCCGTTCCAGTCGAAGGCCGCAGCCAGCCGCATCGCGCGCTCGTCGCCCGCGGCAAAGAAGGTCGCGACCAGCATCACCATGACCAGCGCGCGCAGCGCCCAGGGGTCGTGGATGGCGAGGCGCGGGTGCGGCAAACCGGCGCGGATGCGCTTGAGCGAGGCCAGCGTGCGCTCGCGCTGTGCCTGCCAGAGTGCCTGGGCGACCGGGTCCTGCGACGTCAGCGTGTCCGTGAGGGTGGTGGCCGGGCGGTGACGGATGCCCGAACCACGGTCGAGGCGGGCAAGCGCCTCTTCGCGGCCCGGCCAGCGAAACCGAAACAGCGGGAACAGGGCGCCGGCCGCAAGGACAGCGAAGATGGCGAGGCCGATGGCACGCGCGACGGAGGGTAGCGCCAGCCAGAGACCGGCCCAGGACACCACCAGAAACAGGCCAATGACCGTCAGAACACGCGCCAAGCCGGGCCAGGCACGCTCCCACGCGATGGCATAGGTGGACCGCTCGAGGGCCTGCGCCAGCTTCAACCGCGACAGGGCATCGCCATCACGGATCGGGTCTGACGGGTCGGGGGTGACGCCGTTCAATCAACTCTCCAAGTTGCCCGGTGGAGAGAAGCGTACCACAACGGCAGCACTGAGGCATCCGTTCCTGTACGGGAGACACCCCTTTTCCCGCATAACACGGGGACGTGACTGGCCCGGCGCAACCCCGTAATTTCCGCGCCGCCATCCCGAGAGGAATCAAGGAAACGCCATGGACAAGAAGATGCACGACAAGGGCCTGGAAGTCCGCAAAGCGGTGCTGGGCGAGGCCTACGTCAACAACGCGCTGAAGAACGTCGACGATTTCAACCGTCCGTTCCAGGAGATGCTCAACGAATATTGCTGGGGCACGGTCTGGGGCCGCGAGGAGCTGCCGCGCAAGACCCGCAGCATGCTCAACATCGCGATGATCGCGATCCTCAACCGCCAGCACGAGTTCCGCGCACACCTGAAGGGCGCGCTGACCAACGGCGTCACCCGCGACGAGATCCGCGAGATCCTGATGCAGGTCGCGATCTATGGCGGCATGCCGGCCGCGGTCGACAGCTTTAGAATCGCGCGCGAGGTGTTCGCGGAGATCGACGGGAAGGCATGAGGCCCCATTAGCTCCGACGTCGTCCCGGGGCGCGCGAAGCGCGAGCGCGGGATCCATAACCACAGGCCGATGTGGTTATCGGGACTCGGAGTGACCACTTTCGCACGAACATCTTCTCCCTGGGAATATGGGTCCCGGGCTCGCGCTTCACGATGCCCCGGGACGATGAGCGGAAGATGCGACTCCGCTCTCACGCACAACAACAAACAAAGGAAACACCATGGACATCGGATTTATCGGCCTCGGAAACATGGGTTTGCCGATGGCGCGGCGGCTGATCGAGGCCGGGCACCAGCTGGTCGTGTTCGACACCCGCAAGGAGGTCGTCGACAAGCTGGTCGCGCGCGGCGCCACCGCTGCAACATCGCCGAAGGACGTCGCCGACAAGGTCGAGACCGTGATGGCGAGCCTGCCGTCGCTGCAGGCCTCGCTCGAGGTCGCCACGGGCGCGAACGGCGTGATCGAGGGCAGCCGCGTCAGGCGCTTCATCGACCTGTCCACCGTCGGCTCGGCGATGGCGGCGAAAATTCACGGCCTGCTGGCCAAGCGCGACATCGTTCAGATCGACTGTCCGGTCTCCGGCGGCGTCGGCGGCGCCGAGAAGGGCACGCTGGCGGTGATGGTGTCGGGGCCGAAGGCCGAGTTCGAGCTGTTGAAGCCTGCGCTCGACGTGATCGGAAAGGTGTTCTTCATCGGCGAGAAGCCCGGCGCGGCGCAGACGATGAAGCTCGCCAACAATTTCCTGTCGGCCACGGCGATCGTGGCGACGTCGGAGGCCGTTGTGATGGGCGTGAAGGCCGGGCTCGATCCGGCCGTGATGATCGACGTCATCAATGCCGGCTCGGGCATGAACACGGCAAGCCGCGACAAGTTTCCGCGCTCGGTGCTGCCGCGAACCTTCGATTTCGGCTTCGCCACCGGACTGATGGTGAAGGACGTGCGGCTGGCGCTGGAGGAGATGAAGCAGCTCGGCCTGTCGATGGAAGTCGCCGACGCGGTCGGCCGGCTGTGGGAGACGGTGATCGCTGCGGAAGGCGCCGGGTCCGATTTCACCGCGGCGATCAAGCCGATCGAGAAGAAGGCGGGCGTGATCGTGGGCGGAAAGACGTAACGCTCACGCGAATTGCGCGACCATTGCCGATTCTCCCGGCCAATCAAGCAATTTCGCCGGACGACCGGGTGTCATGCAAGGCTCCCCGCGCTACTGTGCATGGGGTTGTTTTGCAGATTTCGGCCGGCCGCGTCGTGCCGCTTCACAGCCACGGCGCCGGCGTGTCCATCGCGATGAGCTGCTCGACCTCGATGCGCGGACGCACGACCGCGTATTGATCGCCCTTCACCAGCACCTCCGGCACCAGCGGCCGCGTGTTGTAGGTGCCGGCCTGCACCGCCCCATAGGCGCCCGATGTCATGATGGCGATGAGATCGCCCGGCTTCGGCGTCGGCAGGGTGCGGTCGAGGGCGAGATAATCGCCGGTCTCGCAGACCGGACCGACCACGTCGGCCATGATGGTCGCCGCCCCCTTGGCCGGCTCCATCACCGGCAGGATGTCGTGATGCGCCTCATACAGCGTCGGACGGATCAGGTCGTTCATCGCGGCGTCGATGATGACGAAATTCTTGCCGTCGCCGTGCTTCACATAGATGACCCTGGCGACCAGGATGCCGGCATTGCCGACGATCATGCGGCCCGGCTCGAACATCAGCGTGCAGCCGAGATTGTGGCTGACGCGCTTGACCATCGCGGCATAGGCATCCGGCGCCGGCGGTGCCTCGCGGTCCATGTAGTAGGGAATGCCGAGGCCACCGCCGAAATCGACGTGGCTGATGTTGTGGCCGTCGCTGCGCAGCGTCTGCACGAATTCGGAGAGGATGCGAAACGCCGCCTCCATCTTGGAGAGATCGGTGATCTGGCTGCCGATATGGACGTCGGTGCCTGTTACCTCGATGCCCGGCAGTTTCGCGGCACGCGCATAGACCTCGCGGGCGTGCACGATCGGGATACCGAACTTGTTCTCGGACTTGCCGGTCGAGATCTTGGCGTGCGTGCCGGCATCGACATCGGGATTGACGCGGATGGAGATGCGCGCGGTCTTGCCCATCCCGGTCGCAAGGCGCGACAGCAGCTCGAGCTCGGGCTCGGACTCGACATTGAGACAGAGGATGTCGGCGGCGAGCGCGGCGCGCAGCTCGGTCTCGGTCTTGCCGACGCCGGAGAACACGATCTTGCTGGCGGGAATGCCGGCCGCCAGCGCGCGCTTCAGTTCACCACCGGACACGACGTCGGCACCGGCGCCCAGCCTGGCCAGCGTGCGCAGCACCGACTGGTTGGAGTTCGCCTTCATGGCGTAGCAGACCAGCACCTTCTCGCCGGCAAAGGCGTCGGCGAAGACGCGGTAGTGCCGCTCCAGGGTCGCAGTCGAATAGCAATAGAACGGCGTGCCGACGGTCGCGGCCAGCTCGGACAGGTTCACCGCCTCGGCGTGCAGCACGCCGTTGCGATAGTCGAAATGGTTCATGGCGTTGGCTCAGTTATCCCGGCTCATTTCTTGCCGGGAGGTTCGTCCAGGAGCGGGTCGAGGATAAACGGTTTTTTCCTGCCCTTGGTCGCCGCCGGCGCGGCATCCGCGCCGTAGGTCGGATTGAACACGCTCGGCGTCTTCTGGGCTTCGGTCTCGGTGTCGGTCGGCGCGGCAACGTTGGCCGTGGATGCGCTGGAGGCGGTCGGCGGCAGGTCGAGCGGGCCCTTGCGGCCGCAGCCGGCGAGCGCAAGCGCCGTCAGGCTCAAGACAATGATGGCCCACCCCGAGCCGGCCGGGCGAAACTTTGACGTCACGACGAAATCCCCACTACGCGGCGCGCACCATACAGAGATTGGCTCGCTCTGGCGAGAGCCGGAGGGCCATGAAACAAAAGCGAAATTTTCGCCCTCAGCCCAATTTTCGCTCTTTTTCCAGCCGCTTCAGCCAGCTCTTTGCCTGCGACGTCACGTTCTTCGGCGCGGTGCCGCCGAAGCTGGTGCGGCTCTTCACCGACGATTCGACCGAGAGCACGCCGAGCACCTCCTTGGTGATTTTGGGCTCGATCGCCTGCATCTCCTTCAGCGGCAGTTCGTGCAGCGCCACGCCGCCCTCGGCGGCCTTGGCGACGATGCGGCCGGTGACGTGATGAGCCTCGCGGAACGGCATCTTCAGCGTCCGCACCAGCCAGTCGGCGAGATCGGTCGCGGTGGCGTAGCCCTCGCCGGCAGCGGCCTTCATCCTGGCCTCGTCAGGCACGAGGTCGCGGACCATGCCGGTCATGGCGCGGATCGCCAGCGACAGCGCAGCGAAGCCCTCCATGGCGCCCTGCTTGTCCTCCTGCATGTCCTTTTGATAGGCGAGCGGCAGGCCCTTCATCACGATCAGGAGACCATTCAGCGCGCCGATGACGCGGCCGGTCTTGGCGCGGACCAGCTCGGCGGCGTCAGGATTGCGCTTCTGCGGCATGATCGAGGAGCCCGTGGTGAACTTGTCGCTGAGGCGGATCATGCCCACCAGCGGCGAGGTCCAGATCACGATCTCCTCGGCAAAGCGCGACATGTGCACGGCGCAGATCGAGGCCGCCGACAAGGTCTCCAGCACGAAGTCGCGATCCGAGACCGCATCGAGCGAATTTGCCATCGGACGGTCGAACGCCAGCGCCTTCGCGGTGGCATGACGATCGATCGGGAACGAGGTGCCGGCGAGCGCCGCGGCTCCCAGCGGGGATTCATTGAGCCGCTTGCGCGCATCCTGGAAACGGCCGCGATCGCGCGCGGCCATCTCGACATAGGCGAGCAGGTGGTGGCCGAAGGTGACGGGCTGCGCGGTCTGCAGATGCGTGAAGCCCGGCATCACCGTGCCGGCGTGCTCGAGCGCGCGCTCCACCAGCGCCTGCTGGAACGCGGCGAGCGCGGCGTCGGTCTCGTCGACGATGTCGCGGACATAGAGCCGGAAATCGGTCGCGACCTGGTCATTGCGCGAGCGCGCGGTGTGCAGTCGGCCGGCGGCGGGGCCGATCAGCTCCGACAGGCGGCTCTCGACGTTCATATGGATGTCTTCGAGCGCGCGCTTGAACTCGAAGCCGCCCTTGCCGATCTCTGACAAAATCGTGTCTAGACCCCTGCCGATATTTTTCGCATCAGAGGCCGTGATGATGCCCTGGCTGGCAAGCATCGCGGCGTGGGCCTTGGACGCGGCAATGTCCTGGGCAAAGAGGTGACGATCGACGTCGATGGAGACGTTGATCTCTTCCATGATCTCATCGGGACGTTCCGAGAACCGGCCGCCCCACATCTTGTTGCTCATGATCCCCTGCTCACGCCTTGCTTTGCCGCATGTTTGCCGGCCGAGGCCAGCCGTATTAAGAGGCCCCTGATAGCCATATCTGCGACCGGATGACAAACGATATGCTCGACAAGAAGCCCTCCGCCACGCGCCGGATCCCCATCGTCATCGCCACCGTGGCGATCGGCGGGCTGGCCGGCTTCGCCGCGCTGTACGGGCTGGGCCTGAACCGGGCCCCGTCAGGTGATCCGGCCTGCCGCGCGGCGGTCGCCACGGCCCGGAAAATCGCTCCGCTCGCCCATGGCGAGGTGGCTGCGCTGACCATGGCGAGCGCCCCCCTGAAGCTGCCGGACCTGGCCTTCGAGGACGCGGACGGCAAGCCGAAGAAGCTGTCGGATTTCCGCGGCAAGACCGTGCTGGTGAACCTCTGGGCCACCTGGTGCGTGCCGTGCCGGAAAGAGATGCCGGCACTGGACCAGCTCCAGACCAAGCTTTCGGGGCCGAATTTCGAGGTGGTGGCGATCAATATCGACACCCGCGATCCCGAGAAGCCGAAGAACTTCCTGAAAGATGCCAACCTGACCAGGCTCGGCTATTTTACTGACCAGAAAGCCAAGGTTTTCCAGGATCTTAAATCGATAGGTCGGGCGCTGGGCATGCCGACCTCGGTGCTGGTCGATCCGCAGGGCTGCGAAATCGCGACCATTGCGGGACCGGCGGAATGGGCGAGCGACGACGCGCTCAAGCTGCTTCGCGCCGCACTGGGACCGGCTGCCGCGTCGCTTTAGGGAAAATTCAGGCGGTGACGTTGAGGTTGCCGCCGACCCCGGGGCCGACATTGGCAAGCGAAGGCTGACCGGCACCCATCAGCGTCAGGACGGTGGATTTCTCCATGTCCATATTCTGCTTCGTCAGCGTCGCCGCGATATTCGACTGCAGCGCGCCTTGCTGAGAGGCCAGCATGGTGCTGACCATCGCCATCATGTCCATTGCGCAGACCCTCGTACCGGGCCGGACACTAGGCGGAGTGGGTTAACGCGACATGAATTGTCACAAGGCGGAAGGTGCTGCCGCCTTAGCGCGTCGGAACCGGCTTGGCGCCACGGTAGTCGTAGAAGCCGCGCTGGGTCTTGCGACCGAGCCAACCGGCCTCGACGTATTTCACCAGCAGCGGACACGGCCGGTACTTGGAGTCGGCGAGCCCCTCGTGCAGCACCTGCATGATCGAAAGGCAGGTATCGAGGCCGATGAAATCGGCAAGCTCGAGCGGGCCCATCGGATGGTGCGCGCCGAGCTTCATCGCCGCGTCGATCGCCTCGACGTTGCCGACGCCTTCGTACAGCGTGTAGATCGCCTCGTTGATCATCGGCAGCAGGATGCGGTTGACGATGAAGGCCGGGAAATCCTCGGAGACCGCGACCTGCTTGCCGAGCTTGGCGACGAATTCCTTGGACGCCTCGAAGGTCTGGTCGTCGGTGGCGATGCCGCGGATCAGCTCGACCAGCTCCATCAGTGGCACCGGATTCATGAAGTGAATGCCGATGAAGCGCTCTGGCCGGTCGGTGGCAGCCGCAAGGCGGGTGATCGAGATCGAGGACGTGTCGGAGGCGACGATCGCCTCGGGCTTCAAGATCGCGCAGAGGTCATGAAAGATCTTGCGCTTGACCTCTTCCTTCTCGACCGCGGTCTCGATCACGAGATCGCAGTCAGCGAGGTCGTCGAGCTTCTCGGCGAGCGAGATGCGCGCCATCGCCTTGTTCTTGTCGTCCTCGGAGACGGCCTTCTTGGAGACCTGACGCGCCAGATTGCCGTTGATGGTGGCCATGCCCGACTTCAGGCGGTCGGCCGAAATGTCGTTGAGCACCACATCAAAGCCGGCCAAGGCCGCGACATGCGCGATGCCATTGCCCATCTGACCCGCGCCGATCACGCCGACCTTCTTGATCACTGCCGCCATAATGTCATCCACCGGAACGGCGCGCATATCGCGCCCTGCCTATCCCCTGAGCCGGGAGGTCTGATTTGACCAGAAGCCCGATTTAATCAGAACCTTGGCTCGAAACCTAGATTGGATCGCTTCGAAGGCGTGCCCCACGCCAAAGAAAACGCCTCAGAAATGAAACACCGGCCGGGGTTTATACCTCCGGCCGGTGTTTTTGGCGCGTTTTACTTGCCGAGCTTGGCGAGTTCGGCGGTCAGCTCCGGAACCGCCTGGTAGAGGTCGGCGACCAGGCCGTAGTCGGCCACCTGGAAGATCGGTGCATCCTCATCCTTGTTGATCGCGACGATCACCTTGGAGTCCTTCATGCCGGCCAGATGCTGGATCGCGCCGGAAATGCCCACGGCGACGTAGAGCTCGGGAGCCACGACCTTGCCGGTCTGGCCGACCTGCCAGTCGTTCGGCGCATAGCCGGCGTCGACCGCCGCGCGCGAGGCACCGACGCCGGCGCCGAGCTTATCGGCGAGCGGCTCGATGTACTTGGCGAAGTTCTCGCGGCTCTGCATGGCGCGGCCACCGGAGACGATGATCTTCGCCGAGGTCAGTTCGGGACGGTCGCTCTTGGCAACTTCCTCGCCGACGAAGGTCGACAGGCCGGGATCGGCTGCCGCAGCGACGCTCTCGACCGGCGCGCTGCCGCCGGCAGCGGCGGCCGCGAAGGTCGAGGTGCGGACGGTGATGACCTTCTTGGCGTCCTTCGACTTCACCGTCTGGATGGCGTTGCCGGCATAGATCGGACGCTCATAGGTGTCGGGGGCGACCACCTTGATGATCTCCGAGACCTGCATGACGTCGAGCAGAGCGGCGACGCGCGGCATCACATTCTTGAAGCGCGAAGTCGCGGGCGCGACGATCGCGTCATAGGACGGCGCCAGCGAGACGATCAGCGCGGCCAGCGGCTCGGCCAGATCGTGCGCGTAAGCCTCGCCCTCGGCGACCAGCACCTTGGCGACACCAGCGAGCTTCGAGGCCGCCTCGGCCGCAGCCTTGGTGCCCTGCCCGCCACCGGCGACCAGCACGTGAACGTCGCCACCGAGCTGGGAGGCCGCGGTCAGTGCCTTGTTGGTGGAGTCCTTGAGAACTTCGTGTTCGTGTTCAGCAATCAGCAACGTCGTCATCAGAGCACCCCGGCTTCGTTCTTGAGCTTCGACACCAGCTCGGCGACGTCCTTCACCTTGACGCCTGCCTTGCGGCCCGCGGGCTCAGCCGTCTTCAGAACTTCGAGGCGCGCGGTGACGTCGACGCCATAATCGGCGACGGTCTTCTCCGCGATCGGCTTTTTCTTGGCCTTCATGATGTTCGGCAACGAGGCATAGCGCGGCTCATTGAGACGGAGATCGGTGGTGACGATCGCCGGTCCCTTGAGCTTCACGGTCTGCAAGCCGCCGTCGACTTCGCGGGTGACCTTGAAGTCGGAACCTTCGACCTCGAGCTTCGAAGCGAAGGTCGCCTGCGACCAGCCGAGCAGCGCGGCCAGCATCTGGCCGGTCTGATTGCTGTCGTCGTCGATCGCCTGCTTGCCGAGGATGATCAGGCCGGGCTGCTCCTCTTCGGCAACCTTTTTCAGGATCTTGGCGACAGCGAGCGGCTCGACCGTGCCCTCGGCCTTCACAAGGATGCCGCGATCGGCGCCCATGGCAAGACCAGTACGGATCGTCTCCGACGCCTGCGCCGGTCCAATGGAGACCACCACGACTTCGGTCGCCTTGCCGGCCTCCTTCAGGCGCAACGCTTCCTCGACCGCGATTTCGTCGAAGGGGTTCATCGACATCTTGACGTTGGCGAGTTCAACGCCCGATCCATCGCCCTTGACGCGGACCTTGACGTTGTAATCGACCACCCGCTTTACCGGCACTAAGACCTTCATCGATCCTCTTTCACTCAATTTGGGAGGGGGGTATTCAACTGGCGCGGAACCTAAAGGCCTGATCCGGCCCGGTCAACGCGCGACAAGGCCAAATTTTAGACCTTGGAAATGCTGACCTCAATGGGTCAGCGGTTCTGGCCTGGAACCCAGAGGACGTCGCCGGCCCCGTCATGGTTAGCGGCACGGCTGGCCACGAACAGGAAGTCCGACAGGCGATTCATATACTGGATGCCAGCGGCGCCCACAGGCTCGCCGGGCTGGGCCGCCAGTTCCACGATCACGCGTTCCGCCCTGCGGCAAATCGTGCGGGCGACGTGGAGATAGGCGGCAGCTGGCGTGCCGCCCGGAAGCACGAAGGAGGTCAGCGGCGCGAGCTTGTCGTTGAGCGCGTCGATGTCGCGCTCGAGCCGCTCGACCTGGCTCGCCACCACCCGCAGCCGTTCCGCCTTGCCTTCCCGCTCGGGCACCGCGAGATCGGCACCGAGGTCGAACAGATCGTTCTGGATGCGGCCAAGCATCGCGTCGAGCTCCGGCGTATCCTTGGTGTGAAGCCGCACCACGCCGATCGCGGCGTTGGTCTCGTCGACCGTGCCATAGGCCGCGATGCGCAGATCGTATTTCGGACGGCGTTCGCCGGTTCCGAGCGCTGTCGTGCCGTCGTCACCGGTCTTGGTATAGATGCGGTTGAGCACGACCATGTTAGCGCCCCATGGCCCAAACCGCGGTCATTGCAATGACGATCGCGATGAACTGAAGCAGCACGCGCCAGCGCATCAATTTCTGCGAGGTGTTGGGCGAGCCGCCACGCATCATGTTGACGAGACCGAGCAGCAGCACCACCGCCACGGCGGCCACGGCAATCGGCAGGATGAAAGTACTGAGGAGAGATGCCATTTGAGGGTGATAACACCGTGTGCGGCGCTCCGCCATGGCGTTCCCAATCTGGCTTTTGAGCCAAGAATATCAGAAGCTGGCGGGATGATTTCCGATTTGCGTTCATTGCTCGTCCTTTTTGCCTCTGCCCTCGTGCGGGCAGAGGCCGGAATGCGCGCGCAGCGCGGATTCCGGGAAAGGGGGACGCTCCGCGAGTCTCCCTGTCACCGTCCGTGCGGAGAGCCCCCCTCACCCCAACCCTCTCCCCGCAGGCGGGGAGAGGGAGTAGCAGTTGCGGTGTAGGTACCGTGAAGATCCTCCGCACCATCTACGTCGTCGTGGAAGACGCCTTCTACACGTTCCTGGCGGACGATGGCTGGGCGATCGCGAGCCACATCGCGCTCTCGACGCTGATGGCACTGTTCCCGTTCCTGATCGTGCTGACCTCGCTCGCCGGCTTTTTCGGCTCCAAGGAGCTTGCCGACCAGGCCGCGGGGCTGATGCTCCAGGTCTGGCCGAAACAGGTGGCCGATTCCCTGTCCGGCGAGATCCACGATGTGCTGACAACCACACGCACCGGCGTGCTGACGATCGGCGCGGTGCTGTCGGTCTATTTCGCCTCGAACGGTGTCGAGGCGCTCAGGGTCGCGCTGAACCGCGCCTATGCGGTGGTGGAGATGCGGCGTTGGTACTGGCTGCGGCTGGAATCGATCGGCTACACGCTGGTCGCCGCCTTCACCGCGCTCGCCATGGCGTTCCTGATCGTGCTTGGCCCGCTTTTCATCGAGGCGGCGCGGCGCCACATTCCGCTGTTCGTCGAATCCAACGAGAGCATCCTCACCTGGGTGCGCTACGGCATCACCATCGGCGCGCTGGTGGTGGCGCTGTTCATCCTGCACGCCTGGCTGCCGGCGGGGCGACGCGGCTTCTTCCAGATCCTGCCCGGCATCGTCTTCACGATGGGAGCATCGCTGATCTCCGGCATCGTGTTCGGACAATACCTGGCGCGCTTCGCGAACAACTACGTGACGATGTATGCGGGGCTCGCCTCGGTGATCATCGCGCTGGTGTTTCTTTATTTCATTGCCGCGATCTTCGTTTTCGGCGGCGAGCTCAACGCCGCGATCATCAAGTCGCGACTTCCTCACGGCGTGTCGCTTCAAGCAGCGCAGTCGCTAAAGCCCGCGGGGACACAGGCTTGACCAGGAAGGCGTCGGCGCCAGCCGCGCGCGACGCCGCCTCGTCCTCGCCGCGGCCGGACACGCCGATGATCGGGATCCGAGCCAGCGGCGCCTGCATCCTGCGAATCCGCTTGATGGCCTCGACGCCGTCGATGCCGGGCAACACCATGTCCATCAGCACCGCGTCGAAGCCGCCCTGCGCGAGCCGGTTCACCGCATCCTCGCCGCGCCCGATGAACTCGGCATGATGACCGAGCTCGGTCAGGATCGTGTTGAGCACGACACGGCCGAATGGATTGTCCTCGACGCTGAGCACGCGCAGCGCCGCCAGCGCATCCGCCTCGCCGCCCTCGGCCTTGCGCGACTTCGCCGGCCCGGTCGCATCGAGCGTAACCGTCAGGGTGAAGGTGGCGCCGCCACCGCGCCGCGGCGCGACCGTGATGTCGCCGCCCATCGCGCGCGCCAGTTGCTTCACCGAGGACAGACCGAGCCCGGCGCCACCGAAGCGCGAGGCGATAGTGACATTGGCCTGGGTGAACGGACGAAACAGCCGCTTGATCTCGGCCAAGGTCAAGCCGATACCGCTGTCGGAGACCGAGAAGGCAACACCGACACGGCGCGTGTCCTTCTCTTTGCCTTTGCCGCTTGCTTTGCCCTTGGCTGGACGCCAGGGCGCGGCCGAGATTGCAACAGCACCCCGGTCGGTGAATTTCACTGCATTGTCGATCAGGTTCTCGAGCGCGGCGCGGAGGCGGACGGGATCGCCGACCACTAGTCCCGGCAGCTTGTCGGAGATCTCGACCTCGGCCTGGAGACCCTTGGCGGCGGCGCGGCCGGCGAGCGAATCGCCGGTGCTGCGGGCGAGCGCCCGCAGGTCGAACAGGTCCTGCCGCAGCGCGCTGCCACCAGCGCCCTTTCCGGTCTTGGCGGCATCGACGAACAGCGTGGCGAGGTTGGCCAGATGCTCGGCTCCCGCCTTGATGGTATCGGCCCAGCGCCGCTCGCGTTCGCCGAGGTCGGAGGTCGACAGCAGGTCGCTGATCGCGAGAATCCCGGTCAGAGGTGTGCGGACCTCATGGGCAAAGGCTGCGAGCGCAGCCTGGATCACGTCGGGGGCAACGGCCTTGGCGCTGCGCGTGCGCACTTTACCGACCGCCCCGGACCGCTTCCGAGGCGGTTGCCTGGACTTTCGCGTGGTGCGCGCTGCGCGCGTTTTCGCCGCCATAAATCCCCTTCGAAGTGTTCCCCTTCGAACCCCCGGGCTATGGGCCAAGCATCGCACGGCGGAACCCCCGGAGTCACGGCGGTGTTTGGCTAACCCCCAGAGAAACTTAGCCTAATCCTACAGCCTTGCGGACACCCGCGGGCGAGGAGCCGGCCGCACGCAACTCTCGCAAGCCGGTCGAGCGGTCCGATTTCGACAGCTTCCGCCCATCCGCATCGCGAATCAGGGTGTGGTGGCGGTAGGCGGGCTCCGGCAAGCCGAGCAAGGCCTGAAGCAACCGGTGGACCGAGGTGGCGTGGAACAGATCCTGGCCGCGCACGATCTCGCTCACGCCCTGGAGCGCGTCGTCGACCACCACGGACAGATGGTAGCTGGTCGGGATCTCCTTGCGGGCGAGAATCACGTCGCCCCACGCCTCGGGCCGCGCGACGACCAGGCCGCGCTCGCCATCGGGCCCCTCGCCTAGTTCATTCCAGGTCAGACCGGAGACGCGCCGGCAAGCCGCTGCCATGTCGAGGCGCAAGGCGTAGGGCAAACCGGAATCGATCAGGCGCGACCGCTCGCTGACGGGCAGCGATTTCGCGTCACCGGGATAGACCGGCGCGCCATCGGGATCACGCGGCCACGGCCCATCGGCCTCGCGCCCGGCGACGAGCCTCGCGATCTCGGCACGGCTTTCAAAGGCGGGATAGACGAGGCCGAGTGCGGCGAGTTTTTCCAGCGCAGCGCGATAGTCGGCGAGATGCTCCGATTGCCGCCGCACCGGCGTGTCCCAGGCGATCCCGAGCCAGCCGAGGTCTTCGTAGATCGCAGCTTCATATTCCGGCCGGCAGCGCGTCGCGTCGATGTCCTCGATTCGCAGCAGGAGCCTCCCGCCGGCTTCCCGCGCTCGGTCGAAGTTGAGCAGCGCGGAATAAGCGTGGCCGAGATGCAGGTGGCCGTTGGGGCTGGGGGCAAATCGGAAAACGGGTGGCGCCATATGCAAAGATCTCATCATGGCCGGGCTCGATCCGGCCATCTTCTGTTACGATAGGAGATGGATGCGCGGGTCAAGCCTGTGCATGACAAGTAGAGCTGCGATGACCATCCACCTTGAAACCCAGTCTGATCTCGAAGAAGCTGTCCACGCGCTGGTCGAGCGCGATCCGCGCCTCAAGCCGGTGCTTGATGTGGCGGGCATGCCGGCGCTGCGGCGGCGCGAGCCGGGCTTTGCTGGGCTGGCGCACATCGTGTGCGGACAACAGCTTTCAACCGCGAGCGCAGCGGCAATCTGGGGACGGCTGTCCGCGGCCTTCGACCCGTTCGATCATGAGGCCGTGCGTCGCGCCCGCATCGACCGGCTGGGGCGGCTCGGCCTGTCCGCCGCCAAGATCAAGACGCTGAAACATCTTTCGCGCGAAATCATCGCCGAGCGGCTGAACCTCGACGTGCTCGCCGAAGAAGACGCCGATGCCGCGCATCACACCCTGGTCTCGCTGCCCGGCATCGGGCCGTGGACGGCCGACGTCTATCTCTTGTTCTGCCTCGGCCACGGCGATGCCTGGCCCGCTGGCGACCTCGCCGTGCAGGAGGGAATCAAGATCGGCCTCGGCCTGAAGGCGCGACCGACGGAAAAGCAGATGGCGCCGCTCGCCGAACCCTGGCGTCCCCTGCGCGGCGCCGCCGCGCATCTGTGGTGGAGCTACTACCGCGCGGTGAAGAAGCGCGAGGGCATCATCGCCGGCAAAGCGAACGCAGTTTCAAACAATGTTGCTGTTGCAAAGCGCGCAGCCGTAAAGGAGAAGATGCCGGCACGGAAAAAGCCGGGACCCTCACCATGACATCGACCGACTTCGTCGTCGCGCGCAACGATCTCGAGCAATGCAAACTGATCGAGACGGCCCTTCCGGATGCGGCCACGCTGCCCGCGGATGCGCTTCTGGTGAAGGTCGAGCGCTTCGCGTTCACCGCCAACAACATCACCTATGCCGTGATGGGAGACGAACTGAAATACTGGCAGATCTTTCCGGCGCCGCAGGGATTTGGCAACATCCCGGTGTGGGGCTTCGGCGAAGTCATCGCCTCGCGACATCCCGGCATCGCCGCGGGCGAACGACTGTTCGGCTATTTCCCGATGGCGACGCACCTCGTCATCGAAGCCGCAGACGTCAGCAAGCGCGCGCTTCGTGACGGCGCCGAGCACCGCAAGCAGGTCTCGCCGGTCTACAATCTCTATTCCCGCGTGACCGGCGACCTCGCTTTCGCCGGGCATCAGGGCGACCTCCAGGCGCTGCTGCGGCCGCTGTTCATGCTGTCGTTCCTGGTCGACGACTTCCTCGCCGAGAACGACGATTTCGGCGCACGCACCGTGCTGCTGTCGAGCGCTTCGAGCAAGACCGCATTCGGCCTCGCGCATCTGCTGCACAGCCGCGGCCGCAGGGTGATCGGGCTGACGTCATCGGGCAATACCGGCTTCGTCTCGTCGCTTGGCTGCTATGACGACGTCGTCACCTATGACCGCGTCGCGTCATTGCCGTCAGACGCGGCCGTCGCCTTTGTCGACATGGCCGGTAACAGCGCGCTGCGGGTCGATCTGCACCGGCATTTTGGTGACCAGATGAAGTGCTCGGTGCGCGTCGGTTTGACGCATCGCGCCACCGACGCGGACGAGGGCGTGCTGCCCGGCGCAAAGCCGCGTTGGTTCTTCGCGCCAGACCACATCCGCAAGCGTGCCAAGGATTGGGGACCCGGCGGGATCGAACAGCGTTTTGGCGCGGCCTGGTCGGGCTTCGCGCCGATGCTGGAGAGATGCCTCCGCGTGGTTGAGAGCCGTGGTCCGGAGGCGGTGCAGCGCACTTATCTCGATACGCTCAAGGGGCGCATTCCGCCCGAGCAGGGCCACATGCTTTCTCTGCTCAGGTAAAGCGCTTCTGGCATCGCTTGATCCGGTATAGCGTTCCTCTCGAGGGAGGTCGCGCATGCTTGATCGCACGAAGGATATGGCTGTCTCCGCGCAAGCCTGGCTCGATGAGTTCGAGCGTGCGTTGCGCGAGCCTGGTCGCGGCGCGCTCGACCGCCTCTTCCTCGCCGACTGCTATTGGCGCGATGTGCTGGCGCTGAGCTGGAACCTGCAAACGCTTGCGGGCCGCGACGCGGTCGCGCAAGCACTGACCGCGCTCGCGCCCAAGGCGTCTCCGGCGAATTTCAAGATCGCGCCGAACCGCGCGGCGCCGCGCCGGGTGACGCGCGCCGGCACCAGCAACATCGAGGCCATCTTCAATTTCGAGACCGCGCTTGGTCGCGGCAGCGGCATCGTGCGGCTCGTACCCGACCCCGCCGACGGCGACCGGCTGAAGGCGTGGACACTGCTCACCGCACTCGAGGAGCTCAAGGGGTTCGAGGAGCAGCTCGGCAGCTCGCGACCGCGGGGACAGGCCTATTCGCGCGATTTCCGCGGGCCGAACTGGCTCGACCTGCGCAATGCCTCGCGCGACTACGCCGACCGCGATCCGGCCGTACTGGTGGTCGGCGGCGGCCAGGCCGGGCTCGCGATCGCAGCGCGGCTGAAGCAATTGCAGATCGATACGCTGATCGTCGATCGCGGGGCGCGGATCGGCGATGTCTGGCGCAAGCGCTATCACGCGCTCACCCTGCACAACCAGGTGCAGGTCAATCACATGCCTTACATGCCGTTCCCGCCGAGCTGGCCGACCTACATCCCCAAGGACAAGCTCGCGAGCTGGTTCGAGGCATACGTCGATGCGATGGAGCTGAACTTCTGGACCGGCACGGAATTCGAAGGCGGCGACTATGACGACGCCAATGGCCACTGGACGGTGACGTTGCGCCGCGCCGACGGCAGCAAGCGCATCATGCATCCACGCCACGTGATCATGGCGACCGGCGTCAGCGGCATCGCGAACATCCCTGATATTCCGACTCTCGATCGTTTTAAGGGTACGCTGCTGCATTCCAGCCGTTACGAGGACGGCGAAGTCTGGACCGGAAAGCGCGCCATCGTCATCGGCTCCGGCAACAGCGGTCACGACATTGCGCAGGATCTTTACTCCAGCGGCGCAGAGGTGACGCTGGTGCAGCGCTCGCCGACGCTGGTCACCAACATCGAGCCGTCGGCGCAGCTCGCTTATGCGACCTACAATGAGGGCACGCTGGAGGACAACGACCTGATCGCAGCGTCGATGCCGACGCCGCTTGCGAAGAAGACTCACGTGATGCTGACGGAGCAATCGAAGGAACTCGACAAGGAGCTGCTCGACGGCCTCCGCCGCGTCGGCTTCAAGCTCGACTTCGGCGAGGCAGGCACCGGCTGGCAGTTCAAATACCTCACCCGCGGCGGCGGCTACTATTTCAACGTCGGCTGCTCCAACCTGATCGTCGAGGGCGCGATCAAGCTGAAGCAGTTCGAGGACATCGAGAGCTTTACGGCCGACGGCGCGCAGATGAAGGACGGTACGGCCATTCCGGCCGATCTCATCGTGCTCTCGACCGGCTACAAGTCCCAGGAATATCTGGTGCGAAAGCTGTTCGGCGATGCCATCGCCGACCGCGTCGGCCCGGTCTGGGGCTTTGGCGACGGCCTCGAGCTGCGCAACATGTATGCGCGCACGAACCAATCAGGCCTGTGGTTCATCGCAGGCAGCCTCGCCCAGTGCCGGATCAACTCGAAATTCCTCGCATTGCAGATCAAGGCGATCGAGGAAGGGATTTTGGGGCGGGCGTAACCACAATCGTCTCCCGCAATGACAAGAGGAGAGAGCACCATGCCAGCCATTCTCGGCACCGGCGAGCACCGCTACCGCGTCGTCGAAAACTTCGCGAAGCTTCCCGACGGCTGGCAGCTCACCGACGTCGCCTCTGTCGCGGTCGACAGCACGGACCGGATCTACGTCTTCAACCGCGGCGAACATCCGATGGTGGTGCTGGACCGCGAGGGCAATTTCCTCCGAAGTTTTGGCGAAGGCCTGTTCTCCCGCGCGCATGGCCTGCACATCGACGCTGACGACAATCTCTATTGTACCGATGACGGCGACCACACCGTGCGCAAATGCAGCGCCGACGGCAAGGTGCTGCTGACGATCGGTATCCCCAAGAAGCCTGCGCCGTTCATGAGCGGCGAACCGTTCCACCGCTGCACTCACACGGCGCTGTCGCCGAAGGGCGAGATCTACGTTTCCGACGGCTATGGCAATGCGCGCGTGCACAAATACACGCCCGATGGCAAGCTGATCAAAAGCTGGGGCGAGCCGGGCACCGACCCCGGCCAGTTCAACATCGTGCACAATATTGCGACTGATGCCGACGGCTGGGTCTATGTCGCCGACCGCGAGAACCATCGCGTGCAGGTGTTCAACGGCGAGGGCAAATACGAGACGCAGTGGAACAACCTCCACCGCCCTTGCGCGCTGTGCTGTTGCGGCGGGGCGAAGAGCCCGACCTTCGTGATCGGCGAGCTCGGTCCCGGCATGGCGGTCAACCGCAAGGTGCCCAATCTCGGCCCGCGGCTGTCGATCGTCGATGCCACGGGAAAGCGCATCGCGCGGCTCGGCGGCGAAGAAGGTCCAGGCGTTGCCAGCGGAAAATTCCTCGCGCCCCACGGCATCGCGCTGGATTCGAAGGGCGACATCTATGTCGGCGAAGTCGGCGTCACCGACTGGAAGACCAGTTTTCCGGACGACGAGATGCCGGCCGCGGTGCGCGCAACGCGCTGTCTGCAGAAGCTGGAGCGGGTGCGGGAGTAGCTGCCGCAGCAGGGCGCGACGCGCTGGAGACGGCTCGGCGCCGGCCACAACTCTCCCCAAATCACGGCGTTTTTGAGCGTTTGCCACCCCGCCGCCGTATTGCTTGCACCTGAATAAGTCGCTCAACGGGCTTCACAATCCCGTCACGCTGCATGTAGTATGTCAGTACATGCTGCTTCGCAGCGTATATTGGAGGCCGGGAGCGTTACTTGAACGCACATGTCTCGCAAGGCAGTTGGCCGGTGCTGGTCCTCAACGCGGACTTTCGGCCGCTGAGTTACTACCCACTGTCTCTGTGGTCGTGGCAGGACGCGATCAAGGCGGTGTTCCTCGACCGCGTCAACATCGTAGCGCATTACGATCAAGCGGTTCACAGTCCGACGCTGCAAATGCAGCTGCCGAGCGTGGTTTCGCTCAAATCCTTCGTCAAGCCGACCACCCATCCCGCCTTCACCCGGTTCAACGTCTTCCTGCGCGATCGTTTCGCCTGCCAATATTGCGGCTCGCCCGAAGACCTCACCTTCGACCATATCATCCCGCGCAGCAAAGGCGGCCAGACCACCTGGGAGAACGTGGTCGCGGCGTGCTCGCCCTGTAATTTGCGCAAGGGCAATCTGACACCCGCACAGGCCAAGATGTTTCCGCGGCAGAGCGCGTTCGCGCCCACCGTGCACCAGCTTCACCGCAACGGCCGCCTGTTCCCGCCCAATTATCTGCACGACAGCTGGCTGGACTATCTCTACTGGGATACGGAGCTGGATCCGTAGAGCGGGCCGGTAACCAGACCGGCCGAATCCGCCCTAATTCGTTACCGTCCCTTAAACCTCCGATGGCAATTTGGCAGGGATCTGCGGACGTGCCCCAACAGCCGCGGACGGTCATTCCGAGGTCCCAGTCTCATGCTCGCCGAAACACTGGAACAGCTCCAGGCTTCGCCTTCGAAGCAGAGAACCTATGTGCGTTTCGTGCTGGCGGCGCTGGCGGTGATCGTCGCCTTCAAGACCTTCTGGTTCGCCCGCTGGGGCGGCTGGGCCGATCGCGAACTCGCCGACTTCGATGCCTTCCACATCGTCGCGCAGCACGTCTGGCTCGGCGATCTCGAGCAAGTCTATCATTTCGAGGCCCTGCTGAAGATGCAGATCGCGGCCGCCGGCGGCAAGACCAGCTTCATGCCGTGGACCTATCCGCCGCAGTACGATGTCCTGATGGCGCCGTTTGCATTCGTTTCGGTCGGCATCGGCTACCTCCTGTTCACCGCCGCAACGCTGGCGCTCTATCTCGTGACGCTGCACAGGATTGCACGCAACAATTTCGCGCAGGTTCTGGTGATCGTCTTTCCGGCGCTCGCGATCACGATCGGTTGCGGCCAGAACGGCTTTCTGACGGGTGCATTGGTTGGCCTCGTCTGCCTCAATCTGGAGCGGCGGCAGATCATCGCCGGTCTCGCGCTCGGCGCCATGGTGATCAAGCCGCACCTTGCGATTGCCGCCGGCGTCTATCTGCTGGCAACGCGCCGCTGGGTCACGGTGGCGGTCGCCGCCACTCTGGTGCTGGCGAGCTCCCTCGTCTGCACGCTGATGTTTGGGTGGCAAATCTGGACTGCGTGGCTCGGCGCAATCAGGGAATCGGCGAGCTATCTCGAGCAGGGTTTCTATCCCCTCTTCCGCATGGTCTCGGCCTACGCCGCACTCTATACGGCGGGCGTCCCTGCCAGCGTCGCCTTCTGGGGACAAGCCGCCATCGCGGCGATTGCCCTGCTCGCGATCCTGCTTGCAATCTTCCTCGGCGCAGCGCGCGGAATATCGGCCCAGTTCGCGCTCGGCATTGCCGCCATGGTATCGGTGATGATCAGCCCCTACGCCTATGACTACGACCTTCCGATGCTCGGCATCGGCCTGGCGCTGCTGCTGCCCGAACTCGGCAAGGTAGCGACCTCACGCGAGCGCAGCGTCATGTATGGACTGATCCTGCTCGCCGGCGGCTATGGGCTGCTGCAATCGGCGCGCATCGCGGCGCAGTTCGGACAGAAGGGCGAGCTCTCCCCGCATGTCGCGCCCGCGATCGCCGGCCTCGCCATGATCGCCTTGCTCGCTCTGCTGCTGAAGATGTTGTGGCGCGCAGCACAGCCGGCCAAGATGCTGCAACAAGCTGCGGAATAGCGCCGCTAGGCCCGCTGCAAGGCCAGCGTCACGCCGCCGAGCGTGAGCGCCATCGCGGCCCATTCGCGCAAGCCCAGCGGCTCGCCCAAAATGATCGCGGCGGAGACCACGCCAATCACCGGCACGATCAGCATGCCCGTCGAGGCCGAGGTCGGCGGCAAGCGGCGCAGCGTCTCGAACCAGGTGACGTAGCAGACGCCCATCGGTACCAGCGTCATGTAGACGAAACAGCCGAGCCCCAGGGGCGTGATCGCGGAAACGTTCGGATGCTCGAACAGAACGCCCAGGACGAGCATGGTGGCGCAGCCAAGCCCGACCTGCCAGGCGACGACGACAAGCGGCGGCAGCGGCAACGGCTTGCGGTTGAGCACATTGCCGAGCGCGAACAGGATGGCGCAGAGCAGCGCCAATCCGATGCCGAGCAGCTTGCCGGCGCCAAAGACAAAGCCGTTGCCGCTCAGCAGCAGCGCGACCCCAACGACGCCGAGGACGAGCCCAAACATGTCCCGGACGGTCGGCCGCGTGTGCAGCACCGGCCAGGCGAACAGCATGGCCCAGATCGGCATGGTGTAGGCGAGCAGGGCACCCTCACCCACGCTGACATATTTCATCGCGACCGTGCCGAGGCCCATCCAGGCGAAAACGTTGGTCAACGTCGCAAACAGCAGCCGCGGGATCGCCTCGCGCGGAACGGCAAGCTGCTCCTTCCGGCTGAGCGCCAGCATGGCGAAAATGAAGGAGGCGGAGACGCCGGCGAGACCGCGGGCGAACAGCGGCGGCCATTGCTGCAGCAACAGCTTCATCAATGGCCAATTCAGCGCCCATCCGGCCGCCGTCACGCCAAGGCAGAGAAAGCCGATCGTCCTGTCGCGCCGCACCGAATCCATGGATAGCGCTTAGCAGGCAAGGGGGGCATGCTCCACCTCGGCTGGCGCATGCTGGCCATCGCGGACGACGGAACCGGAAAGGCCGGCGTCCGTTCAAATCGAGAGCCCATGCGGCGGCTGACGCCGCCGCGCAACCCAGGGAGGCTCATCATGCCCACAGCCGAGAAGGATCACGTCTACAAGATCCTGGAACTGGTCGGATCGTCCGAGACCTCGATCGAGGACGCCATCAAGAATGCCGTCAGCAGGGCGTCCAAGACCATCCGCGAGATGAAATGGTTCGAGGTGGTGCAGACGCGCGGCCACATCGAGAACGGCACGGTGCGCCACTACCAGGTGACACTGCGCGTCGGGTTCACGCTGGAAGGGTAAGGCAGTCTTGCGTCCGGCAGCACCTCGGATATCACTCTGATCGCGGCCGGACGTCCCGGCCATCCGAGAGTGCTGCCGTGACTGGTGCGATCAAGCTCGTCCTCTTCGACATGGACAATGTCCTCTGCGACTATGACAGGGGAAAGCGCGTCGCGCGCCTGGCGGAGCTTGCCGGATCGACGGACGCAGTTGTCCACCAGGCGATCTGGGACAGCGGCTTCGAGTTGCTCGGCGATTCCGGCACGCTCGATGCCGACGATTATCTGCGGGGCTTCGGCGAACGCATCGGCTATCCGCTGTCGCTCGACGAATGGGTAGAGGCGCGACGCCGCTCGATGCAGGCCGATCGCGCCATGCTGGAGATCGTCGGGGATTTGCGCCGAACCGTCGACATTGCGGTCCTGACCAACAATACCACGCTGGTCGCCGATCACATCGATACGCTGCTGCCGGAATTACGACCGCTGTTCGGCTCCAAGATCTACACCTCGGCCCAGTTCAGGACCGCGAAGCCAGACCCGCTCTGCTACCGCCGCTGCGTTTCAGAACTCAAGGTCCGTCCCGAGACGGTCCTCTTTGTCGACGACCTCGCGGCCAATGTTGCCGGCGCCAGGGAAGCCGGCCTCCTTGCGCATCACCACACGTCGGTGAGAGCGTTCAGGCAAGCCCTTTTGGGTCACGGCCTGCTTCGTGCGCGATGAGCGCATTCGACGTCAGGCGAGATCGGCGCCGCGCCGCTCCGGGATCAGCACGAGCAACGCCACGATGTCGATCAGGTAGAGCAGTGCAAGACCTGCGATCGCGGTCGGAAACCCATAAGCGGCACTCACGATGCCGACGACCAGCGGACCGAAGCCGGCGACCGCGCGACCAATGTTGAAGAACACGTTCTGTGCCGTGGCGCGCACCGCGGTCGGATATAGCTCGCTCATCAAGGCGCCGTAGCCACCGAGCATGCCGTTGACGAAGAAGCCCATTACAGCCCCGCCAATCAGCAGCGCACCGGCGCTGGTGAGCTGCGAATAGACCACCACCATGACGGCCGCGCCGAGCATGTAGGTCAGGAACGCCGCCCGGCGGCCGAAACGGTCGGCCGCATGACCGAACAGGAAGATGCCAAGCGCCATGCCGGCGATGGTGACTGATGTCCAGAGCGCCGATTGCGTCAAGCCATAGCCGAACCGCGTCGAGAGATAGTTCGGCAACCAGATCATGATGCCGTAGTAGCCGAAATTCTGCACCGAGCAGAGGATGATCATCCCGATGCCGATTCGAGTGGTCTCCGCATCGGCCACGAGTGCGCGAAGCGACGAGCCGGTATCCGCCGCCTTTGCCTTGTACGCGATGAAGACGTCTGGTTCGTGCAGCTTGCGACGGATCGCATAGGCAATCACCGCCGGAAAGACCCCGAGCGCAAACATTCCGCGCCAGCCGATGATCGGCAACAGGGCCGGCGTCACCAGCGCCGCCGTGAGCACGCCGAACTGCCAGCCGAGCCCGACATAGGACGTCGCCCGCGCGCGCTTGCTCGCAGGCCAGGCCTCGGCCACCAGCGCCATGCCGATGCCGAACTCGCCGCCGAGACCAATGCCGGCAATGGCCCGGTAGGCCAGGAGGTCCCAATAGCCCCGTGCCAGCGCGCAGAGCCCGGTGAAGACCGCGAACAGGACGATGCTCCAGGTCAGGACCCGCACGCGGCCAAGCCGGTCCGACAGCATGCCGAAGACGAGCCCGCCGACGACCGCGCCGACCAGGGTCCCCGTTACGAGCGAGGCCGCCTGCGGCTGGGTGAGATGAAGATCTGTAGAAATCGCCGTCAGCATGAAGCCGAGGATAAGGAGATCGAACCCATCCATCGCGTAGCCGAGCGCCGATCCCCACAACGCCCGTCGTGCTTCCGCATCGCGATCCGTCGCAGCCGTATCAACCGCGCCGAGAGTAGCGTCCTGTACCTGGCTCATGCGTTCCCCTACGTCAGCCGGTCCCGCGCGATCAAGGCCTTGGAGGCCTATGCACCGCGCAACTCAGGCCAGATGGCACGCCACGAAATGCCCGCCTGCGCCTTCCTTCAGCTCCGGCGCGCTTTCAGCGCAGCGCGGCTGCGCGATCGGGCAGCGGGTATGGAAATGACAGCCTGACGGCGGCTTCATCGGGCTCGGCACGTCGCCCTTGAGGCGGATGCGGTTACGCTTGAGCTTGGGATCCGGCACCGGCACCGCGGAGAGCAGCGCCTTGGTATAAGGATGCTGCGGATTGCGATAGAGGTCGCTTGCCTTCGCCAACTCGACGATACGGCCGAGATACATCACTGCGACACGGTCCGAGATGTGCTCGACCACCGAGAGGTCGTGCGCGACGAAGAGATAGGTGAGATTCAGTTCGGCCTGGAGATCCTCCAGCAGGTTGATGACCTGCGCCTGGATCGAGACGTCGAGCGCGGAAACCGGCTCGTCGCAGACGATCAATTTCGGCTCAACCGCGAGTGCACGCGCGATCACGATGCGCTGGCGCTGACCGCCGGAAAATTCATGCGGATAGCGGCGCATGTGCTCGGCCTTCAGGCCGACCTTCACGAGCAGGCCCGCGACGCGGTCCTCGCGCTCCCTGGCGTTGGCGGCGAGATCGTGGATGGTGAACGCCTCGCCGAGGATGGAGCCCACAGTCATGCGCGGATTGAGCGAGGCGAACGGATCCTGGAACACCAGCTGCATGTTCCGCCGCATCGCCCGCAGATCGGTGCCGCCGAGCTTGCCGACATCCTGGCCGTCGAACACGACTTCGCCGTCGGTCGGCTCGATCAGGCGGAGCACGCAACGCCCCGTCGTCGATTTGCCGCAACCGGACTCGCCGACGAGACCGAGCGTCTCGCCGCGATTGACCGAGAACGACACGCCATCGACCGCGTAGACGGTGGCGACCTGGCGCGACAACAGGCCGCCCAGCACGGGGAAATGTTTCTTCAGGCCGCTGACGCGGAGCAGGGGCTCGCTCATGCCGCGCCTCCCAGCCGTGTGTCGCCGAGATGGCAGGCCATGCGGTGGCCCGGCGCGATCTCGCGCAACGGCGGCTCCTTCTCGGTGCAGACGTTCATGGCGAACTTGCAGCGCGGCGCGAAGCGGCAACCGACCGGCGGATTGATCAGGATCGGCACCGAGCCGCCGATCGCCTCGAGCCGCGTCTTGTGCTCGCTGTCGAGATCGATACGCGGGATCGAGCGGATCAGGCCCTGCGTGTAGGGATGGCGGGGATCGGCGAAGAGATCGTCGACACCGGCCTCCTCCACCACCTTGCCGGCATACATCACGACGACGCGCTGTGCCGTCTCGGCGACGACGCCCATGGCATGGGTGATCAGCATCACCGCCATGCCGAAGCGTTCCTTCATGTCCTGGAGCAAATCGAGAATCTGCGCCTGGATGGTGACGTCGAGCGCGGTGGTCGGCTCGTCGGCAATGATGAGCTTGGGCTTGCAGGCGAGCGCCATCGCGATCATCACGCGCTGGCGCATGCCGCCGGAAAACTGGTGCGGATAATTGTGCACGCGGCCTTCCGCATTGGGGATCTGGACAAGCTTCAGCATCTCGATGGTGCGCGCGAGCGCCTGCTTCTTGGTCACGGCCTCGTGCCGGCGCAGGCTCTCGGCGATCTGCTCGCCGACCGTCAGCACCGGATTGAGCGAGGTCATCGGCTCCTGGAAGATGAAGCCGATCTCCTTGGCCCTGATGTCGTCGAGCTGGTTGCTCGTCAGCGGCACCAGATCGCGGCCCTCGAAGATGATCTCGCCGGCCGCGATGCGGCCCGGCGGCATCGCGATCAGCTTCAGGATCGACATCGCGGTAACGGTCTTGCCGCAGCCGGATTCGCCGACGACGCAGAGCGTCTCGCCCTTGTTGATGGTGATGTCGACGCCGTCGACGGCCTGGAGGATGCCGTCGTCGGTGGAGAAGTGAGTCTTGAGACCCTTGATCTCGAGCAGCGGCGCCATCAGATCACCCGTCGCGCATCGAGCGCGTCACGCAGACCGTCGCCGATGAAGTTGATGGCGACCACCGCGATGAAGATCGCCCCGCCGGGAAACAGCGCCCAGTGCGGGCCGATGTCGAGGAAGTCCTTGGCGTCGAACAGCAACCGTCCCCAGGTCGGGGTGTCAGGCGGAAAGCCGAGACCGAGGAAGGACAGCGTCGATTCCGCGATGATGGCGGCTGCGACGTCGATGGTGCCGGCGATGATCACGGGACCGACGGCATTGGGCAGAATGTGACGCACCACCTGCCGCACCGGGCTCGCACCAAGCGCGCGCGCGGCCTCGACGAATTCCTTCTCGCGGATCGACAGGAACTGCGCGCGCACGAGGCGCGCCACGGGCATCCAGCGCAGGCCGCCGATCACGAGCACGATCAGGATGAAGATGCCGCCTTCGGGGCCGAACACCGCCTTCAGCCCGTCGCGGAACAGGTAGATCAGCATGAGGAGCAGCGGCAGCTGCGGCAGCGACAGGAAGAGATCGGTGAGCCACATCAGCCCGTGTCCCAGCGCGCCCCGCGACATGCCGGCAAGCGCGCCAATCAGCGTTCCCACGAACACGGAGACCAGCATCGCGGCGAGCCCCACCGCGAGCGAGATGCGGCCGCCATAGATCATGCGGGCGAGAATGTCCTGCCCGAGATCATCGGTTCCGAAGGGATGGTCGAGCGAAGGTCCCTGCAGGCTCGCGGTAATATCGATGTCGTTGATCTGGACGTGCCATACGAAGGGACCGAGCACCACCGCCAGGATGAGAACGAGCAACAGGAGCGCGCTCACGACCGCGAGCTTGTGCCTGCGATAGCGCCGCCACGTTTCGCGCCAGGGCGAGTAGACGGCCCGCCCGGAGGTCCGCTCAGCGGAAGGAGATGCGAGGGTCAAGCCAGCCATAAAGGACGTCCGCGATGAGATTGAACAGCACGACGAGGCACGCGAAGACGAAGGTGACCGCCATCACCACCGGCGTATCGTTGGCCAAAATTGAGGAGATGAGCAGCGATCCGATGCCGGGAATACGGAAGATCTGCTCGGTGACGATGGCGCCGCCGAACACCGCGGGCATCTGCAACGCGATCAGGGTAACAACCGGGATCATTGCGTTGCGCATCACGTGCTTGACGATGACCTTGGCTTGTCCAAGGCCTTTGGCGCGCGCCGTGGTGACGTAGTCGAGCCGGATCACGTCGAGCATGGCGGAGCGAACGAAGCGGGTCATGGACGCCGCCTGGAACAGGCCGAGCACCATCACCGGCATGATCGCCTGCCGGATCATCTCCAGCACCCAGCGAATGCCGGTCGCATCGATATCGGTCGAATAGACGAAGGGCAACCAGTCCAGCCTGACCGAGAAGATCAGGATGAACAGGATGCCCGTGAAGAAGGTCGGCAGCGAGAAGCCGACGAAAGCGAGCGTATTGGCGATCTGGTCGAACAGCGAATATGGCTTGGTCGCCGCATAGACGCCGACCGGAATCGCGACTAGCAACGCGAGAAGCTGCGCGGAGCCGATCACGTAGAGCGTGGTCGGCAGGCGCTGCAGGATGAGTTGATCGACATCCATCCGGCTGACGAAGGAGAAGCCCCAATCGCCATGCGCCATGGCCGAGAGCCAGTGCAGGTAGCGAAGATAAACCGGATCGTCGAGGCCGAACTTCGCCCGAAGCGCGAGAGCGACTTCGGGCGGAACGTTCGGATTGGTCGCCAGGTCCGAGAAGGGATCGCCGGGGGCCAAAGCCAACACGACGAACAACACGAGCGAAATCCCGAGCAAACTCGGAATCGCGATCAACAGGCGACGCAGGACATACTGACTCATCAGGGAAGGATCCTCTTAGCGGCCGTCCCTCATGCCTCCCGATACCAGTCTTGGATGTTGTCCGTTTCGTTGGCCCAGCCGCTGATGGCAGGGCGCAGCGTGTTGGAGGCAGCCTCCACCTTCAAGCGGTGCAGGACCGGAATGAACACGGTGTCTTTCCACAACAGGTCGTTGCACTTGATGTAGAGCGCTGCGCGCTTGACCGGATCGGTTTCGGTCTCGGCCGCGGCAATGGCCGCATCATAGTCCTTGTTGACGTAACGAGGAAAATTCTGGCCCTGCCACTTGTTTTCCTTGGTTGCAACATTGGCCGAAATGTAGCGCCTCATGTGAAGCGCGGGATCGGGCTGGGTCATCGGGATCTGGAATTCCTCGATGTCGGAATAGAACTTGGAATAGGTGTCGGGGTTGGCGACGTCGGAAGAGAAGAAGACCGACGCGACGACCGATTTCAGCTCAACCTCGATGCCCGCCTTCTGACAGGCCTGCTTGACGATGGCCTGGGTCTTCTGGCGCGGACCATTGATTGAGGTCTGGTACAGGAGCTTCAGCTTCTTGCCGCCCTTTTCGCGAATGCCGTCCGCACCGGCTTTCCAGCCGGCGTCCTCCAGCATCTTCGACGCCTTGTCGATATTGAACTCCCAAGAGGTGTTCTTGGAGACGAATTTCTCGGGGCCATTGAGGTAGTTGGCCGTGGCGCGCCCGGCGCGACCGTAGATCGCCTTCCTGATCGCGTCACGGTCGACGAGCAAGGCGAGCGCCTGGCGAACGGCCGGGTCGGACAGGAGGGGATGCTTGGTTTTCATCGAAGACCGCTCGCCATCGACCTCGGTGTTCGGGTCGGTGAAGTTGATCGCGATGAACTCGATGTCGCCGCCCACGGCATAAATGGTCTTGCCCTTGCCGCCCTTCTCCAGCCGCAACAGCACGTCGTCCTCGACCTGCATGTTCCAGGCAAAATCAAATTCGCCGGTCTGGATCACCGCGCGCGCTGCGGAGACGGCATCGCCGCCGCCTTTCATCTCGATCGTGTCGAAATGCGGCCGGTTGGGCATGTGATAGTCAGGATTGATCTGGCCTCGGACCAGATCGCCCGGCTTGAACTCGACGAACTTGTAGGGGCCGGTGCCAACCGGCGCCAGGTTGCTCGGCGCTTCGCGGGATTTCGCTCCCTTGTACTCGGCAAACAGGTGTTGCGGGATCACGCATCCGTAGGCGCCCACGAAGGCATTGGCCCAGAACGGCGTGGGATTCTTGAACTGGATGCGGATGGTGAGACCATCTACCTTCTCGACCGTCATGTCGGCGTACGTGCTGATGGACACTGCGGCCGTGGCGGCGTCGCTGGCATACGCCCAGGTGAACACGAAATCGTCGGCGGTCAGGGGTTTGCCGTCATGCCATTTGACGCCGGGCTTGATCTTCCAGGTGACCGACTTGCCATCGGCGGCCAGGCCGCCATTTGCGACCGACGGAATTTCGGCGGCGAGAATCGGGTTGAGATTGCCGTTGGCATCCCAGCTTGCGAGCGGCTCGTAGAACAGGCGCGAACCGTCCTGGTCCTTGGTGCCGGTGGCAAAATGCGGATTGAGCAAGGTCGGCCCTTGCCACCACAGTAGCTTGAGCGGACCGCCGCCGCCGCGCTTGGTCGGCGGATATGGGTTCGGGCTCTGGGCCATGGCGACGCCGCCGATGGCGAGGATCTGATTCGCCATGGGAGCAGTGAGGCCGACAGCGGCCATGCGCTTGATGAAGGCACGGCGATCCATCCGCCCATCCTTCACGTCACCGATCATCGAACGCAGTTCTTTGTCCAGCATGGTTGTCCCCCGTCTGGTTCCCTTATGGATACAGGCGGTCGCAGGACGGCCGCCGGGTTTTGGCTGGCGGTAGAT
The DNA here is from genome assembly GCF_030435535.1 of Bradyrhizobium sp. WYCCWR 13022. Lineage (NCBI taxonomy): Bacteria > Pseudomonadati > Pseudomonadota > Alphaproteobacteria > Hyphomicrobiales > Nitrobacteraceae > Bradyrhizobium > Bradyrhizobium sp. WYCCWR 13022. Next base: position 63,274 of record NZ_JAUIZJ010000008.1, read on the forward strand.
GGCACACTGAATAGGCCGCACGTCAACTGCGGCCGCGCGTGTACAAACGAAGTTCTGGCTGTCCGTTGGGCAAAACTTCGTCCCGCAGCCCAACGGTTTGGCATTCCGGCGCCAAAATCCGCCGGAAACCAAGTTGCACTGCGAAAAATTTGTTCTTCAGATCAGACGAAGTATCGAGATGGAATTCTACGCCACGGACATATTGAGCGGCGGCGCGACGTGGTCGGGCAGCGGGCAGACGTAAGGCGTCTTGGTCGTCCGCTTCGTGAGATCGGCCTTCGCGGCCTTGATCAGCTCCGGTTCGGTCAATGCCTTGATGCCGAGGCCGGCCATGGCCTTTGCCGCCTGCACCATCGCCTTGTGGGCGTGCGGGCTCTTGCCCTGTGCAACCACCTGCCAGGTGTGGAACGGCGTGCCAATTGCAACCGTCGGTGCGTGAACCTGCACGGTCGGGACCACCCAGCTCACGTCGCCCACGTCGGTCGAGCCGACCAGCGGGTTGCGCTTGGCATCCAGCGGCACCAGGAAGTCTGCCAGCGGCCGATCGGTCGGCTCCATCCCGATCGCGTAATAGACCGACGCGATGTCCTTGTCGGTCAGCGTCGCGCGGATCTGGCTGGCAAAGCCCTTGTCGCTATCGTCGAAATGCGGCGGTCCGAGCTCTTCCATGACCCGATGCAGCGCCTGCTCCAGCGGCGTGTTCGGCAGGATGTTGGAAACCGCCGAGATGATCTTCATCTCGACCTTGGTCTCGGTCATCAGGGCCGCGCCCTCCGCGATCTTGCTGACACGCCCGACCAGCTCGTTCATGCCGGGGAGATCACGCGCGCGGATCGAATAGCGGACGCGGGCATGGGCCTGCACCACGTTGGGCGCGATGCCGCCCGTGTCGAGCAGCGCGTAGTGCACGCGCGCATCGCTCGGCATGTGTTCTCGCATGTAGTTCACGCCGACATTCATCAACTCCACCGCATCGAGCGCGGAGCGGCCGAGATGGGGCGAAGCCGCCGCATGCGAGGTGCGGCCGGTGAAGATGAAGTCGGCGCGGGTGTTGGCGAGCGACGGCGTCACCGCGACTTCCCAGAAGCTGTGTGGATGCCAGGTGATCGCGATATCGGCGTCCTCGAAAGCGCCGGAGCGCACCATGAAGGCCTTGGCCGCGCCGCCCTCTTCGGCCGGGCAGCCGTAATAGCGCACGCGGCCAGGCACCTTGTTCTCGGCGAGCCAGTCCTTGACCGCGGTTGCGGCGAGCAGCGCCGCGGAGCCGAGCAGATTGTGACCGCAACCGTGGCCGTGGCCGCCGGTCTCGACCGGACGGTGCTCGGCAACGCCCGCCTCCTGGCTGAGGCCCGGCAGCGCGTCGTATTCACCCATGAAGGCGATGACCGGACCGCCCTCGCCCCATTCGCCCATCACCGCGGTCGGAATGCCCGCAACCTTTTCGGTGATGCGGAAGCCCTGGTGGCGTAATTCGGCGAGATGCTCGGCCGCGGAGCGCGCCTCAGTGTAGCAGACTTCGGGCATGCCCCAGACCTTGTCGCTCAGGTCGATGAAACGTCCCTTGATCGTGTCGATGCCACGCCAGATGTCGCTGCGGTTATCCATTGCTTCGGTCCGTGATCTCTTGGTCCAACCAAGCGCCAATGGTTAGCAGCTTCGTTGGACCCCGCCTAGCATCTCGCCGGACACCAGCCATGCGACCGATGCCGGATTGGGCAGCCACCGACCGAATTTGGGTGAACGATGCCTGTGATCTTCGGAAATCGGCGGCGCGACATCCGAATAGTTGAGGTCAAGTCTTTCAAGACGACCTTCTCCGGCCTAAATTATGCTTGCTTCGCGCGTTGTTGTTCCGCAGCCAAGGCGGAGCGAAGCTGTCAGCCAGGAGAACTCGATGACCGTTCTGACCGAATGGAGAGTGCCGCCGGCCAATCAGCCGCGTGCGAGCGAGTACGGCTTCGACCTCGACCGTGCGCTCGCGTCCATCGTCGGCCTGCACGCCATCATCCCGTCGGACGCCTTCAGCGCGGAAACGCTCGGTACCGAACGCGCCGGCAACGGCGTCGTGATCGATGACGGGCTGGTGCTCACCATCGGCTATCTCGTCACCGAGGCGGAATCCGTGTGGCTTCATCGCGGCGACGGGCACGTCGTCGAGGGACATGTGCTCGGCTTCGATGCCGTCACCGGCTTCGGCCTGGTGCAGGCGCTCGGCCGGCTCGATATCGAGCCGCTGCCGCTCGGCTCGTCGGCGAATGTCAGGCTCGGCGACCGCGTCGTGGTCGGCGGCGCGGGTGGGCGGACGCGATCGGTCGCGAGCCAGATCGTCGCCAAGCAGGAATTCGCCGGCTATTGGGAGTACCTGCTCGACGAGGCCTTGTTCACCTATCCGGCTCATCCGAATTGGGGCGGCACGGGGCTGATCAACGAGCGCGGCGAATTGATCGGCATCGGCTCGCTTCAACTCGAGCGTGAACGCGACGGCAACGCCGAGCACGTCAACATGGTCGTGCCGATCGACCTGCTGAAACCGATTCTCGACGATCTCCGGAAGTTCGGCCGCGTCAACAAGCCGGCGCGGCCGTGGCTCGGGCTCTATTCGACCGAGATCGACAACCGCGTGGTGGTGATCGGGATCTCCGCCAACGGTCCCGCCGCGCGCGCCGAGCTCAAGACCGGCGACGTCATTCTTGCCGTGGACGGCGAGAAGGTCACGAGCCAGACGGCGTTCTACAAGAAGATGTGGGGGCTCGGCCCCGCCGGCGTCGACGTGCCCCTCACCGTGCACCATCAGGGCACTGCGCATCATGAAGGCGTCACCTTCGACGTCACGGTGACGTCGACCGACCGCTTCAAGCTGCTGAAAGCGCCGAAGCTGCACTGAGCCACCCAAAGGAAGCGGCAATGACCGAGGCCGTCGTCGACGACATCGTGGCCGTGCTGCCGCCGCTGCTCAATGCGCTGGAAGCACTCGGCTACTTCGCCCGGCATCTGCATCCGCCGGCCTTCGGCTCGGTGATGAACGCGATCGGCGCGCCGGATGATGCGCTACGATCGGCGCATGAGGCCGTCGGCGCGTGGCCGGAGCAATTCGCCGGGCTTCGCGAGCGGCTCGATCGCGCCTGCAACGAGACGCTCGCCGCCTTTGCCGGCATCCGCGACGTCGAGCGCGGCAATGGCGATCTCCTCGCGGTATTCCGCGCGCTCCGCCATCTGCCGCGTGCGCAGGAGGCGCTTTATCCACTGTCGGCGCAATTCCCGCCCGTGAGCAATTTCTTCCTCACTGCAGCTCATCGCGAGAACGAAGAGCTGCTCTCGCGGCTCGGGGGCGGTGCGAGCGAGCCCACCGGCATCTTCCACGATCACAACGAGCCCGGCAGCCGCGGCGGCTTCTCGGTCTATGTACCCGAATATTATACGCCCGATCGCAGCTGGCCGCTGGTGATGGCGTTGCACGGCGGCAGCGGCAACGGCCGCGGCTTTCTGTGGAGCTGGCTACGCGACGTCCGCAGCCTGGGCGCGATCCTGGTGACGCCGACCGCGACCGGGCAGACCTGGGCGCTGATGGGCGACGACACCGACACGCCCAATCTTGCGCTCATCCTCGAAAGCGTACGCGGCCGCTGGACGATCGATGCTTCGCACATGCTGCTGACCGGCATGAGCGATGGCGGCACTTTCTGCTACGTGAGCGGGCTCGATGGCGCCTCGCCCTTCACCCATCTCGCGCCGGTATCGGCAACCTTCCATCCGCTGATGGCGGAGATGGCCGACGTCACGCGGCTTCGGGGCCTGCCCGTCTTCATCACCCACGGCAAGCTCGACTGGATGTTTCCGGTACAGACCGCGCGCCAAACGCAGGGAGCGCTCGCGGCCGCTGGCGCCGACGTCACCTACCGCGAGATTGACGACCTCAGTCACACCTATCCGCGCGAGATCAACGCGGAGCTTCTGCAATGGCTGAACGGGGCGTGAACGAGGCGTCCTCACCTGCGCCGCACTGGCGCGGAACCATCACTCTGGGCCGACGTTATCCGCCCGACACACCGGAGGGTTCGCCATGCAGACTTTTTTCGGAATGATCCTGGGCGCGCTGCTGCTTGCTTGCGGCGTCTATGTCTATGACTCCATGCAGACGTCGTCCGTCGCCAACGGCGAGGTCGCGACCACCAATCGCACCATCGTGAACTGGGACGTCGCGAAGGCCGACTGGGACCTGCTGCGCGACCGTGCGCACAAGGACTGGGTCCGCATCTCCTCAAAGTAACCTCGATCGACCGGACATGAACAAGGCGCCGTCGCGATTCCGCGGCGGCGCCTTTGTCTTGGCTGCGATCAATGCAGCGATGGATCAGTTCATCTTGGCCTTGCGGGCGTCGGCGATGACCTGCTCGAACTCGGTCATGCTGAGCACACCCGGCACGCGGTACTTGCCGACGATGAACGACGGCGTGCCGCGGAAGCCGAAGGCTTCGGCCTGATCGTTGTTGCGCTTGAGGATCGCGTCGATGTCCTTGCCGTGCGCCGTGAGGTCACCCTTGACGCGGTCCATGTCGACGCCGACGGAGGCGAGCAGTTCGTTGATGCGCGACTCGGTCAGGCGCGAGCTGACGCCCATCATGGCGTCATGGGCTTGATGGTACTTGTTCTGATATTTGGTGGCGAGCGCGATCCGGGCAGCCGTCACCGAGACCGGCCCGAGGATCGGCCAGTCCTTCAACACCAGCCTGACCTTGCCGTCGTCCTGGACGACCTGACGCAGCTCAGGCTCGAGCTTGCGGCAATAGGGACAATTGTAGTCGGACCATTCGATGATGCTGACGTTGCCATCGGGATTGCCGGCGACGGGAACGTCGGGATCGCGCAGCACCTTGGCTTCAGTCAGCACCTCGCCATCATTGGTAGCTGTGCGCGCCAACGACATGCCGCCAGCCGCGAAGGCGCCCGCCCCGATCAACGTCAGCGCGGCACGGCGCGTCGGCCCAAAGCCCTTGTTTCCAGATCCAGCCATATCTCGTCCCGTTTCGGTCCCATCGCCGCAAGTACGGCTCGGAACCGGGAATTGTTACAGACCATATAGAGTGTCGCGGGGGCGATGTCACCGCACCAGCAATGTCACCACCAGCGGGACCAGAAACGACGTGACCAGAGCATTGAGACTCATGGCGATGCCGGAGAAGACGCCGGCAACCTCATCGACCTGGAACGCGCGGGCGGTGCCGATGCCGTGCGCGGCCAGGCCGGCGGCAAAGCCGCGAGCACGGAAGTCCGTGACCCCGGTGCGGTTCATCAGCGGTGTGACGATGATTGCGCCCATGATGCCTGTGAGGATAACTGCAACCGCCGCCAGCGAAGGATCGGCATGGAGGGATTCGGCGATGCCCATGGCCACGCCGGCCGTGACTGATTTGGGTGCAAGCGAGAGCACCACGTCACGCGGCAGGCCGACGAACTCTGCGAGCAGCACGACCGACACCACGGCCGTCACCGAGCCCGCGACCAACGCCGCCAGCATTGGCACGATGGAACTCACCACGCGCTTGCGGTTCTCATAGAGGGGCACGGCGAGCGCAACGGTGGCGGGCCCGAGCAGAAAATGCACGAACTGCGCACCGGCAAAATAGGCGGTGTAGGAGGTGCCTGTAACGAGCAGGAACGCACCAATGATCCACATCGCATGCAGCACGGGATTGGCGAACGGATGCCGCCGCGTCGCAAGCGATATCGCGTCGGTGGTCGCATAGACCACCAACGTCACCGTCAGCCAGAGCAGCGGCGATTGCGAGAGATAGACCCAGAGCGAGAACGGATTATCCTTCATTGCGCGTCCTGTTGCTTCAACAGGCGGCTGACCAGGCGAAAGGTCAGAACGGTCGCCAGCAAAGTGATGATCACCGAGAGCGCAAGCACCAGGACGATGGCGATGCCGTGAGAGGCGAGCAGATCGAGCTTCTGAACGACGCCCACCCCGGCCGGCACGAACAAAAGCGACAGATGAGCCAGCAGGCCCTTGCTTGCGGTCTCGACGCCGTCGTTGCGCAGCGGTCCGTGCGCGAGAATAGAGAGGCGGTCGCGGGCAAGCAGCAAGATCAGAAGCAGGAGCAGGCCGAGCACAGGCCCCGGCAGCGGCAGGCCGAGGCCGCGGACCGCGGCCTCGCCGATCAATTGGCAAAGCAGGATGAGGCTGAGACTTGCAAGCATGACGCATCAAGGAATGCGCCGCAGGGCTTGTCAATTGGCGCTAGCCGCGGGACGCGCGCGGTTCGTGCGAAGCCGCAATCCGAGGCAGCATCGCCATCAGCGTCCCGGTCATGGTGGCGATCAACGTGGTCGTGCCCTCATGCTCGGCAAACGCCCTGGCTTCGCAGAAGGTGAGCGTACGGCCCGGCTTGACCACCTCGGCCTTGAAGACGAAGCGTTCGCCGCGGGCCGGGGCGAGCAGCGTGGTCTTGAATTCGACCGTGAGGATATCGGCCCCTGACTGCATCAGCGTGAAGGCGGCAACGCCGCAGGCATTATCGAGCCCCGCGGTGATGATGCCGGCATGAACAAAGCCGCTCTGCTGCGTGAAGGCGGACGAATGCAGCATGGCGAGTTCGGCCTCACCAGGCGCGAGCCGCACGATCACGACGCCCAGCGTGCGCATCGCCGGCTGTCCCTCGAACATGGCGATGGCGGCGGCACGATAGCCGGGATTATTCGGCTCAAACGCAGCCATGACTCAGGCCTCGACCGGCTCGGAAAGATATTTCAGCGCGATCACGCGGATGGCCTCAGCGAATGGGACAGATTTGCGCAAGCTGCGGTCCATGTGCACGCCGGTGATCTCGCAGAATGCGGCCATCTCGCCGGTCTCGGCATTGGTCATGTCGTGCCGAAACCGGACCGACTTGTCGCGAAACTCGAGCAGGTGGCTGCGGATCTCGATGATGTCACCGGCCAGCAGTTCGCGCTTGTAGGTGATGTTCTGCTGTACGGCGGCCATGCCGCGGCCGGAAGAGCGCAGATAGCTCGGCGTCAGCCCGAGCCGGGCGAACAGATTCCAATTGGCCTCGTCGAACTTGCCGACATACCACATGATGTTCATGTGGCCGACGTGATCGCATTGCCACGGATAGACCGTACCGCGATAGGTGGCCTCTTGCTCCATCGCCTTTCCCCGCCCTTTTCGGTGTTCTGGTCTTGATACGGTAGCGTATCGGGTATCGGGCGCGTTAGCAATACGGCACCGTATCAAGAACCGGTGAGGCTTCCTTCATGAACGACGGCAAGGGCGACGTCTGGGTCGAGGCAGGGTTCACGGAGCTTGCCCGCGCGGGTGTCGAGGGGGTGCGGGTCGAGGTGCTTGCCAAGAATCTGGGCGTCACCAAGGGCGGCTTCTACCGCCGCTTCGCCGACCGGTCCGCGCTGCTCGAGGCCATGCTGGTGCACTGGCGCGAAGGACGCTCGGCATCGATCGCACAGCAGACCAGCCTCGACGGGCAAGAGCCGCGCGAGCGGCTCAGGGCAGTGATCCAGCTCTATTCCGAGCGGCTGAATCCGGACGGCATGGCGATCGAGCTCGCAATCCGGCAATGGGCCCGCTCCGACGAGAGCGCGGCGGCGGCAGTGGCAAGCGTGGATGCGGCGCGGCTCAAGCACGTCACCGAACTCTATCGCGCGATCGGCCTCGAGGCCGAGGAGGCAGAGGCACAGGCCTTCTTGTTCTACTGCTTCATCTTCGGTCAGAGCCTGCTGTTCGTCGAGCGCGGCCCGCGCAAGCGGTCACAACTCGTGGCGAAATCGGCCGAGAAACTGCTCGACTAAGAGAAGAGGCCGGGGCTTGGCTCCGGCCTCTGCGTCGTCTCGAAGCCTCAGGCGGCGCCCTTCAGCTTCTTGTTGCATTCGCTGTAATAGCCGCCACCCTTCTCGATCCACTTCATGCCGCCATTGCCGTTGGTGGTCTTGTTGGCGTTGTACTGGTCGACGCAGGTATGGAGGCGGGCCTTGCCGGCGGTCTCCTTCGCGTATTTCGGATCGACCGCGTTCGGGAAGATCGCGGGGCCGGCCGGCATCGCCGGAGCGGCAGCGGGGGTCGCCTCCTTCTTGGCCTGCTTGGGCTCGGCAGCGGGCGGGGGCGCAGCCGGGGCAGCGGCGGTCGGCGTAGCGGCGGGCGTTGCGTCGGCGCCGCACTGGGCCTTCCGGAAGTCATTCCACTTCATGGTACCGAGCGAGCCGTCCTTCTTGGCCGCCTGGTATTTCGCGCTGCACTCCTGCGAAGTCAGCGCCTGCGCCGGCGCACTCACCATCAGCGCGGCAAAACCCGACACCGCAACTGCACACAACAATTTCGATCGAATGGTCATCCTTGGTCTCCCTCAGGGAAGCAAACGAGGATTGCTATCCTAGCGTGCCACGGACGTCCGACAAGGAAGTGATGGCGTTCAGGGCCAAAATATAGTGATCGCCTTGTTCAGATTATTCATGTCGCGTTCAGCAACCCGGGCCGACGTTCGCGCCCTTCGCAATTCTCGCAAGAAGAGTGCAGCAACATGACCCTCGCCTCCCGCCTCGCCGTCGTCGCCATTGCTTCCCTGTTCGCCACCGGTGCCGCCTTCGCCCAGACCGCGGCGCCGGCCGCCAAGACCGATGCCACCACGACCACCGACAAGAAGGCGCCGAAGGAGCGCTCGGCCGAGTCGCTCGAATGCTCCAAGCAGGCGGATGCCAAGGGCCTGCATGGCAAGGAGCGCAAGAAATTCCGCTCCGAGTGCATCAAGACCGCGAAGGCCGGCGCTGCCCCTGCTCCAGCCGCCGCCGACAAGAAGTAAATCCGTCACAATCCCTTCCTCGCGTTTGGCGGGAGGCGCGCGCATTGCGGCATGACGAGCCCGCAATTGTGCGCCTCTCGCCGATTTGCGATAAGGCGGCGTGAAGCAAATCACCGCCTCCCTACCGTTCGAATGGCCAAGCCGTGCCAAGGTTTTGGGCACCGCGGAGACGCTCGTCATCGGCGCCGGCGGCGGCCTGATCTTCCTGGTTGCGGGACTCCCGGGCGGGCTGATCTCGGGCTCGATGATCGCGGTCGGGATCGCCGCGATCGCCGGACGGCAGCTTGCCGTCCCTCCGATCCTGACCCAGACCGTGTTGGTGCTGCTCGGCATTTCGCTGGGCTCGGTCGTGTCGCGCCATCTGATCCAGCAGGTCAGCGCGTATCCGCTGACCATCGGGCTATTGGCGCTCGCCACCTTCTGCTCGACCTTCGGCTCGAGCTATTACCTCCAGCGCGTCCATGGCTGGGACCGCACCTCGGCCTTTCTCGCCGGCAGCCCTGGCGCCCTCTCGCAGATCACCATCCTGGCGGTCGAACGCGGCGCCGACCTGCCTGGAATCGCGGTCGTGCAGACAATGCGCGTCATCATCCTGACCGCGGCGCTGCCGATGGTGCTGGCGGTCGCCGGCGTCGCACCCTCCGTCGCGCCGTCACTGACGACGACGACCGCCTCGCCGCTCGATCTTGTTGAGCTGATCTTCGCCTCGCTGGCGGCATCGCTGGTGCTGCGACTGATCAAGTTTCCGGCGAGCTGGATGTTCGGCGCGATGATCGCCTCCAGCCTGCTGCACGGCGCCGGCTGGGTCGAGGGCGGCCTGCCGAACTGGGTGCGCGGCGTGGCACTGGTCGGCATCGGCGCACTGATCGGCAGTCGCTTCGCCCGGATGCGCATCAAGACGCTGGCGGGCCACATCAACGCCGCGCTTGGCTCGTTTGCAGTGGCCATCGCCGTCTCAGCGATCTTTGTCGGCATCGTCGCACTTACCACCCAGGTGAAGTTCTCCGACGTCGTCGTCGCGTTTGCGCCCGGCGCGATGGATGCGATGCTGGCGCTGGCGCTGACGCTGCACATCGACCCGATCTTCGTCGGCGCCCATCACCTCTCGCGTTTCGTGTTCGTGACGATCGCCACGCCAGGCATCGTGCACCTGTTCGGCCGCACGCAGGACGACGTGGACGATTAACCCTCCGTCGCCTGCCCTTTCAGCGCCGCAACTTGCGCTTCGAGCTCCGCAATCCGCTGGTCTTTTGCCGCCAACGCCGTCGCCACATCCGGGGCGTCGAATTTCTGCGGAATGTGCTGCGGGCAGTTGGTATCCCAGGCGGCGATCCTGAACAAGATCACCTGCTCGGGCCGGGCGCGATAGCCCTTCGGCATCAGCGCATCCGTCAGCGCATCGTCATCCTCGACCACCCGCGCCTCGCCCCAGATCTTCACCCGGCGGCGATGGGCGTAGTCCATCACGAAGATGTAGGCCTTGGGATTCTCCGAGAGATTGCCTTGGGTCAGATATTGCTGGTTGCCGGCATAGTCGGCGAAAGCGAGTGTCTGTTTGTCGAGCACCTTCAGAAACCCTTTCGGCCCGCCGCGATGCTGAATGTAAGGCTGGCCTGTGGCCGAGGCGGTGGCGAAATAGAAACTGTTGGCATCGGCGAGGAAGGCTTCGAGATTCTCGTCGACCTCGGTGCGCCAGCCTCGCTGCTCGACGCGGCCATAGGCCTCGCGCGACCCCTTGCGCGCCTGGATCGCCTTCACCGCGGGGGTGAAGGCCACATCGCTGGCATAGGTCTGAACTGCGGCCATCGGAACATCTCCTGAAAATTCCGGCGAATTGCTTTTCATCGGTCAACATAGACATTCCGACGATCAGAACAATTAGCCAACTTGACACTTCATCATTGCGATATATGGAATAATTCCATGGATCGTCTGGAAGCCATGCACGTCTTCGTCACAGTCGCCGACCTGCACGGCTTTGCGCCGGCAGCGCGGAAACTTCGGCTGTCGCCCTCGGCGGTGACCCGGCTGATCGCGGCGCTGGAGGAGCATCTCGGCGCGCGGTTGCTGCAACGGACCACACGGCAGGTGAGATTGACCGACGTCGGCACGCGCTATCTGGAACGCGCCCGGCGGATCCTCGCCGATGTCGAGGAAGCCGACGGCTCGGCGCGCGAGGAGCGCAACCGGCCGAGCGGGCGTCTGGTGGTATCGGCCCCCGTCGGCTTCGGCCGGCTCCATGTCGGCCCTGTCATGACCGACTATCTCACGCGTTATCCGGAAGTCGCTTGCGAACTCAGGCTGTCGGACAATCTCGTCAACCTGGTGGAGGACGCCGTCGATGCCGCGGTGCGGATCGGTCATCTCGCCGACTCCTCGCTGGTCGCGCGCCAGGTCGGGGAGATGCGGCGGATCACGGTGGCCACGCCGGGCTATCTGAAGCGCCATGGCGAGCCGAAGACACCTGAGGCGCTGCGCGAGCATCAGACCATCCTGTTTGGTCCGGCAACGGCGTGGCGCTTCGCGCAGGACGGCCGTGACATCGAGGTGATGCCAGCTCCGCGATTCACCAGCAATAGCGCCGACGCCGCCCTGCAATATGCCGAGGCCGATGGCGGCATCACGCGTGTGCTGGCCTATCAGGCCGCAGACGGCCTGCAGCGCGGGCGGCTGAAGATCCTGCTGGAGACATACGAGCAGCCGGCGCTGCCGATCCACATCGTCTATCCGACCTCGCGCCTGCTCTCGGCCAAGGTGCGCGCGTTCATTGATCTCGTGGTGGAGACGACGCAGTGGAGGTTTGGCTAGATTTCGGCACCACGCGGAACGTGCCGCTGGCCCGCGCGATCACGACGCCATCGGCCTTGATCAGGCTCTGCGCGAAACAGATCATCTTGCCGGTCTTGATCACGTCGCTCTCGATCGAACACCATTGGCCGATCTCGGCAGAGCCGACGAAGTCGATCGAAAGCGATACCGTCACGAACGAAATGGTCCGACCCGTCGCCTGCGCGCAACTGTAGCCCATGGCATTGTCGGCGAGTGCGGTGATGAGGCCGCCATGGATCAGGCCACGGCCGTTGGTGTGCGGCCGTGCCAGACGGAGGCCGATGATGACGGCGCGATCGGTTTTCTTCGCGTAGAGCGGCTCCCAGGGTTCGGTGAGCGGGCTCTTGCGAGAGAGCGGCTCGAAGCCTTCGGGGAAGTCGGTGTCGGTCATGTGGGCCTCACGTTGCTGATTGCCAGCATTGAACGCGATGGACGTGACGGACGCATCAATGACAAAGTTTTAAACGGGATTTGCGCGGATGTTTGAAACGCACAACATCGTCACAGCAATGACGAAGAGGCGGCGCCGTCCCTCAGAACGGCAACCCCACGTAATTCTCCGACAGCGACGTCATCGCGGCCTGCGATTGCGTGACATAGTCGAGCTCGGCGACCTGGATGCGTACACCGATGCTGCCGTTGTCGGGGAATTTGTGCAGCATCGAGGTCATCCACCAGGAGAAGCGCACGGCCTTCCAGACGCGCGCGAGCGCCCTGGCCGAGTAATCATCGATGCCCGCGTTCGATTTTTCGTCGTAGAACTCGCGGAGCGCGCTCGAGAGATAATGCGCATCGCTGGCGGCAAGGTTCAGACCCTTGGCGCCGGTCGGCGGCACGATGTGGGCGGCGTCGCCACACAGGAACAGCTTGCCGAAACGCATCGGCTCGGCGACGAAGCTGCGCAAGGGCGCAATGCTCTTCTCGATCGATGGACCGGTGACGAGATTGTCGGCGGCCTCCTGGTCGAGCCGGCGCTTCAGCTCGTCCCAGAAGCGATCGTCCGGCCATTGATCGACATGGTCGTCGAGTGAGCACTGCACGTAGTGCCGGCTGCGCTTCATCGAGCGCATGGTGCAGAGCGCAAAGCCGCGAGCATGGTTGGAATAGATCAGCTCATGGCTGACCGGCGGCGTTTCGGACAAGATGCCGAGCCAGCCGAACGGATAGACCCTCTCGAACTCCTCGATCGCCGAGGCCGGGACGCTGGCCCGGCTGACGCCGTGAAAGCCGTCGCAGCCGGCAATAAAATCGCAATCGAGCGTCTGAGTGACGCCGTCCTTGACCCAGGTTACGCGCGGGTGACTGCCATCGAAGTCATGCGGCTGCACGTCCTTGGCTTCGTAGACGGTGGAGAGGCCGGCAGCTTTCCGCGCATTCATCAGGTCGAGCGTGACCTCGGTCTGCCCGTAGATCATGACCGTCTTGCCGGTCGCGCCCTTCATGTCGATGCGGTGACGGCGGCCGGCAAAGGCGAGTTCGATGCCTTCATGTACCAGGCCTTCCGCATGCGCCCGTGCGCCCGCGCCGATCTGATCGAGCAGCCCGACCGTTCCCTCCTCCAGCAGGCCGGCGCGGATCCGTCCCAGGACGTAATCCGGGCTCTGCCGCTCGAGAATGACGTTGTCGATGCCATATTCATGCAGAAGTTGCCCAAGCAACAATCCTGCCGGCCCGGCTCCGATGATTGCGACTTTTGTCCGCAATACTTGCTCCTCCCGATCCTGTAGGCTTTCGTCGCGGCTCGCTTGTCGCACCGATCCGCGCGGGATAATTATATCATATAACGGTTGGGCAAAAGGGGAGGCTGGTCGCCCGGGGGGGGCGACAAATCCGTGCAACATCGCTGACGTAGATGAAGCGCCAGTTCCGGCTTGAATGCGCCGGCCAATTAGATAACATGTTAACTAACGAGACCGGGCCATCGAAGCCCGCCGTCACAAAGAGGGAGAGACACGTGATGAGGAAAGCCTGTCTGGCTTTGCTGCTGGCAGCAAGCGTGACGCCTGCGTTCGCGCAGGACAAGACCTTCGACCTGAAGGTCTCGCATTGGGTACCGGCATCGCACCCGCTGCAAAAGTCCCTGGAAGACTGGGTCGCCGCGGTCAATAAGGATTCTGGCGGCACCATCACGGGCAAGGTGTTTCCGGCTCAGCAGCTCGGCAAGGCGTTCGATCATTACGACATGGCGCGCGACGGCATCGCCGACGTGACCTACGTCAATCCCGGCTACCAGCCCGGCCGCTTCCCGATCATCGGCGCCGGCGAATTGCCGTTCCTGATTTCTGACGCCAAGGGCGGCTCGATGGGGCTGGACGCCTGGTATCGCAAATATGCCGAGAAGGAGATGAAGGACGTTAAGTATTGCCTCGCCTTCGTCCACTCGCCCTCCTCGTTCCATTCCCGCACAAAGAAGATCGTGATGCCCGAGGACGTGAAGGGCATGAAGATCCGCCCCGCCCACGCCACCATGGCGAACTTCGTCACCTCGCTCGGCGGCACCAATGTGCAATCTTCAGCGCCTGAAGTGCGCGACATCATCGAGCGCGGGGTGGCCGATGCTGTGACCTTCCCCTGGGGCTCGCTCGTGCTGTTCGGTATCGACAAGGTGACCAAGTACGACATGGATGCACCGCTCTACACCACGACCTTCGTGTTCGTCATGAACAAGGACAAGTACAATGCGATGTCCGACAAGCAGAAGGCCGCGATCGACAAGAACTGCTCGACCGAGATGGCGGGCGTGGTCGGCGAGCACTGGGGCAAGTTCGAGGACGCCGGCATCGACAAGGTGAAGGCGGAGTCCGATCACGAAGTCTACAAGCTGACCTCCGACCAGACCGCCGCCTGGAAGAAGGCCGCCGAGCCGCTGGTCAAGACCTGGGGTGATGGCGCCAAGAAGGCCGGCATCGATCCCGACGCGGCGCTCGCGGATCTGAAGGCGTCGCTGAAGAAATACAACGCGCTGGCGGAATAGGTTTTCACTTCGACAGAAGCGGCGGCGGGAATCCTCCCGCCGCCGTTGTCCTGCATACCCGAGGGCCTCCACCCATGAAGCGCTCCTGGATGGACCGCGTGATCGATTCGATCGAATGGATCGCCGCCGCGTTCGTCGGCATCGTCGCGCTCGACATCTTCCTGTCGGTGCTTTTGCGCAACACGTTGAACTATTCGATTCCCGACAGTTTCGACATCGGCCGCATGCTGCTCGGCATCCTGATCTTTTGGGGCATCGCGGCGACCTCGTATCGCGGCACGCACATCACGGTGGACCTGGTCTGGGGCAATGTCGGGCCGCGCTACCAGCGCTGGATCGACGTGTTCGCGACGCTGGTGCTGCTGTTCGTCGTGACCGTGCAGACCTGGACGCTGTTCGACAAGGTGCGCGGCACCTACAACGACAATGTTCTGACATTCGACATGCACATGCCGACCTGGCCGTTCTTCGCGATTGCCTGGATCGGCGACGTCTCGGCTGTGCTGCTGATCGCGATCCGCACCTACCGATTGATCTTCCATCCCGAAGACATGCACGATCCCAAATTGAAGGCGACGGAGTAATCATGAGCACCGATGCCGTCGCCGTTATCGGCTTCGTTTCCCTGTTCGTCCTGATGCTGCTGCGCGTGCCCGTCGGCATGGCTATGGGCCTCGTCGGCGTGTCCGGCTTCGCCTACCTCGTCAACGGGACGGCGGCGCTGAAGCTGGTCGGCCAGACCTCGATGCGCACCGTCACCGACTATACTTTTGGCGTCATCCCGATGTTCCTGCTGATGGGCTCGTTCGTCAGCAATTCCGGCATGAGCCGCGAGCTGTTCCGTGCCGCCAACGGTTTTGTCGGACATTTGCGCGGCGGCCTCGGCATCGCGACCGTCGGCGCCTGCGGCGGCTTTGCCGCGATCTGCGGCTCGTCGGTCGCGACCGCCGCGACCTTCTCCGCGGTCGCATACCCAGAGATGCGCCGCTTCGGCTATCCGCAGTCGTTTGCGACAGGCGTGATCGCCGCCGGCGGCACGCTGGGTGCAATGCTGCCGCCCTCCACCGTCCTCGCCGTCTACGGCATCATCACCGAGCAGGACATCGGCAAGCTCTTCATCGCCGGCATCATCCCCGGCCTGTTGGCGATGACCATGTACATGATCACGATCTTCCTGATCGGCTATCTTCGCCCCGACTTCCTGCCCAAGGGCAAGGTGCTGCCCTGGCGCGAGCGCTTTGCCGGCCTCAAGGACATCTGGGCGCCGGTGCTGCTGTTCGTATTCGTGATCGGCGGCCTCTACGGCCTGCCGTTCCTGCCGCGCTTCACGCCGACCGAGGCCGGCGGCGTCGGCGCCACCGGCGCGTTCATCATCGGCGTTGTCACGGGACGGCTCGACCGCGAGAAGATTTTGGCCTCTCTGCTCCAGGCGACGCGCACGGCCGCCGCGGTGTTTACCGTTCTGATCGGCGCACTGATTTTTGGCTACTTCCTGACGGTGACGCAGACGCCGCAGAAGGTGACGGAGTTCCTCACCGGCCTGGGTCTCGGCCCCTACGGCGTGCTCGCGCTCATCATGCTGATGTATCTCGTGCTGGGCTGCCTGATGGACGCGATGGCGATGATCATCCTGACCGTGCCGATCATCTTCCCCGTCATCACGCATCTCGGCTTCGATCCGATCTGGTTCGGCGTCATCATCGTGATGACGGTCGAGCTCGGCCTGATTCATCCGCCGGTCGGCATGAACGTCTTTGTCATCAAGAGCGTGGTGAAGGACGTCTCCTTCTCCACGATCTTCAAGGGCGTCATCCCGTTCGTGGCAACGGATCTGGTACGCCTGGTGATCCTGATCGCCTTCCCGCTGCTCGCCACATGGCTGCCGACGCGGATGATGGCGCACTAGAGGTGATGCGATGACCGCGCCGACGCTCGAGACGAAATACGTCTTCACCATCACCGCGAGGATCGGCGACGTTGTCACCGCCGGCGAGACCGGCATCGGCGTCCGCCGCATCATCCCGATCATCGGCGGCGAGGTGAAAGGCGCGATCTCAGGCAAGGTGCTGCCGTTCGGCGCCGACTTCCAGACCATCCGCCCCAACGAGCTGATCGACCTCGAGGCCAAATACGCCTTCGAGACCGACGACGGCGCAATCGTCTATGTCGAGAACAAGGGCATGCGCTTCGGTCCTGTCGAACTCTTGCAAAAGCTCAAGCGCGGCGAGCCTGTTGATCCCAAGCTGATCTATTTTCGCACCGTGCCGAAGTTCGAGACGGGGCACGAGAAATATCGCTGGCTGATGGAGCACATCTTCGTGGGCTCGGCCGCACGGCACGCCGATCGCGTGGTGATCGACGTGCATCAGGTGGTGTGAAGCGGTCCCCCGTCGTCATCGCGAGGAGCGAAGCGACGCAGCAATCCAGACTGTTCCCGCGGCAACGATCTGAATTGCTTCGATTCGCTCGCAATAGCAATGACGGAGAATTTTGCAGGAACGGCGTTTTACAACACGCTCCTGGCCCTGGCCGTCGCGCGACACCGGGCGGCTCAAGGGGGCGCCGGCGCCATTATACGCCGTCCATCCATATTGACTCCCGCAGAATTCGTTATACAACATAACTATTCTGACAAGGACGCAAATGACACAGGGAAACGCCGAGACCGCTGGTGCGGGCGCCTCCGGGCTGCTTCAAATCGAGAGGGTGAACCGGGTTCTGACCGTGGGTCTGAACCGCCCCGCCAAGCGCAATGCGCTCAATGACGGCATCATCCTCGAAATCGGCAAGTATTTTTCGTCCCTGCCCGAGGATGTCGGCGCGGTGGTCATTCACGGCATCGGCGACCATTTCTCCAGTGGCCTCGACCTGTCCGAGCTCCAGGACCACGACGCCACCGGCGGCCTGCTGCATTCGCAGATGTGGCACCGGGTGTTCGATCGTATCCAGTATAGCCGCGTCCCCGTCATCGCCGCGCTGAAGGGCGCCGTGATCGGCGGCGGGCTGGAGCTTGCCTGCGCGGCGCATATCCGCGTCGCCGAACCTTCGACCTATTTTGCCCTGCCGGAGGGGCAGCGCGGCATTTTCGTCGGCGGCGGCGGCTCGGTGCGGCTGCCGCGGCTGATCGGTGTCGCCCGCATGATGGACATGATGCTGACGGGCCGCGTCTATAGCGCCACCGAAGGCGCGTCCTACGGCTTTGCGCAATATGTCACCGAGGCCGGCAACGGTCTTGCCAAGGCGCTGGAGCTTGCGACCAAGATCGCCTCCAACGCGCCGCTGACGAATTTCGCCGTGCTGCAGGCACTGCCGATGATCGCGGAGGCCAATCCGCAGACCGGCCTGCTGATGGAGTCCCTGATGGCCACTGTCGCGCAGAGCGACAAGGAGGCAAAACGCAGGATCCGTGAATTTCTCGAGCACAAGACCGCCAAGGTAAAGCCGAAGTCATGAGCGCACAGCCGTCCTCTTCCAGCACAGAGCGCGGCGCGAGCAATTCTCCGCTGCGACCGATCTCGTTCGGCGATCCCGCCGTCGACATCGAGCGTCGCGCCGATGGCACGATCTATCTGCGGCCGAGGCAGCCGCTTGGCGACTATCCCGTCCGCATCACCGACCGCCTGCATCATTGGGCGGCGACGACCCCAGACCGCATCTTCATGGCCGAACGCGAGGGCGGCCGCGGCTGGCGCAAAATCACCTATGCTGAACTTCTGACCGCGAGCCGGCACATTGCATCCGCATTGATCCAGCGCGGCCTGTCGGCGGAGCGGCCGGTCGTCATCCTCTCCGGCAATTCGATCGACCACGCTCTGCTTGCCTTCGGCGCGTTCTATGCCGGCGTTCCGTTCTGCCCGGTGTCACCGGCCTATTCGCTGGTGTCGAAAGATTACGGCAAGCTGTCCTACCTGATGAAGCTGCTGACGCCGGGCTTGGTCTTCGCCGAGGACGCCGACAAGTTCGCGGACGCGCTCGCTGCCAATGTCTCGCACGGCACCGAAATCGCGGCGTCCTATGGCAGCGTGCCAGGCCGCGACGTCACGCTGCTGGCCGATCTCATGGCGACACCCGTTCGCAGCGATCTCGACGCGGTGCACGGCAAGATCGGCCCCGACACGATCGCGAAATTCCTGCTGACCTCGGGCTCGACCGGCAATCCCAAGGCCGTCATCAACACCCAGCGCATGATCTGCGCCAACCAGGTGATGCTGCGCGAGACGCTCGCCTTCCTCAAGGACGAGCCTCCCGTCATCATCGACTGGCTGCCCTGGAACCACACCTTCGGCGGCAACCACAATATCGGGCTGACGCTCTACAACGGCGGCTCGATGTATCTCGATGCCGGCAAGCCGATGCCCGGCGGCATCGAGGAGACCGTGCGCAATCTCCAGGAGATTTCGCCGACGGTCTATTTCAACGTGCCCAAGGGCTATGAATCGCTGCTGCCCTATTTGCGCGACGACCAGGGCCTGCGCGCAAAGTTCTTCGACCGGCTGCACGCGATGTTCTTCTCCGGCGCGGCGCTGTCGCCTTTCGTCTGGAACAGCCTCGACGAACTCGCGGTGAAGGAGAAGGGCTATCGCGTGCCGATGCTGACCGGACTGGGCGCCACCGAGACCGCGCCCTTCTTCATGTCGGTCAATCCTCGCACCAGCCGCTCCGGCCATGTCGGCCTGCCCGTATCAGGCAACGACGCCAAGCTGGTGCCGAACAACGGCAAGCTCGAAGTCCGCGCCAAGGGGCCGAACGTGATGCCCGGCTACTGGCGACAGCCCGACATCAGCGCAAAGTCCTTCGACGAGGAGGGATTTTACAAGATGGGCGATGCGCTCAAACCCGCCGATCTCAACGATCTCAACGCCGGCTTCGATTTCGACGGCCGCGTCAGCGAGGATTTCAAGCTTGCGAGCGGCACCTGGGTGAGCGTCGGCCCGCTGCGCGCGCGCCTCACCGCGGCTTGCGCGCCCTTGGTGCGCGATGTCGTCATCGCCGGCATCAACCGCGACGAAGTCTCCGCACTCGTCGTCCTCGATCTCGACGGCTGCCGCCTGGTCAACCCGACGCTGCCAGCCGACGATCTCACCGTCACCGCGCGCGACCGCCTTGTGCGGGAGGCTTTTCGCGAGCGCCTGACACGTTTCCTCACCCAAGCCACCGGCTCCTCGACGCGGGTCACACGCGCGATCCTGATGGACACGCCGCTCTCGATCGACAAGGGCGAGGTCACCGACAAGGGCTCGATCAACCAGCGCGCGGTGCTCGAGCATCGCACCGCATTGATCGACGAGCTCTACGCTGCCAATCCATCGGACCGTGTGATATCGGTCGGCTGAGAACTTATCGAAGGAGAACGCCATGTTGTTGAAGGATCAGGCAGCCATCGTCACCGGCGGCGCATCGGGACTGGGCGCTGCGACCGCGCGCAAACTGGCGGCGCAAGGCGCCAAGGTCGCGGTGTGCGATCTCAATGCCAAGCTTGCGGAAACCGTTGCCGCCGAGATCAAGGGCGTCGCCGTCACCTGCGACGTCTCCGACGCCGCCTCGGCTGAAGCCGCGATCGCGCAGGCAACCAAGGCCCACGGCCCCGCCCGCGTGCTGGTCAACTGCGCCGGCATCGGCGTGGCAAAGCGCGTCGTCGGCCGCGACGGCCCAATGGCGCTCGCCGATTTCGACAAGGTGATCAAGGTCAATCTGATCGGCACCTTCAACATGCTGCGCCTTGCCGCGACCGAGATGTCCAGGCTCGAGCCGCAGGCGAGCGGCGAGCGAGGCGTCATCATCAACACCGCCTCCGTCGCCGCCTATGACGGCCAGATCGGCCAGTCGGCCTATTCGGCTTCGAAGGGCGGCATCGTCGGCATGACCCTGCCGATCGCACGCGAACTCGCCCAGTTCGGCGTTCGCGTGCTGACCATCGCGCCAGGCCTGTTCCTCACGCCCCTGCTCGCCAATCTGCCGCAGGAAGCCCAGGACTCGCTTGCCGCCGCGATCCCTTTCCCGCGCCGTCTCGGCAACGCCGACGAGTTCGCGGCGCTCGCGCTGCACATGGTCGAGAATTCCTACCTCAACGGCGAAGTGGTGCGCCTCGACGGCTCGCTGCGCATGGCGCCCAAGTAGGACGCGAAAACGCATGTTCGTGAACCGGCGCGACGTCCAGATCCAGTGGGGCGACTGCGACCCCGCCAACATTGTCTACTACCCGCGTTATTTCGCGATGTTCGACGATTCGACGTCGACCCTGTTCGAGGTCGCCGGCTTCTCCAAGCAGGACCTGGTCCGCAAATACGGCCTGGTGGGCATCCCCATGGTCGACACGCGGTCCAAGTTCTATATCCCCTCGACCTATGGCGACTGGATCACCATCGAAACCAGAATCGAGAGCATCAAGCGCTCGAGCTTCGAGGTGAAGCACAACGTCTACAAGGGCGAAGCCCTGGCCATCGAAGGTTTCGAGACCCGAGTCCTGGTTGGCCGCGATCCCGACAACCCCGACAGACTGAAATCGGCGCCATTCCCTCCGGAAATGGTAGCCAAATTCACAGGAAGCTAAACTCCGGAGCTAAATCGCCGCATCACCGAAAGACGGGGCTGAATTCATCCCCGATTTCTGCTTTCAAAGAAAAACGTCAAGGGAGGAATTGATGAAACGCTTTTACCTGACCGCCGCCATCGCGGCAGCGACGCTGGCGCTGCCGGCCCTGCCCGCACTGGCCCAGACCAACGAAATCACCATCGGCATCAGCGTCACCACCACGGGCCCTGCCGCCGCTCTCGGCATTCCCGAGCGCAATGCGCTGGAATTCGTGCCGAAGGAGATCGGCGGCGTGCCGCTGAAGGTGATCGTGCTCGATGACGGCGGCGACCCGACCACGGCAACCACGAACGCGCGCCGCTTCGTCACGGAGTCCAAGGCCGACATCATCATGGGCTCGTCGACGACGCCGCCCTCGATCGCGGTCTCCAACGTCGCCAACGAAGCCGGCATTCCGCATTTCGGCCTCGCGCCATTCCCGATCACGCCGGAGCGTGCCAAGTGGTCGGTGTCGATGCCGCAGCCCATTCCGATCATGGGCAAGGTGCTCTATCAGCACATGAAAGCCCACAACGTGAAGACGGTCGGCTATATCGGCTATTCCGATTCCTACGGCGACCTCTGGTTCAACGACTTCAAGGCCCAGGGCGTGCCGATGGGCATGACCATGGTCGACGAAGAACGCTTCGCGCGACCCGACACGTCCGTCACTGGACAGGTCCTGAAGCTCGTCGCGGCCAATCCCGACGCGATCCTGGTCGGCGCATCGGGTACGGCGGCCGCGCTGCCGCAGACCGAGCTGCGCGATCGCGGCTACAAGGGCCTGATCTACCAGACCCACGGCGCTGCCAGCATGGACTTCATCCGCATCGCCGGCAAAGCCGCCGAAGGCGTGCTGATGGCGTCCGGTCCGGTGATGGATCCGGAAGATCAGCCCGACAGCGCCCTCACCAAGAAGCCGGGTCTGGCGCTCAACACCGCCTATGAAGCCAAATACGGCCCGCACAGCCGCAGCCAGTTCGCCGGCCATTCCTACGACGCTTTCGAGGTGCTGAAGCGCATCATTCCGACCGCACTGAAGACGGCCAAACCCGGCACGCCGGAATTCCGCGAAGCCATTCGCCAGGCCTGGCTGACCGAACGGGACATCGCGGCAAGCCAGGGCGTCTACAACTTCACCGAGAAGGATCGCTACGGCCTCGACGATCGTTCGCGCATCCTGCTCACGGTCAAGGACGGAAAATACACGCTCGCGAAGTAAGCGGCGAAAGTCCCCTGAAACCACGAGAGCCGGCCCATTGGGCCGGCTCTCTTCGTTCGCGCGTACCGCTCCCGCGTCAGGCTGCCTGCCGCAGCGGCGTCCAGGCGAATTCCGGATAGTAGCTGTCCATCATCCGGTCGACATAAGCAGTGAGGTTGGGAAATCCTTCCGCGCGCTCGCGCAGGCCGGATTCGAAGAACGGCGTCAAGATGCCAGCTAGGGCTCCGAACGCGGTCGCGTCCACGCCGCAGGGCCTGTTGCCCATCAGATAGGATTTGTCGCCGAGTTGCACCGACAGCGCGAACAGCGAACGGACCGCGAGATCGACATCGTCGTCGGGGGCGTGGCGGCCGAGGCCGGAGAGCAGATAATTCTCGGCGACGCGGAATTGCGCGTCTTCGCGCAGCTTCTCGCGGTTGTGCTCGGGCGCGCCGTCGAAGAAATGCGCAGGCCCCTTGGCGAAATTGGCGGCATCGACCCAGCGTGCACCGACCAGCGCCCAATAGACGTGATGCTCGATCATGCGCTCGAACGCCCAGGCTTGCGCGCGCTCCTGCAAGGAGAGGCCGGCGTCGAAATCGAAGCCGTAGCGGCGCTCGATATGCGCGCGGATGAAGGTGGAATCGGACACCGCTTCGCCGCCGTCATCTATGAAAGGCAGCTGGCCCTTGGGGGAAGCCGGCGGCATCGCCCGCTCCTTCCGGTAGGGCAGTCCCGCCATCTTGAGCTGTACCTCGGTCTTGGTAACGAAGGGGCTGATTTCCGGCAGGCCGAAGCCCGTGCCAAAACCGTAAAGCGTGATCATTGAAGCTCTCCTGAACCTACCGAAAGAGTTGACGGAACCTAGTGCCGGGCTGCTGCCACCATGGTGGCAGCAGCCGTGATATCTTCTGCGAAACGGGCCCCCCGCCAGGCGCGGCCCATCACATGGCGGACCAGCGCGCCCGCAGCCTGGATCAGCGAGCGTGTCAGCACGGTCGCGAGCGCAACGCGGAGATCGACGATCGTGAGATCGAAAAACGTGACGCGGCTGAAGACTTTGGCATGCAACGACGCTTGCGCCCGCCACAACGGACCGACCAGGCCGAGATGGATTGGAGTGATCATGGACAAATCCTCTTCAGTCGATGTGTTGTCCCGGTATAGAACTCCCCTGCTGCCAACATCCTGTCAGCAGCCACGCGCCGTTGTCTGATCCGCCCCCGATGAGAGAATTGTCATGAGACGCGCCGACCGGCTGTTTCAGATCATCCAGGTGCTGAGGCGCACCCGTAAGCCGCTGACGGCGGACGCGATTGCCGCCGAGCTCGAGACCTCGAAGCGAACGATCTATCGCGACATCGCGACGCTGATCGGCCAGCGCGTGCCGATCCGCGGCGAAGCCGGCATGGGCTACATCCTGGAGAAGGGTTTCGACCTGCCGCCGTTGATGCTGACACCCGACGAGATCGAGGCGGCAGTGCTTGGCGCGCAATGGGTCGCGGGCCACGCCGATTCCACGCTCGCGCGTGCGGCCGAGGATTTGATGGCCAAGATCGCCGACACCGTGCCGGAACGGCTGCGCCCCTTCGTGCTGGAGCCGGCGAGCCGGGCGCGACCGAGTTGGAACAGGGAGCCGGATCGCCTCGACATGGCACGCACGCGCACGCAGATCCACGAAGGCAAGAAAATCATGCTGCGCTATCGCGACGAGCAGGGCCGCCCCAGCGAGCGCATGATCTGGCCGATCTCGGTCGGCTATCTCGAAGCCGTTCGCCTGCTCGCGGCGTGGTGCGAGCTGCGCAGCGACTTCCGCAGCTTCCGCACCGACCGCGTCGTGGATGCGACCTATCTCGACGAAAGATATCCGGAAAGACGCGACGTGCTGCGCGCGAAATGGCGACAGAGCCTGGTCTGGGGACCGCCGAAGGACACATGACGCTGATGAAGGAGACCGATCTGTCGAGCTGTTGCCAGAGCTGCGGCGCCTGCTGTGGCTATTCGCAGAACTGGCCGCGCTTCTCGATCGAGAGCGACGAGGAGCTCGCGCTGATTCCGGAAGCGCTCGTCAACGCGCGGCAATCCGGCATGCGCTGCGAGGGTGATCGCTGTTCAGCGTTGCAGGGAGAGATCGGCAAGGCGACCGCTTGCGGCATCTATGCGGTGCGGCCGGAGGTGTGCCGCACCTGCATGCCGGGTGACGCCGAATGCGCGATGGCGCGGCGGAAGTTCGGGCTGCCGTCGATAGAGACCGCTTAGGCCGGAACGGCTTCGCTGATCTCGTCGTCGATCTCGTCCTCGAGCGGTGCGAGCACCGAGAGCGGCTTGGTCGACAGCGTGATCGGCTTGCGGCCACCCGACACCGATGGTGACGGTTTGGTCGAGCCTTCGCGCGACAGCGCATAGAGCGTCGAGCCGACACGCCCGCCGTTCTCGATCAGGTCGCGCTCGCTGCAGCTGCTCGCTATCGCGACGGCCAGCGAGTGCAGATGGCTGCGGCGGTAGCAAAACAGGGCCAGCCTGGCGCGGACGTCAGGGGAAACACTCTCAACCAGCCTCGGCAGGCCGCCTTCATTGGCGCGGTACATCTCGCCAAGAAGCTCGTCACGAACCGGGCAGAAATCGCTTTCAAAAGCGTCGCGGCTTGAAAACATTGCAGTTCTCCCTCGTGTGCGGAAGATGCAGCGCAATTCTCTAATGAAAGGTTAACCACCCTGGGCGGTAGTCACCCGGTGTCCTTGCCCTTATGCCGCGAATCAGAACGCAACCCTACCGGGTCGATTACGGATCACCGTGCTTCGTGGAGCCTGCCCCTGGCGGACGCCTCAGGATGAGGTCTGGGGCCTAGTTCGCCGCCATGAAGATCGAAAGGCCGAAGCCTGTCAGGTGATGCAGCGCCTGGTCGACGCCGATCAGTGTCCAGAACCAGGGGTGCTCCTGGTTGACGCCACAATTGGCCGAGACCAGGCCCTTGGCCCGATCGATCGTGATGTGGATGACGAAATCGATCAGCGCCACGAACCAGAATTTCGGCGCGACGATCAGGATCAGCGGCAGCGCAACCGCAAGATGAATCAGGCAATGCACCAGAAGCGGCAGCGCCCAGCCGTGCTTCTGGTCCTTGCCGTGCGCCATCCAGGCCGTTTGCAGGACGAAATCGGCGATGATGTGCTTGAAGGTAAGCAGCAACATCCAGCCAATGAGCGCTTCAATCGGAACCGCCGATGACAGGGGTGGAAACGACAAAGCTGACGCCCTCGTTGACTCGAAAAGAAAAAATGGAGCGTTCAGCGCAACTTCTTCTTGGACCCGTCAAACCATCGGGACCGACGATTTATGACACTTCCCGCGCCGGAATGCAGCCGGGGGAACTGGAAAATCGCCAACTGTGGCTAAACGGTGATAGGATGGCTGAGCGAGGGCGGGGCGATGTCGATTAAGGTTACGTTCGGCGCGGAATTTGCTTTCTCCCGGTGGAGCGCTATCATCCTCAGGTAGAGGATTTTCGTTCTTTTTTCAGACCCTTAAGAATTTTTCGCGCGGGCCGGCGGCGATGGCCGTGCCGCCCGCCGTTCAAGGAATAAGGCCAGGGTGCTGCCATGAGTGCTGAAGGCCCGACCTCGCCGACCGAGCTTCCGCCGCCCCGGCGTCCCAAGGTGATCAAGACCAACCAGCAGCAGGTCCTGCTGTATGTCGTTCTGACCCTGCTGTTGTCGCTGGCGACCGTTTGGGGCGGCCGAGCCATGTTGCACAATTCGGAGACGCTGACCTTTGCCGTCGGTGCTCCCAACAGCGACGAGGCCCTGTTCGCGAACAAGCTCGCCACACTGCTGAAGAACAACGCCTCGCGCTTCCGGATCAAGGTCGTCAACAACCCCGACAACGCGAAGGCGGTCGCACAGTTCGATCGCAGGCAGGCCGATCTTGCCGTCCTGCGCACCGATGCCAAGGTGCCCCTTCGCGCGCGTGCACTGGCGATCCTGGAGCATGATCTCGTGCTGCTGCTGGGCCCCGGCAACAAGAAGGTCAAGTCACTGGCCGAGTTGAAGAAGAAGAAGGTCGCGGTTCTCGCCGACAGCGACACCTCGCTTGCTTTCGTCCGCAGCATCCTCGGTGTTGCTGACGGCCCAGACACCGCCAAGGTCCAGATGGCGCCGCAGGGGTCGACGTTGGACAAGCTGTTCGCGCCGTCGAATGGCTTCAGCGCAGTGATCGTCCTCGTCCACACCTCCAAGGCCGTGCGCGACAAGGCCTATGAGCAGGTCGCCAAGCGAGGCGGCTTCACGCTGAACGCAATCGACGAGGCCAAAGCGCTGGCACGCAAATTCCCCGGAATTTCCGAGGAGACATTGACGGCCGGCACGCTGTCCGCCTCGCCCGAAATCCCCGACGACGATCTCGACACGATCGGGCTCGAATGGCTGCTGGTCGCGCAATCCAGGATGTCGCTGACCACCGCCGGGGACATCGCGCGTATCGTCTACGAGAACAAGTCCGCGCTTGGCCTCGACAACGGCTTTGCCACCCACATTGAGCCGGCCTCCGTCGAGAAGGACTCCTACGTGATGGCGCATCAGGGCGCGGCCGACTACATCAACGACGACACCAAGTCGTTCATGGATAAATACAGCGACATGATGTATCTGGGCGCTGCCGCGCTCAGCGTCATCGGCTCGATCTTCGCTGCGATCTACGCCAAGATCACCCGCATCGCGCCGGAGAAGGCGAGCCAGCTCTCCACCGCCATCCTCGACATCGGCGAACGCATCGAGCACGCCCATTCGCTGGACCAGCTCGAATGCCTCCAGGACGAACTCGAGAGCATCCTGCGCGGCGCGGTCATCGGCCTGCGCGACGGCACGATCAGTACCGACGGGCTCGACACGTTCAAGCTGGGCTACGAATTCGTCCGCGACGAGATCGGGATGCGCCGCGACTATCTGAAGCGCCACGCCAACGAGGTCGAGAAGGTCGCTGCCCCCCCTCCCCCGCATGATGACAGCAATGTCGTGGTGGTGAAAACAGCTCAGAGCGCCTGACCTATCGGGCGCCGCGCGACTGGGACCTACCTTCGCGGGCAAACCGCCGCTGCCGCCCCTGGAACCGCTTCCCCTGCGCAACCGTTGGTTTCCCGGTACAACCGGAGAACGCACCATGCGTATCCTCCTTCTCATCCTCTTGCTTGGAATGCTGGTTGCAGTCGGTTACTTCGGCTATTCGGCCATGTCGGTCGAAGGCGGGCCGATCCCGACGGAAGGTTATGTGGCGCTGGCGCTGGGAGCGGGCTTCTCCGTGGTCGTCGGCATCGGCCTGATGATGCTGCTGTTCTTCAGCAGCCGCCGCGGCTACGACGAACCTCCACATTTCAAGTAACGATCAGGCCCGGCGCGACCCCAGCATCTGTACAAACCATCCGCGCCCTGATCTGGGCGGATGGTGCGCCCTGCCCGCCGCGTCGTTGACGGCCCCGGTGCGGGCGGGCACTTTGGCGCCGGCGTCCCAGCCAGGGACCGCAAAAAACCAAGACCGAGCTGCCATCCCGCATGTCCAAGCCGATGTTTCCCGCTCTGGCCCAGTTCGTGGCCGCGACCGCCGGCCGCAACATGACCAAGGCGGCCTATGTGGCTGTGGCCGTCGGCGTGCTCAGCATGGTGCTGCTGACGGTCGATCCGGCCTATGAAACAGCGCACCGCTGGATCGATGTCCTGCTGTGGGCCTGCCTCGTCTATTTCGTATTCGAATGGCTGGTCCGACTGCGTCACATGGCGCGGCAGGGGCGGCTGGGCCTTTACGTATCCTCCTCCGCCGGGGTGGTTGATGCAATGGGGGCGCTGGCGGTGCCGGTGGCACTGATCCTCGGCGCCGAGCCCAAGACGGCCTGGCTGCTGAGTGTGCTCTGGGTCTTGAAGGTCGTGCCGGGCATTCCAGGCCTGCGCCAGCTCCGCCGCGTGCTCGTGCTGGAATCGGGACCGCTGATCAGCGTGCTCGTCATCTTCCTGATGGTGGTTTTCCTCGCCTCCGTCGCCGAATATTTCCTAGAGCGGGATGTGCAGCCGCAAACCTTTGGCAGCGTCCCCGCCGCGCTATGGTGGGCCGTCGTCACGCTGACCACGACAGGCTACGGCGACGTCGTACCGGTTACGCCGCTCGGCCGCATGGTGGCGGCACTGGTGATGATCTCCGGCCTCGGCGTGTTCGGCCTCTGGACCGGTATTCTGGCGACCGGATTCGCGGCGGAGACGCGGCGGGACAACTTCCTCAAGACCTGGGAATCCGTCAGCAAGGTACCGTTCTTCGCGGCGCTGGGCCCGGCGGCCATCGCCGACGTCACCCATATGCTGCGCACCATGGAGCTTCCGGCGCGCACCATGATCATCCGCAAGGGCGCGCAAGGCGACTGCATGTATTTCATCGCCGCCGGCGCCGTCGAGGTCGACCTCCCCGGCAAGAAGGTCCAACTCGGCGAAGGCGCTTTCTTCGGCGAGATGGCGCTGCTCGGCAACAACATGCGCGGCGCCAACGTCTCGACCACGAAGGTATCGCGACTGCTGGTGCTCGACCTCGTCGACTTCCGCGTGCTGATGGCACGGCACCCTGATCTCGCCGAGACCATCGATGCCGAGGCGAAGCGGCGCGCGCTCGAAAACAAGTGAATGGAGACAAGAATGCCGGACACAGCCGACGCTGCAAGCAGCCCCGTGCTAGAAATCTCCGGCCCCCGCGCCACCATCCGCCTCAACCGGCCCAAGCATCTCAACCGTCTCCAGGCCGAGGACCTCGGCGAGCTGGTCAAGTTGTTCGACCGGGTCGAGGCCGATCCTGACATTCGTGTTCTTGTGCTGACAGGGACAGGACGGGCTTTCTCGGCAGGCTACGACCTCAATTCGGTCGCCGAACGGGCGATCAGCGTCAACGAGCAACAGAGCGCGGGCTCGGCCTTCGAGATTGTCGTCAACCGGCTGGAGGATCTCGGCGTTCCGACGATCTGCCGGCTCAACGGTGGCGTCTATGGCGGCTCGACCGACCTCGCACTCGCCTGCGATTTCCGCATCGGCGTCGATACCGCCGAGATGTTCATGCCCGCGGCACGGCTCGGGCTGCACTATTACAGGAGCGGCATCAAACGCTACGTGACGCGGCTCGGCGTCGACAATGCCAAGAAGCTGTTCCTCACCGCGCAGAAGATCACCGCACCGGAGATGCTGCGGATCGGCTATCTCACCGCCATGGTGCCGGTGGAGACACTCGACGAGGAAGTCGACAAGCTCGCCAGCATCCTCGCCGGCAATGCGCCGAACGCGATGCGCGGCATGAAACACGCCATCAACGAATTCGCCCGCGGCGAGCTCGACGAGCGAGCTGCCGATCAACGCCACCGCGACAGCATGCGCGGCGACGAGATCAAGGAAGGCATCAAGGCCTTTGCGGAGAAGCGGCTGCCGAATTTTTGAGGATCACGCTCGCTTCGACCGCATCGCACGCGTTTGCGTGAGCTTTGAATCCCGCGACAGCGCATGATAGCGCTTGCTGTCGACAGCATAGATCGCGATGCGGCCTTCGCTGTCGGCGTGCACGCCCCAGCCGTAGCGCTTGCCGAGGCCTGAGGCACGCATGCAGGCCTGGCCGCGCGAGAAGAACGCAGCGCGTGCGGCGTTCCTTTCCGGGCTGGTCGCCTTGGCTCCAAGTTCGCGCCCTTGCGCGGAGGTCGCGAAAACCACGTCGTCGGACGTGTACGTATAAGGTGCATTCGCGATCATCGCATATTGCAGCCCCGCCACCGTCGGCCGCCCTGCCCGCGGCGGCGGCTCCTCACCGGAGCGCGCCGGACAGTCCTCGGCAACCCGGATGAACGTATCGAAACAATTGGTCGTATGGATCGGCTTGGTCATATGAGGTTGGGCCCTTTATTCTCCGGCAGCCGCGGCATGCTGCGCGGCCATCTCATCGTCCGCAGCACTGATGCGCAGGAACGCCGGTCGCGAGGTGATGCGCTCGGAATAGCGAACGAAGACGTCCTTTTTGGGCACGATGCCGAACATCATCGTCCAGCTGAACGCGACGCCCCACAGGATATCAGCGGCGGTCATCCGCTCGCCGAGCAGATACGTCCCATTCGAAAGCTGCGCTTCGAGCGCACCCAGCATGGTGTCGTAATCGGCATAGGGCGACTGCGTGATCGGCGCGGGCTCGCGCTGCATGAATTTATCGATCAGGGCCGGCTCGAAGGAGGAGCCGTAATAGGCAATCCAGCGCAAGTAAGGACCGCGCAGCGGATCGTTCAGCGCGGGTGTAAGCCCGGCCTGCGGAAACAAATCGGCGAGATAGATGTAGATGGCCACCTGCTCGGTCACGAGCGCTTCACCATGCCTGACGGCCGGCACCTTGCCGAGTGGATTGATGGCGAGGTACGCCGGCTGCCGCTGCTCGCCGGCCTTCATGTTGAGGGCATGGAGATCATAGGGCGCTCCGAGCTCCTCCAGCAGCACCCGCGTGCCCATGGCCCGGCTTTGCGGCGAATAAAACAGGGTGATGCGGTTCGGATCGGTCATGGCGGGTCTCCATCTGGCCGGCTGGCGATAGCGCCCTTGTAACGAACCATACCTGACATCTTGTGTCAGGTATGGTTTAAGGACTCATGCGTGCGAGCCGGATGCTGTCGATCCTCACCACCCTCCAGGCCAAGGGGCAGGTCACCGCGCCCGAGCTTGCGGAGGCCTGCGAGGTCTCGGTGCGCACGATCTATCGCGACATCGACGCGCTCGCCGCGTCGGGCGTTCCTGTCTATGCCGACCGCGGCGCGGAGGGCGGCTACCGCCTGCTCGACGGCTATCGCGTGCGGCTGAACGGGCTCTCACAGAGCGAGGCGAGCGCGCTGTTCCTCGCAGGACTTCCTGGACCAGCAGCGGCGCTGGGGCTGGATGCGGCAATGATCGCCGCGCAGAACAAGCTGATGGCGGCCCTGCCCGCAAACCTGCGCGAGGACGCCGGCCGGATGCAGGAACGCTTCCATCTCGATGCTCCCGGTTGGTTCGGCGAGACGGAGGAGCCAGAACATCTGCGCACCATTGCCGGCGCCGCTCTGCGCGGGACACTCATCAAGATCCGATACCAGAGCTGGCGCGCCGAGAAGCGGCGCCGCGTCGCCCCGCTCGGCCTCGTGCTGAAAGGCGGCAGCTGGTATCTCGCAGGCCAAGTCGATGGCAGCGTACGCACCTATCGCATCGCGCGCGTGCTCGACTGCACGGCGCTCGACGATGACTTCGAGCGCCCCGTCGATTTCGATCTCGCCGCCTATTGGCAGAACGCGACACTACGACTAGAGGCGGAGATGCATCCGAATGTCGCGATCGTGCGGCTGTCGCCGCTCGGCGTGAAGATGCTCGATGCGTTGAGCCAGCCTTACGTCAAGGCGCGCACGCAGATCGAGGGGGCCGAGGATGCGGACGGCTGGCGCATCGCCAGAGTGCCGACCGGCAAGACGTCATGGCATGCCGCCGCGGAATTATTGCGGCTCGGGTCCGAAGCTGAAGTGCTGGAGCCCGCCGATCTCCGCGAGAAAATGGCCGAGATGACGCAGGCGATGGCTGCGCGCTATCGCGCGGCGCGGAAAGCCTGATAGCGGCGCGTCTCGCCGTACTCGATGAAACAATCCTGAAACACGATTCTCCATCCTCCTTGTGAACGGAATCACGCTTCACCTCGACCGAAAGGCAGGGACACAACAACGGCTTCGCGCCACACTGGAGAATGAAGATGTTTCGTAAGCTTGCACTTGGTCTGATCGCCGCCGGTTCGCTCGGCGCTGCTGCTCTCGCGCCCACTGCCGCTTCGGCTCACGGCTTCCACCACTATTGGGGCCCCGGCTGGGGCTTCGGCGGCGTGTACGTCAACACCGGCCTCAACAACTGCTACCAGGAACGCGTCGTCCAGACCCGTCACGGCCTGCGCGTCCGCGTCGTGAATGTCTGCGGGTACACCGTCTACTGATTTTGTGCCTTCACGACAGAGCTCCGGTCGCATTGCGGCCGGAGCGTCTGGTTTCAAGTCTGGCGCGCACGCGATCCAAAAGAACGAGCTCTTCTCGTATCGACCGTGCGAGCCCCGCCAGCAGTGCAGTCGTCGATCCGGACGCACCGTCGTCCGTCATGGTTCGATGATGCGGTGGCGCTTCGGAAACGGGGGGGGGCGAGCCAGCCTCCACATTCCAGATTGATCTTTTCGGCCGTTCGATCTCGACAATATCGCCAAGCGTGTCTATCACCCGTGAGCGGCTTCGATCCGCTGACGGCCTACTCCGTCCGTGACGGTTGCAGAGGGAGCCGATATCGCTTGCCGTTGTTCGCCCATCCAGGCCGCACGCTGAGCCACGAACTCGTTACGCTGCGATACCCAGCTCTCGGCACGCGCAAGCCTCAGCGACGGACTAAAGAGGTATCCCTGACCGATGTCGCATCCCGCGCGACGAATCGCCGCCAACGTCTCTGCGGTCTCGACACCTTCGGCAACGACCTTCATGTTGAAGGCGCGCCCCAATCCGACCGATGCCTCGATGATCTTCATCATGTCTTCGTCGGCTTCACAGCCATGAACGAATGACCGATCGATTTTGAGCTCGCTGAACGGCAGCTTGGCCAGTGCAGCAAGCGAGGAATATCCGGTTCCGAAATCGTCGATGGCGGTACCGATGTTCTTGAGGCGCAGGCGCACCAGGATATCGGTCGCGAGGTCCACATCTGCCATAGCGGTGGTTTCTGTGATCTCCACGATCAGGGCATGCGCCGGCACCTGTTGTCGACGCAGGACATCTTCGATCCGCTCCGGCAGTGTCAGGTCGGACAATAGCGATCCAGACACGTTCACCGCGATCGTGAAATCGGGATATCGATCAATCAGCTTGCGCCCCTGCGACATCGCAGAGGCAAAGACGGCATCAGTCAGTTCCGGCATCAGGCCGTGTTGCTCGGCGATCGGAATGAATGCCGTCGGAGAGATGATACCGGGTTCACGCGTGCGCCAGCGCGCAAGCGCTTCCGCTCCAACAACCTTGCCGCTGCCCAGCTCGACTTTCGGCTGGAAATCGGCGACGAACTCGCCTTGCCGAATGCCGTCGACGATCCGCTCCGGAGAAACGACAATCGCCGCCGAAGGCACGTTCGCCGCGGCTCGCTTCGGCCGTGGCAAGAGCAGAGCATCTTTCAGCTCGTCCAGATTCAGTGGCTTGCTGAGCACTCCGACAACCGATAGCCCTAGCCCCTGTGCGACGCGTCTTGTCGATTTCAGGACGCGGCCGTCGCAACCGCTGATAACCACAATCGCCATATTCTGGAGCCCGCGGTCGGCGACGAATCGAAGCAGCTCGACGCCGTCACGTTCGCCGAGCGACAGATCGACGGTCATCACATCGAACGTCTCTCGCGACAGAACCGACTCGGCGAGCTCCAGCGAGGGCATGGTAAGACAATCATAACCGATCTTTGCGCCGATCTTTCCCGCGACGGTGCGCTGAACCAGATCGTCATCCACGACAAGCAACCGTCCCAGCGTTTCTTCCGTCTGGCGAGAAAATCCGCGCATTACGCAATCTCCATATCCGAGGCCAGCAAGACTGACCTGACAAATTCGGCGGTCTCTTCGAACACTCGCTCGAGCCTCGCAGTCGCGCGTTCAAGCTGGTCAGGCATCATGCTCAAGGCGCTCTGCTCGATACTGAACGCCAGCTCGGACGTTCAACGAAACCGAACGTTCCAGCGGAGCTTTTAATCGAATGCGCCTGCTGTCGGATGAACGCCGGATCGAGCGGTGCGGTACCAAGCAAGCCGATCTTCTCCGCCGTGTCTTCGAGGAATGCTTTCAGCACCTCCGTTGCGTCCTCCGCCCCGAGTTCGGAGACCAACAAGCGAAGCGTGTCCTTTTCAAACGCTGGCCCGGACTTCATGCGATAAGCCTTCCCTTTTCGGCGATAGACATGCGCTGCATAGCTGCGCCGAGCTGATCGCGTGTCACCGGTTTTGTGACGAAGTCGTTCATGCCTGCAGCCAGACAGGCGAGCTCATCCTGGCGCGTGGCATTAGCCGTCAACGCGATGATGTGAACGTCGCGGGCAAGAGGCGGCAGCTGGCGGATCGCGCGGGCTGCGGCGAGCCCATCCATGCCCGGCATCATCATGTCCATGAATACGAGGTCGTAAGCGTTCTCCTGCACGGCAGCCACCGCTTTCAGGCCGTTGTCGACGAGATCTGGCTTCACGCCCATTCTCTCGAGGAGCTTACGGATCACGAATTGATTGGTGAGATTGTCTTCGGCAACCAGCACACGAAGCGACACGATGTCCGTGGTGCTTGCCGAGTCCCCACAATCTGATCGGACGGCCGAGGCCGCCTCGACATCGTTGGCGGCCGCGACCTCGACAGAGAACGAGAAGGCGCTTCCCACGCCGGGAACGCTCTGGACCGAGATCTCGCCCTCCATGCAAGTCACGAGGCGCTTGCAGATCGCGAGCCCTAGCCCCGTGCCGCCGAAGCGACGCGAGATCGAACTATCGAGTTGCGAGAACTCACGGAACAATAGTCCGATCGCGTCCTCGGGAATCCCAACACCGGTATCGCGAACGCTGAATGTCAACTTTGACCGCCCCTTACCTAAGGGGTTGGAGTGCACCATCACTTCAACCCCGCCGGCTTCGGTGAACTTGATGGCGTTCCCAACCAGATTGAACAGCACCTGCCGAATACGCGCTGGGTCGCCCACAATCATGGGCGGCACCAATTCGCCGATCGTGCAGGTCAGGCGGAGCCCCTTTTCCTTGGCGCGCAAGGCCAGCAGATCCACAACCGCGGAAACAGACTTTCGAACGTCAAATTCGATCCGTTCCAGCTCAAGCCGATCGGCATCAAGCTTGGAGAAGTCGAGGACGTCGTTGAGAATCTGCAGCAGATAGTCAGCCGAATCCCGCAAGGTCGAAGCGATCTGCTTCTGGTCACGATCCAGACAGCTGGACAGCAGGATGTCCGCCATGCCGATGACGCCGTTCATGGGCGTACGAATTTCGTGGCTCATCATGGCCAGAAATTCGGACCGCGCGCGCGAACCGGCTTCCGCAGCGTCACGAGATTTCGCAAGACCGGCCTGGTAGCGCATGATCAGGATAGTGACGAGACAGATCACCAAGCTCAGCACGCAGCCAGCGATGACGTCCTTGTCGCGCTCACGACGGTAATTCAGGAAGATTTCGGCCGTCGCCTGACCGATCACGACGGCGAGCGGATATCCGTCGACCTTGCGGAAGGACAACAACCGCTCGACCCCGTCAGCCCGGCTGCTTCCGACATACGAGCCGCTTGAACGCTGCGCGAGAAGACCCAGCAACGGCCCTCCGCTGATCGACAAGCCGATAGCGGATGGTCCACCCGCGCCGCGGGCCCGCACGATGCCATCGAGACCAACGAGAGATGCCGAGCCGTCTTTCCCGATGTCGATCGAGTTGTAGAAGCGGGATAGATAGTCCGGATCAAGCGAAACGACGACGACACCGTCGAAGCTACCATCTTTCGCGGTGATCCGACGGGTCAGTTGGATCGACCATTTATTCGAAACCCGCCCGAAGATCGGCTTGCTGATGAACAGGAAGTCCTCCCGGCCGTCGGCATGAACGCGGAAGTGCTCCCGATCGTGCAAATCCAGTCCCTTGAGGCCGGGATCGATGTTGCTGGTGCGCATGATCCCGTTCTTGTCGATCAGGACGACCTGGAACGAAAAATCAGTCAAAAATTGGCTGTTCTTGGTCCACAGCGAAAAATCAAAATTCTCCGGATCCCGCTCGTAAGAATCTCTGACATAGAGGAGAGTTTGGTCAGCAGCGCGGATCGAGCGAATGATCTGCTCCTCGAAGGCGCGCGCTAGGTTCGAGCCATTCTGCAGGGCAGCACGCTCGGTACGCGATCGATCTGCGTCCATGTTGTAGAGGATTCCCAACCAGACGAGCGCAATTGCGGCGACGCCGGAGAGCGCACTGCCATAGCGCCCGACTTGCCGCCCGAACTGCTCGAGTGCCTTGAAGTACAAACGTTGTGCTGTCGGATTTGCGTTCGGCATATCTCCTCCTTGAAGAGATGCTAGGAAATCCGACTAGACTTGTAGTGAAGAGCTTTCGCTAAAGTTCGAGCGGCTCTGCAAGAGACCGGTAACCAGTCGCGACGCGCCAGCGACGCTCGCTTCAACCCCTGATATGGATGAGCTTTTATTGTCGCATGTGGGGCGCAGCGCCGGCGCGGTATCGGAGTGCGCGCGGCGACAGGAATTCGCGCTTAGCGTGGCGTGAAGCTGCCTATCGAAAAAGAGCAGATGCCCGCCCGCGGTATCCGCGCTGATACGGAGATGGCATTGCTGCAACGTGAGATCAGTTGCCTGTCTGTCGATGCCGGCGAAACCAGGACCAGGTCTCGCGCGTCGTTCTGATATAGCCGCGGCCGCGATGGACGATCTCGCCGTCGATAATGCCGTTCAGCTTCGGGAGCGCATGAAATGGGATCGAGGGGTAGGCATGGTGCTCGACATGATAGGGCATGTTCCACGCAATCCATTTGACGACCGCACCGGTATAGGTGGTGCGAGTGTTCTGGAACGCGCTACGGGTCCGCTCGCAGCCCGTGTGCTCGGCATAGAGATAGGGCCGCAGGAAAAACTGCCCGATGATGAGCGGCACGATCCAGACCCACAGCAGCAGGGGGGAGGAACACCAAAGCGAGAGTGCGAGAAGCAGGGTATAGAGCGCGACATAGATCCGCGCTTCGGTCACGATGGTGGCGCGCTTGTTCTCGGGAATCCAGGGTACGACGACCTTGCCGGTAACGGCATGGCCGAGCATCAGGCGGAGACGGGCGGCGACCTGCAACAATCCGCTATAGGCGATCGCAAGCTGTGTGTCGGATTTTGGCTTCACGCCGACGATCAGCTCCGGGTCCTTGCCGGGATCCTGCGTGTAGCGATGATGATCCCAATGGAACAGGCAGTAATATTCGTACGGAAGACCGATCACGAAGCCCGAGAGATAGCCGACCGCGAGATTGAGGCTACGGCTTTCAAACGCGGTCTTGTGCGCGGTCTCATGCACGGCCATGAACAGGAAGGCGACGAGATAGCCCTGCATCGCCATCAGCGGCGGCGCCCAGAGCACGCCATAGCGCGAAGACACCAACCAGATCACCGTCCCGACCAGCACGATCATTCCGTAATGACCCAGGCTCTGCACAACGCCCCTCAAGTTCGAACGCCCCGATAATTCGCGCAACATGGCCAGGCTCAGCGGCTTCAGGCGTTGGCCGGATTCCGAAACGATCGCGTCGGTCATGGTTGGATGTCTGCCTTACTTGCTGAGAAGCGCTGCGATCTCGGCCTTGAGGAACGCCTGATCGCGCGGATTGTTGACGGGGTTGCCGGCGCGATGACCGTGCAGCGACGGGATCGGATGCAGCACGGCGGATTTCGCGTTGACCAGCCTGCCGAGTTCGTCCTCGTTGTCGCGGACATCGAAATAGCGATCGGTAGCGCCCGGCATCAGCAGCATGTGTGCCTTGATCGCCTCGAGCGCGCGCCCGAGATCGCCCCCGAAGGCGTCGCAACGGCTGATATCGCCGCGCTGCCAGATTCCGACCTGCGCCAGCAGATCGTTGGCGTCGCGCCGTGCGAACGCCCCGTCCCAGGCACGGACGAGATAGTCCTCCAGCGAGGTGAAGCCCGCCTCTCGCCAGAGTTCGTCGCGATAAAAGCCGTGCGACATCGCCCAACCGGCATAGACGCGGCCCATCGCGCGATAGCCGGCGACAGGCTTCTCGACGAAGCGGCCGTCGCGGAAGGCGGGATCGCCTGTGAGCGCGACCTTCACGCTCTCAAGGAAGACATGGTTGTAGGGCACACAGCGCGCGCTGCCGCAGACGACCGCCGCACGCTCGACCATCTCCGGGTGCAGGGCGGCCCAGTGATAGGCCTGCATGCCGCCCATCGACCAGCCATAGACCAGCGCGAGCTTTTTGATGCCGAAGCGTTCGGCGAGCAGCCGATGCTGAATCGCAATGGCGTCGTGATAGGTGACGTCCGGAAACGGCGCATCGCCGGAGTTCGACGGAGAGGACGACAAGCCATTGCCGAACAGGTTCGGGATGATGATGAAGTAGCGCGAGGGATCGAGCACGGCATCGGACCCGATCAGCCATTCAATGTCAGAGTGTTGGGCGCTGAACGAAGTCGGATAGAGGATGACGTTGTCTTTGTCGGGGCTCAGAGTGCCGTAGGTCCGATAGACGAGGTTCATCGCGGGGAAGACCGCGCCGGATGCAAGCGTGACGTCGCCGGCCTCAAAGGTTTCGTAGTCGCGCCCGGTCATGTATCAAGCTCCCGCTCACGCGGCCGCGCAACGCGGCAGCCGCAACTACGATGCATCGATCGTGCCGGACCAGCAAACGCACCGTTGCGCCGCGTCTAATAACTGTACAATTAGTACATTTATTAAGCGAAGGCAACAGAGATTCTGGCTATCGCGCGGCTCAGGCGATGGCCGCGATGTATCGCTTCACCGACGCCGCTAAAGCAGCCTTCGCGCCCGAGGCGATGTTGCGGCCCCACCAGGCGCCATAGATGCGGTCGAAGGCGAGCGGCTCGACCGCCTCTGCGATCCGCCGCACCGCTGCGGCGTTGAGCGGCATGTAGTTCGGATAGGAGTACATGAAGCTGAGGAAGCGGCGGTCCATCGTCACTTGGGCGATATCGCCGGTGAGCAGTGCGCCCCTGCCTTCGGCGCCTCGCGCGTGGTGCAGCATTGTGGCGCCTGCGAAATGGCCACCGGTGCGGAGCAGCAGGACATCGCCCGAGATGCGATGCTGATCGCCGGTCCAGTGCACGATCGACGGATGCGGATGCGTCACCCATTGGCGATCGTCGGCATGAAGATAGACCGGCACGCCGCCAAACGCCTCGCTCCAGTCGGCGAGGGCGCCATAATAATGCGGATGCGAGATCGCGATCGCTGTCAGGCCGCCAAGCGATTTGACATGCGCGATCGCCTGCGCCGTTGCCAGCGGAATGCAGTCCCACATCACGAATCCCCCGCCATCGGGAACCAGCAGTGCGCGCTGGCCGATCGCGAAGCTCGGCTCGAGCGCGATGCCGGTGAGGCCGAGATCGTTGCGCCAGATGAGACTGTGGCGCTCGGCCAGTGTCTCGCGGCTCAGGAACGTCTGCCCTTTCCAGTTCACATATTGCCGCTCGTCTTCGCAGATCGGACAGGATGCAGGCGGTTTTCCACTGTCCGGGAATTGCGCGCCGCAGGTTTCGCAGGTCCAGAGAGGCATGACTGTGATCCGGAATGAGACCGTCGCAGACTTGAAGTGGCATCGCGGTCCCGCAACCGCAAGTTCGCAGGAACCAAGGCGATTAGCACAGGTTACGTTCATGTCCATCCCGGCACAAATGGCCGGCCATCTCCGCCTGCGCGATATCACGGTCGATCGGCAGCATCACGTTCAGCGTCTCGATGACATCGCGCCTCTCCTCACCCCGTC
This sequence comes from Bradyrhizobium sp. WYCCWR 13022, assembly GCF_030435535.1. Lineage (NCBI taxonomy): Bacteria > Pseudomonadati > Pseudomonadota > Alphaproteobacteria > Hyphomicrobiales > Nitrobacteraceae > Bradyrhizobium > Bradyrhizobium sp. WYCCWR 13022. The sequence goes on from NZ_JAUIZJ010000008.1 coordinate 103,211, forward strand.
TCTGGCCTCTCTACGCCGTCAACTTCTTCATGGCCGACATGCAGTCCGGCATCGGGCCGTTCGTCGACGTGTTCCTTCAAGAGCGCGGCTGGGCCACCGGCTTGATCGGCACGGCGCTGACGATAGGCAATGTCGCGGGCATGCTGGTCACGACCCCGATCGGCGGCTTCATCGACTCCAGCCGCAACAAGCGGCTGTGGGTCGTCATTCCCGGCATCTGCGTGGTGCTGGCCTCTGCGATCATCCTGATCTCGCAGAATTTCTGGGCCGTGACATTCTCGCAGGTGGCGCAATCGCTGGCGAGCGCCGCGATCGTGCCGGCGGTGACCGGCATCAGCCTCGGCATCGCCAAGCAGAAGGGCTTTAATGCACTGAATGGCCGCAACCAGGCCTTCAATCACGCCGGCAACATGGTCGGCGCGGCGCTGTCGGGTTATCTCGGCTTCAAATTCGGCTACGTCTGGGTGTTCGTGCTGGCGGCCGTGTTCGGCACCATCGCGATCGCCTGCGTGCTGATGATCCCCGCCAAAGCCATCGACGATCGTCAGGCGCGCGGCGGCAAGGAGGATGAGAGCAAGAATCCACCGGATGCCATGTCCGTCCTCCTGAAGCACAAGCCTCTGTTGGTGCTGGCGCTTGCGCTCGCCATCTTCCATCTCGGCAATGCAGCCATCGTCCCGCTCTACGGCCTCGCCGCCGTGGCGCAAGGACAAGCCAATGGCCCGAGCTTCGTTGCGACCACCGTCGTCATTGCACAGGGCGTCATGGTGGTGACGTCGCTGGTTGCAATGCAAGTTGCGGGAAAGCGCAACTACTGGCCGGTGATCCTGGTGTCCTTCATGTTTCTGCCGATCCGGGGTGTTCTGGCGTTTTTCGTCACGGGATGGTGGGGCGTCGTGCCCATGCAGGTGCTCGACGGCATCGGCACCGGATTGCAGACGGTCGCGGTCCCCGGCATGGTCGCGCGCTCGCTCGACGGCACCGGCCGCATCAATCTGGGCCAGGGCGCTGTCATCACCGTGCAGGGTGTCGGCGCGAGCCTGAGCCCCGCGCTCGGCGGCTGGATCGCGCAATGGATCGGCTACGGCCCGACCTTTCTGCTGCTCGGCAGCTTCGGCCTCGCGTCAATGGCGCTGTGGCTGGTGTTCGGCGCACACGTGAAGAAGTACTGAGGCGAGGTCCTCAGGGAAACTCCACCACGATCTTGCCGAAATGTCCGCCCTGCTGCATCAGCCGCAGCGCCTCGGGCACGGCGTCGAAGTCGAACACGCGATCGATCACCGGCTTCATCGCATTGCGCCCGATCGCCGCGGTCATGGCCTCGAACATGCGGCGGTTGCCGACGGAGAGGCCGATGACGTGCAGATTCTTGGAAAACAGGCTCGGAATCGCGATCTGCTGCGAGAAGCCCGAGAGTACGCCGATCACGAGAATGGTGCCGCCGACCCGCGCCGCCTCGAGCGATTGCCCGAACGTGTCCTTGCCGCCGACCTCGACGACATGATCGACGCCGCCGCCGGTCCACTCCGCCGCCGCCTTGCCCCAGTCGGGGACCGCGCGATAGTTGATGGTGTGATCGGCGCCGAGTGCCTTTGCTCGCTCGAGCTTTTCGTCGCTCGACGACGTCACGATCACGCTCGCGCCGGCGAGTTTTGCGAATTGCAACGCGAAGATCGAGACCCCGCCGGTGCCCTGCACCAGCACGGTGTCGCCGGGCTGCACCTTGGCTTCCTCGAACAGCGCGCGCCAGGCGGTGAGGCCCGCACAGGGCAATGTCGCGGCTTCCTGGAATGAAAGGTGCGCTGGAATATGGCTGACGCCCTCAGCATCAAGCACCATCACCTCTTGCAACACGCCCGGCCGTGTGCCGCCGAGCGCGTAGCGGCGACTGGACGCCGAGACCTTTCCGTCGATCCAGGACTGGAAGAAGATTGGGGAAACGCGATCGCCGACTGCGACGCGGCCAACGCCCTCGCCGATGGCGCTCACCTCGCCTGCACCATCCGAGAACGGGATCAGTGGCAATCGAGAGACGCCGCCCTTGCCCTGGACCGTGAGCAGATCGCGATAGTTCAGTGACGCTGTGCGCATCCGCACCGCAACCTGACCTGGACCGGGCGCCGGCTCGGGCAAATCGACCAGTTCCATCCCCTCGATCGACCAGTCGCGCACGACCTGCCAGGCTTTCATGACGAATGCTCCGCCTCAGGTGCCAAAGCTTTTCTGGACCGCCGTGTCGAGCGTCTCGCCGCCGACGAATCGCTGGCGCAGCTCGCGCTTGAGCAGCTTGCCGCTCGGGTTCTTCGGCAGGCTATCCACAAAGATCACGCGCTTGGGCACCTTGAAATGCGCCATCTGGCCGGCGCAGTGCCGGATGACGGCGTCTTCGTCCAGCTTTTCGCCGGTCTTCACCACGACAATCGCGGTCACTGCCTCGATCCAGCGCGGATCGGGCAGGCCGACGACGGCGACTTCGGAGACCTCGGGGATGCGATACACCATCTCCTCGACTTCGCGGCTGGCGACATTCTCGCCGCCGGTCTTGATCATGTCCTTGACGCGATCGACCACCGTGATGTGGCCTTCGTCATCGACGGTGGCGAGGTCGCCGGAATGAAACCAGCCGCCGGTGAACGCGGCCGCAGTCTTGACGGGATCGTTGTAGTAGCCGGACAGCAGATGCGGGGAGCGATGCACGATCTCGCCGACCTCGCCCACGCTCACATCCTCCATCGACGCATTGACCACGCGCGTCTCGACATTGAGCACGGGCTTGCCGGCCGAGCCGGCCTTGCGGAGCTGGTCTTCGGGGCGGAGCACGGTGGCGAGCGGCGCGATCTCGGTCTGGCCGTAGAAATTCCAGAATTTGACGTTCGGCAGGCGACGCTGCAGTTCGAGCAGCACCTCCACCGGCATGATCGAGGCGCCGTAATAACCCTTTTGCAGAGTCGACAGGTCAGTCTTGTCGAAATTCGGCGAGCGCAACATCGCAATCCAGATCGTCGGCGGTGCGAAGAACGAGGTGATCTTGTGCGCCTGGATCAGCGCCAGAATGTTGTCCGCAGTCGGCTTGCCCGTGATCACGCCGGAGGCGCCGAGATAAACTTGCGGCCCCAGGAACACATCGAGCTGGGCGCAGTGATAGAGCGGCAGCGCGTGCAGGAACTTGTCGTCGACGCTCATGCCGCCGTCGATGATGCAGCTGACATACTGCCACATCACCGCTTCGTGCGTCAACATGGCGCCCTTGGGCAGCGATTCCGTCCCGCTGGTATAGACGATCTGCGCGAGATCGCGGCTGTCGACGGAGGCCTCGAGGAACGAACCGTCGGGGTTGAGGAGATCATCAAACGTTGTGAGACCCGCGGGCGCCGCGACCAGATCCTCGCCGGGCAGCCAGATCATCTTCTCGACCGCGCAATCTTTTGCGCTTGCGGCCCTCGCGGGATCGACGAAGTCGGGCCCAGTCGCGAGCAGCTTTGCGCCGGAACTCTTCAGGATGAAACTGATCTCGTCCGGGTTGAGCATGAAGTTGATCGGCACCAGCACGGCGCCGATCCGCGCCACCGCGAAACGCAGCGCCGCAAAGGCGTGCGAATTGCGCGAGAGCACTGCGAGGCGATCGCCCTTCTTGACACCAAGGCGCAGCAGCCCGCGGCCAAGACGGTTACAGATTGCATCCATCTCGGCAAAGGTCCAGCTCACATGGCCGCAGCTCACCGCAAGCTTGTTCGGATCGCGGCCGGCCGAGCGGCGCAAGAGATCGCCGATGGAATGCTCGCGCGCTTTCGAGATGGTGGCTGCGATATCGCCGGTCATGTGTCCCTCCGTGTAATGGCTTTGTTTGTCCGATTTCTTGTTCGAAATCTTGCGTCTTGTGCCTCTTGCGCATGATCTTGTCGGAAAACCGCTTCACACTTTTCTGGATCATGCGGCGCTACCTGCGCCGGGCCGCCCGCGCGTGCTCCATGTACATGTGTTCAACCGATCGATCGAGCGAGGCGATCTTCTCGAACCCGCGGCGCCAGTCCTGCAAATGCCGGCGCGTCCACAGCACGCCCGCCTCGTGGTCGCGGCGACGAATCGCATCGATGAGATGCCGGTGCGCCGCGACGAGACGCGGGCCACCTTCGGAGACGCGCGTCACGATCATCTCGGTGGTCGGATAGAACAGCTGCGCCGCCGGCTCGCGCGCGAGCTGGAGCACACGGTTCTGCGAGGCCTTTGCGACCAGCACGTGGAATTCGGCGTCGCATTCGGCAAGCGCCGCGGGATCGCCGACCACCGCCTCGCTGCGCGCGAGATTGTCGATGAGCTCGGCGAGATTCTCCTCGCTCGCGCGCTCGACCGCGCCCTCGATGCTGGCGACCTCCAGCGTCATCGAGGCCTCGTAGAGCTCGCGAAACGTGACCTCGTGCAACACCAGCGCTCGACTGAGGCGGCTCGTCAGCTTGCTGTAGCGCGGCAGGCAGGCGTGCAGACGGCGCGAGGAATCGCGGCTGATCAGCCCGCCCTCCTCCAGCACGCGGATGCCCTCGCGAATGGTCGAACGATTGACGCCGAACTGCCGCACCAGATCGTGCTCGGTGCCAATGGGATCGCCGGGCTTGATACGGCCATTGACGATCTCACGTTCGATTGCGTCGGCGACCTTCTGATAGGCCGGCGCGACATCGATCGGACGGAAGAGCGGCGAGAGGGGCACGACGGCTCCTAATGGCGATTGTCCGACAAGCTATAAAAGGCGCTGGAGAGCGCGTCAAATGGCTCCTTTAACGAAGCATGCGGAGTAAATTGACTCCAGGGGAGCTCGGCTCTAGCTTTGTCGGACAAAGGGACGGAACAGTCCCACAAGAGGAAACTGTCCATGAGACCTATCGCGGCATTCGTGTCTGCGGGCTGGCTGCTGTCCGCTGAAGGTCGGTGGCTGCCTGATCCTGAAGTGACGCCACCGACGACGGGCCTGCATCGCGGTTGCAGGTCCGCTAGCGCCGCCGCAGGTCCGACGGGCTATGCCCGAACTTCTTGCGAAACACGGTGCTGAAGTAGGACGAACTGCTGAAACCCAGCTGATAGGCAACCTCGGTGATCGACAGGGATCGCAACTCGGAACGGGTCAAGACGTCGTAACAACGCTGAAGCCGGCGATCCAAAATCCATTCGGACACCGAGACATCAGTGAGCCGGAAGAGATAGTGCAGATGCCTGAGCGAGACGCCATTGCTCTTCGCGATCCTCTCCAGCGACAGATCCGCGTCGGTGAGGTGCGCCTCGATCCAGGCCTTGACCGAGCGCAGACGGGCCTGCTGCGCGGCCGCGTCCTCGGAGAATTCGTCCCGGTCGCCCATGTCGAGCGCAAGTGCCAGCACGTCCATCAGTTCACCGCCGAGCCGCGTCCGTGCAATCTCGTCGAGCGATGCGCCTTCCTGCGCAAGGGTCGCACAGAACTCGGCGGCGATCCGGCCCAGGCCGCGGCTCGTCGTCATAGCGGTGATGACAGGCAGCCGCCCATCGCTGAAGCGCTCCACGAACTCCGCGCAGGGAATTTCCAGGTAGAGCGAACGTACCTTGCCAATGCATTCGAGGTCATAGGCCTCGGAGGCCGAAAAGACCGTACTCATTCCGGCGTTCGAACGCATGGTCTGGCCGGCCTGAAGAACGTTGATCCTGCCTTGCTGAACGAATTCGAGGTAGTAGCAATCCTTGTCGAGCTTTGCGATGTGCCGCTCGCGCCGAGATATGCGCTGCTCCGACAGCAGCACATCGGTCATTGTGATCGCGCCGAACTTCGCCTCGCGTATGAAGCCCTGGTAGTCGGACCGCTCTTCGGCATTGACGTCGACATGAACGTAGACGTCGCAAATGGCGCCTTGCCAAGCGGCGAAACGTTTGGACGGCTCAAGGTCGTCCGTCGAAAATATCAGGTCCATCGCGCGCCCATCCGTTACGAGGTCATGATGATGAACGTCGTTTGTGCGTCGCACAAGCCGGCCCGGCGGCGAAATTCTGGATGGCCACCGCCTGCACGCAAGACGGGTTTGCGCGGACAAGCAAAAGCTTTGCGCTCCAGAGCAAGCCGGGTCCAGGCAATGTCGCCTATGAAGAACAAAAATCGGTCACCTAGATAGGCGGGAAACGTTCGCTTGCACCAGGACAGATCAGCTGCCGCACATTGCGCCGTGCCGCTTGAACGGCGGCGTCCGTGAGCGCGCCCTCGCTGAGCACAACGCGGTTCACGCAGCTGATCGAAACCATCGCCGACATCGAGGCGCTGGAACGGCGGCCTTACGACTCGCTCATCCCGGCCCGCAATCTGCATGATCTCTTTGCCGCAACGGCGCGCCTGCATCCCGACCGGCCTGCGCTGACGGTCCTGACCAAAGGCTCGCGCGAACCCGGCGACATCACGCTTACGCATCGGCAGTTGCTCGCGGAAATCATACGCGCGGCGAACCTGTTCCGATCACACGGCATCGACAGGAACGGCGGCACGGTCGCGTTTCTCTGTCCGATCCTGCCGCAGCTCTTCCCGGCCTTGCTCGGCGCCCAGATCGCCGGCGTCGCCAGCTCGATCAACTATCTCCTGAACGAAGATGCCATTGCGGATCTGCTCGACGCGCAGAACGCAACCGTTCTGGTCGTCGCCTCGGAAGCAGCCGATCGCGCGATCTGGACGAGGGCGGCCAATGTCGCGAGTCGCGTCCCGTCGCTGAAGACGATTTTCGTGATCGGCGCGAATGGCCGCCTGACCGGCGGCGCCGTGAGCTTCGATGAGGCGGTCGCGACGATGCGCGATACGCTGGACTTCGAGACCTCGCGGGATCGCGACACGGTCTGCGCACTGTTCCACACCGGCGGGACCACCGGACGGCCCAAACTCGTTCGCCTGACGCATGGCAACCAGATCCATGCCGCCTGGGCCTTTGCACAGGTTCACGGACTGGATGAGCAGGATGCCGCCATCAACGGCTTCCCGCTGTTTCACGTCGGCGGCACCATGACGGTGGGCCTGTCCATCTTGGCGGCTGGCGGCCACGTGATCATTCCGTCGCCCTACAGCCTCAGAAGTCCGGATGCGATCCGCGACTATTGGCATACGGCGGAGCGGTTTGGCGCGACCATCGTCAGCGGAGTGCCGACCTCGATCGCCGCCCTTGCGGAGGTGCCGATCGGATCCTCCGATGTCAGCTCCGTCCGCATGGCCCTCACCGGAGGGGCCGTGGCGCCGAAGGCCGTCAGCGAAAGGTTCCAGGCCCGGACCGGGATCAGACTGTTCGAGACCTACGGCATGACGGAAACCGCGGCGGCGATCGCGTTCAATCCCGGCCGCGGCACGCCCGTGCAAGGCAGCGTCGGCTTCAGGGCGCCGTTTGCAAACACGAAGATCGTCGCGCTAACCGATGCGACCCTCGAGACGAAATGCCCGCCGCTCACCAGCGGCCTCGTCCTTGTCAGTGGACCGCAAGTGTTTCCCGGATATCTTGATCCCCGGCACAACAGGGGCGTGCTCACCGACGACCATTGGATCGTCACAGGCGACGTTGGCTACCTTACGGCCGACCAACGGCTGGTGCTAACCGGCCGCGAGAAAGACCTGATTGTCCGCAGCGGCCACAACATCGACCCCGCCGCCATCGAGGACGTCGCGAATGCTTTCCCCGGTGTCCAGATGAGCTCAGCCGTCGGCATGCCGGACGCCTACGCGGGCGAGGTACCTATTCTCTTCGTCGTTCCGTCTCCCGGAAAAACCATCGACCTGCCGCAGCTGCGCGAGCACCTCGAACGTAACGTCAATGAGCCTCCCGCCAGACCAAAACGCGTCGTCCTGCTCGAAGCACTCCCGGTCACCGCGGTCGGCAAGATCTTCAAGCCCACGCTGCGGGACTTCGCCATTCGAGAGAAGGTCAGGACCGAAATCGATCTCATCTTCGGCCCGGACACCGTTGCTGAGATTCTCGTCGACAAAGACGCCAGGTTAAATACGCTGGTCACCATCTCGATCGATTCCAACGACAGGGAGCGGGTGCAGGCACTTACGGAAAGCCTGGCTTCGCTCCCACAGACCTATCGCATAGAGACTCGATCGTCATAACGGACCCGCAGAGGCCGGCGTCGAAGAAAGGCAATCAGGGGATGAAGCGCTTTCGGTTCAATCAGCAAGAGATCGTCTTCGCCGTCTTTGCGTTGCTGTTCCTCGTCTTCTCGATCTTCCTGAATGGCTTTCTGACGGCCGAGAACATGCTGACGCTGCTCCAGAACGTGGCCGTGCTCGGCATCCTCGGCCTCGCCATGGCGATCGTCGTGATCGGCCGTGGCATCGACATCTCGCTGATCGCGGCCCTCGCGGTGCCCCCAGGACTGGTGCTTCAGATGGTGCAGAACGGCCATTCGCTGCCGTTCTCGTTGTTGATTGCGGTTCTGCTCACGATCGCCTTCGGCCTCGTCAATGGCTGGCTGATCGCCTATGCCGAGGTGCCATCGCTGTTTGCGACGCTCGCAACCGGCCTGTTGCTCGCTGGACTCGGACAGGCCGCACTGTTCGAACTCGACGTCGTGCAATGGAGCGCGGGCATGAACGGCTTCGAGCGGCTTGGACAGGGCACCATTCTCGGCATTCCGACCTCGATCGTGATGTTCGCGATCGCCTGCATCGTGGTCGCATTCCTGCTGCGCCAGACCCGCTGGGGCGCCTATATCTATGCGATCGGCGATAATCCCTACGCCGCGCGCGTCACCGGCATTCCGTCACGGCCGATCGTCGTGCTGCAATACGTGGTCGCCGCCTTGATCGGCTGCTTCGCAGGTCTCGTGATGGCCGCATCGGTCAATTCGATGCCGACCCGTGTCTTCAACTCCACGCTGATCTACGACGTGATCCTGGTGGTCGTGCTGGGCGGCATCGGGCTGTCAGGTGGGCGCGGCGGTGTGCTGAACGTCGTCATCGGCACGCTGCTGATCGGCACCATGCTCAACGGCATGACCATCATGGATATCTCCTACGCCGGGCAAAATCTCATCAAGGGCGTGGTTTTGCTGCTCGCCGTCATCACGGACTCCTTCCTGAATCCGCGCAACGAAGAAACGGCACAGCAAGGCGACATCTGAACGACCGACAACAACGACGACGACAACCAAGGAGGAAGCAATGAACAATCCGAAAAAGGCAATGCTCGCCGCACTGGCTCTCGCGGCACTGACGGGACCGGCGCTGGCCCAGCAGGGCCTGGACGAACCGTTCCAGAAGCCGTTCAAGGAAGCCCTCGCCGGCAAGACCGTGGCCTACGTGCCGGTCGCGATGAACTTCGACCTCACCGAGGGCTGGTACGCCGGGCTGAAGAAGGAACTCGAGCCGTTCGGCGTCAAGTTCGTGATCCGCGATGCCAATTGGAACACCAATGCGGGCGCGCAAGCCGTCACGTCGCTGATCTCCGAGAAACCGGCGGTGATGGTGGTCCATAATCCCGACGTGCAAACCTACGCAAAGCTGCTCCAGCGCGCCGAGAACGAGGGCATCTACGTCATCCAGATCAACATGGGTTCGGCCTATCGCAGCTCCGCCTTCGTCGGCGCCAATTGGATCGAGATCGGCGAGCGGGATACCGAAGCCGTGGTCAAGGCTTGCGAGGGCAAGTCGAACAAGATCGCGATCGTTCAGGGTGCGCTCTCGGCCGCGGCCAGCGCCTACACGCTGAAGGGTGTCGAGAACGTTCTCGCCAAGCATCCCGAAGTCAAGGTGGTGTCGAGCCAGGCCGCCGACTGGGATGCTGCGAAAGCCAAGGCGATCACGCAAACGGTGCTGAAGCAGAATCCAGACCTGTGCGGCATCGTCGGATTCTGGGACGGCATGGACATCGGCACGGCGGCCGCGGTGAAGGAAGCGGGCCTCACCGGCAAGGTGTTCCTGGCGACTTCGGGTGGCGGTGAACGCAAAGGCGCCTGCGAGCTGGTGAAATCAGGCGCGTTCGACCTCAACCTGAGCTACGACGTGCCGACCCAGGCCGCGCAGATGGCCGGTACGATCAAGTGGCTGCTGTCGTCGGGCGCGAAGCCCGGCTCGATCAAGGGCTCGGAATATACCACGTTGATCCCGATCACCAAGGAGAACGCTGACAGCCAGATGTCGTGCTGGAATCTCAGTGATCTCAAGAAATAGTCCGCGCTGACGCCCGAGATCCCCGGGATCAACACCCGGGGATCTCGCTCTCAATAGTTTCCATGCCTCATTGGAATGCCGATGCGCGACACAATCACAAGCCTGCGTTACCGCTACTGGCCTGATCATCTCCTCGGCGAAATCCTCTCCAAGCGATGGACCGAGACAGCCATTCCGGTCATCCTTCTCCTGATCGTCGGCTTCGCGTTCAGCCGGTCCATCGACAACTTCCTGTCGCCGGCGAGCCTCGCGGACACCGCGCGCCAGGCCGGCGAGATCGGCTTCATCGCGCTCGGGCTCGCACTGGTCGTCATCGTCGGCGGCATCGATCTCTCGGTCGGATCGATCTTCGCACTGACCGATTTCTGCGCCCTCTATCTGCTCGACGTCGCGGGCTGGCCCGTTCCCGCAGTCGTGGTCGCGACACTGCTCTGTGGCGCCCTGCTCGGCGCCGTCAACGGCATCCTGGTCGGATATCTGCGGCTACGCGCCTTCATCACCACGCTGATCACGCTGATCATCTACCGTTCGGCCTACGATCTCCTGATCCAGCGCTACTCCAACGCCATCGCCTCGGCCTTCCCCGACATCCCGTCCTGGGATTTCATCGGCGCCGGTTCTGTCCTGGGCATTCCGACCGTGGCGCTGGCCTATATCGTTGTCGCCATCTTCGGTCACATCTTCATGACGCGCTTGCGGCCCGGCTGGCACATCACCGCCATCGGCGGCTCGCGCCGCTCGGCTTACAATTCTGGCATTCCCGTCCGCCGCACGATCGCGCTCTGCTATGTCGCAAGCGGCGCGCTGACCAGCGTCGGCGCATTGTTCTTCGCGTCCCGGCTCGGCACCGTCGGCGGCGACATCGGTGTCGGCCTGGAGGTGATCGTGCTGACCGCGACAGTGCTTGGGGGCATCACGCTCGGCGGCGGCAAGGGCTCGGTCGCCAAATCGGCCGTCGGCGTTCTGATCGTGCTCCTGATTACCAACGGCCTCACCACCATGAACGCGCGCGGCGGCGTCAACCGCATGGCGCTGGCCGGCATCCTGCTCGTCGCCGCGATGGTCGACATCCGCTGGCAGAAGAACCGGACCCGCATCATCAGCAAGGTCTACGTCGCGCCGACCTACCACGAGCTGCCGCCGCCACCGCCGACCGAGATCGGACAAGGCGGACCGTTCGAGCAGAACGACAAGCTGCGTGACGTCGAGGCGATCGGGCTCGGCCGCATCGAGGCACCGGAGGACGTCATCCTCGATCGCCACGACAATCTCTACGCCGGCTCACGCCACGGCGACATCATGCGCTTCCTCGCGCCCGACTACCAAAAGATGGAAGTGTTCGCCCATATCGGCGGCCAGCCGCTCGGCATGGCCTTCGACCGCGAGGATAATCTCTATGTCTGCATCGGCGGCATGGGGCTCTATCGTATCAAGCCCGACGGCACGGTGGAGAAGGCGACCGACGAGACCAACCGCAGCATGCGCTCAGTCAACGACGATAGTCGCTTGCGCCTCGCCGACGACCTCGACATCACCGACGACGGCCTGATCTTCTTCTCGGAAGCAACGGTGCGTTACGAGATGGACGAGTGGCCGATCGACGGCCTGGAAGCGCGCGGCAACGGCCGCATCATCTCGTACGACACCAAGACCGGCACCACACGCACCGAACTGCGCGGCCTCAAATTTCCCAACGGCATCTGCGTCGCCAGCGACGGCCAGTCGATCCTGTTCGCCGAAACCTTCGGCTGCTCGATCAAGCGCTATTGGTTCGCAGGCCCCAAGAAGGGTGCGGTCGAGGTGGTGATGGACAATCTGCCTGGATACCCCGACAACATCAACCTCGCCTCCGACGGCAATTACTGGCTGGCCCTGGTCGGCATGCGCAGCCCCTCGCTCGACCTCGCCTGGAAGATGCCGGGCTTCCGTCGCCGCATGGCCAAGCGCGTGCCGGTCGACGAATGGCTGTTCCCCAACATCAACACCGGCTGCGTGGTCAAGTTCAACGAGCAGGGCAAGATCGTCGAGTCGTTCTGGGACCTGCACGGCGAGAACCATCCGATGATCACCTCGATGCGCGAGCATCGCGGCTATCTCTATCTCGGCGGCATCCTCAACAACCGCATCGGTCGCTACAAGCTCGACAAGGCCGATCCGAACTTCGTCCAGTATGACAAGCGGTGGGGGAAGCAATCGTGATCGCGGCCGTCAGAGACTTCGCCAACCGTTTCCTCGGGCGCGGCGACGCCACCATCACCGTGCCGTCCTTCGACGGCGCATTGAAGCCCAACCAGAAGCTGGAATCGGCCGAGACCTTGATGACATGCGAGGCACCGGAAGATATCGCGACGGATGGAAGCAACCTCTTCATCGCCGACGGCCAGCGGCTGATGTGCCTGCGCGGCGGCTCGGCATCGGAGGTGCGTCGCTTCGAACAGCCGATATCAGCCCTTTGTGCCCTTCCTGGCGGCGGCCTCGTCATCGCGCTCGGCGGTCGCGAGGTGCGCGTTTATGCAAGTCCATCAGCCGAGCAGCCGGGCGTGACGTTCACCGATGCGGCCTTCAAAGCGATCAACGCGTTGGCGCTGGCGGACGACAACACGCTGATTGCAACCGACGGCTCGACCACGTCAGGCGTCGACGATTGGGCCCGAGACCTGTTGGAGCTCAATCGCACGGGCCGCGTGTTCAGACTGGACCCGGCGACCAAGACCGTGACGCGCTTGGCTCAGGGGCTCGGCTATGCTTTCGGCGCCTGCGCGCATGGCAACGCCGTGCTGGTCAGCGAGAGCTGGCGCCATCGCCTCGTTCTCGTTGCATCAGGCGCATCGCCAAAGGTCGTGCTTGCCCATCTCCCCGTCTATCCGTCGCGATTGTCGAAGGCCTCAGGGGGCGGCTACTGGCTCACCGCCTTCACCGCACGGACCCAGCTCGTCGAGTTTGTGCTGCGCGAGCCAGGCTACCGGCGCCGCATGATGGCCGAGATCGATCCGGCCTATTGGGTCGCGCCGCGCCTGCGCTCCGGGCGCTCCTTCAAGGAGCCGATGCAGGGCGCGCATATCAAGACCATGGGCGTCATCAAGCCGTGGGCACCACCGCGCTCCTACGGTCTCGTCATCCGTCTCGATGCGGACGGCCAGCCGCTCTATTCGCTGCACAGCCGGGTGGACGGCGTCAATCACGGTATCGTTGCGGCGATCGAGATGGACGATGATCTCGTGCTGATCGCAAAGGGACCGGGCCGGATCCTGAAGCTGCCGCTTGCTGGCCTCGCCAAGGAGTTTCGGACATGAGCGACATCGCCCTCTCGCTGCGCAAGGCGACAAAGCTCTATGCCGGTGTGCCCGCTATCGACGGTGTCGACTTCGATCTCCGCCGCGGCGAGATCCACGCACTGGTCGGCGAGAACGGAGCCGGGAAGTCCACCCTCACCAAGGTGATGGCGGGCGTGGTGACGCTGACCTCGGGGACCATGACGGTCGACGGCGCCGACGTCGCGCCGAAAACACCGCTGGAGGCGCGCAATCTCGGCATCGCCATGGTGTTCCAGGAAAACAGTCTGGTCCCGACCATGACGGTCGCGCAAAATCTGTTTCTCGGGCAGGAGAAGTTTTATAACCGGCTGCGCGGTATCTACATCGCCGCACAGCAATTCCTGCAGTCGCTCAATTTCGACGTCACGCCGACCGCAACCGTCAGCGGCCTCGGCGCGGCCAAGAAGCAGATGGTGGAAATCGCACGCGCCGTCCTGCACCGCGCCAAGGTCATCATCTTCGACGAGCCGACGGCGTCGCTGACGCCGGAGGAGAAGAAATATTTCTTCGACCTCGTTCGTGATCTCAAGAAGCGCGGCGTCTCGATCGTGTTCATTTCACATGCGCTGGAAGAAGCGCTGCTACTCGCCGACCGCATCACGGTGCTGCGAGACGGCAAGCATGTCGTGACCGACGATGTCGCCAAGTTCGATCGAGCCGCGATCGTGCAGGCCATGGTCGGGCGCGACCTTTCCAACACACTCTATGGCGCCCGCAAGAGCAGCGTGCGGCCGACCGGCGCGCGGGTGCTGACGGTGCAAAATCTGAAGATGGCGCCGATGGTGAAGAACAACTCGCTGTCAGTATTCGCGGGCCAGATCACCGGCGTGTTCGGCCTCGTTGGCGCGGGCCGCACCGAAACGTTCAAGATCGTCGCGGGCGTGCTCAAGCGCGACTTCTTCCATGGCGGCGAGATCCTGCTGCACGACCAGCCGGTGCGCTATCGTGTGCCGGCGCCCGCGGTGAAGGCCGGCGTCGCCTATGTCACGGAGGACCGCAAGGTCGAGGGCTTCTTCGAGACGTCCTCGATCGCGCGCAACATCTATCTCGGTCTGCTGTCGAAGTTTCCGCGGGGACGCATGATGCTGTCGCGGCGGGAGACCGACGCGGTCGGCAAAACCTGGATCGAGCGGCTGAAGGTTCGCGCCATTAGCGACGACGGCAAGGTCGTCGAGCTCTCTGGCGGCAATCAGCAGAAGGTCGTCATCGCCAAATCGCTGGTGCAGGAGCCGGACCTGATCATCTTCGACGAACCGACCCGCGGCGTCGACGTCGGCGCCATCGTCGAAATCCACGAGCTGATCAACCGGCTCGCCGATGAGGGCAAGGCGGTCGTAGTCATCTCGTCCTATTTGCCCGAGATCATGGCGCTCTCCGACCGCATCCTGGTCTCGCGCCAGGGCAAGGTCGTGGAAGAGTTCTCTGCATTGGAGGCGACGGAGGAGAAGATCATGTACGCGGCGATCCACTAGCTGCGTCTATAATTTGTGCCCCTTCTGGCGCAGTGCCTCGATCAGGCGTTGCTTCAATTGGTCGGCGGCCTTCTGGCTGACATCCTGGGCAATCTGCGCGCTCGCCTGCACCAACGCATCGGATTGCGCCAGAAACTTCTGTCCGGCCGGCTGGGCGTAGAACGCCTCGATCTGGCGCAGTTCGTCCAGGGTGAAACTCGCGGCATACACGGCGGCGATCTGGTCGGTCATCGATGCGAAGAACGGCGTGTAGATCTCGGCACCGGGCGCCGTCATCGCGTCATAGTCGCGCTCGATCTCCGGCCTGTCCTGCGCCACCACCGGCCGCAGCTTGAGCAGAAGCTGCGGCAGCAGCGCGCGATACTGATCGGCGATCTTCAGCGTCACCACGAGCTTGCGCGCCGTATTCATCGCCTCCGGCGACGGCGCTTCCGCGGAAGCCCCGCCAATGAGACAGAGAAGAACAGCGGCGATCGCTGGCAAATGTCTGGGCATGGCCACTCCCCTCACCGGCCCGCAGGCGCAACGGCCGCGGTCGACGTCGGCCCAGTCTCGATGGCCGCTTCCGCCTGCTCGACCTCCGACACTTTCACGAACAGATTCGGCACCCGCTCGGCACGATGGAGCAGCCAGGCGGCGCCGATCATGATGATGATCCCGGCGGCGGAGACCGCGAGCTGCTCCCATACGCCCTTGGTGTATTGGGTCAGAATCCAGTGCGCGGAGAACGACAGGAACACGCCGAGGCAGAAGATCGGCAGTGAGTGCTGGCCGCAGAGGATGACGGGCCGCAGCCATGGCGTCTGCAGCGCCTTCCATTGGCGCGAGACGAAATACGTCACCCAGGTCGCCAGCGCCAGGAAATGGGTGAAGCGCAGCAGGTCGAGGTCCGTCTTGTCGATCGGGTAGATCGCCTTGATCATCCATTTCGGGATCATGGCTTCGAGCGCGGGAACGTGCCAGGTCATCACGATCAGGAGGGCGAAAACGATCCAGGCCGCGGCCAGCGTCATCGCAGCCTTCGACCACACCCATCGGCTGATCTTATCGATCTGGCCGATGCCGCACCAGGCGGCGAACACGAACATCAGCTGCCAGCAGAACGGGTTGAAATACCAGGTCGTGCCCGGCGGATAGGACGCCACGTTCCAGTCGAACCAGCGCGACAGCACGTAGAGCACCACGGACGCAGCGAGCGTCAGGTTCGGCCGGCGGACCAGGCACCAGACGATGAAGGGCGAAGCGAACACCAGTGCGATGTAGAGCGGCAGCACGTCGAGATTGACCGGCTTGTACTTCAACAGGATCGCCTGCCCGATCAGTTCGTCCGGATGCGCCAGGAAATTGAACACGTTGAACTCGTGCTCGTACATCGGATTGTCGAAGCGGCGCGCGGTGCGGGCGATCTGCGCAGTGAACAGCAGGAACAGCATGATGTGGGCGACGTACATCTCCGCCGCCCGCTTCCACAATCGCTTCAGCGCGGCGAGAAACCAGCCGCCCGTGACGATCGGCCCGTAGATCCAGCCGACCAGGTAGCCGGAGATGAAGACGAAGAACTCGGCGGCGTCGCTGAAGCCGTAATTGCGCAGCGTCAGCCACGCCACGACATCCTGCGGGATGTGGTCGAGGAAGATCATCCAGAGGCCGATGCCGCGGAAGAGGTCGAGCCTCAAGTCGCGCTCGACCGGCGCCAAGAGTGCTGCCTGGTCTCGTATGATCATGGCCCCCGCCTCTTACCGTGGGCACCGCGCCACCGCGGCGCCGTGAAAATCAGATGCTAAAAAGGATCAATCAAAAGCTCATCTAACCCTGCGGTTAGACGAGCAACGGTAGCCGACCTTGGCGTCCGCGCAAGGGACTTTGTCGCCGCAACGCGCGGGCCGGACGCGCAAAGGAGCTGAAAACAACCCCATGCACAGTAGCTAAGTCCTTGCATGGCTTACAAAACACACGGCACCCGTCGGGCAAAACGCGACCCGACGCGGCGCCGGCGTCGGGACGGCTGATCGCCCTCGGCAGCACGCCTGAAGCCGAGCCTTTCAGGAAAGCCGACGTGAGCGCTGCGGACGATTGTCGGCATGACTTTACCGGTCATCGCGATCACATGAATCCGGGATTGCGCGGCAGATAGCCGCTCCAGTTCCCGAAGTCCCGCGACGACATCAGCAACATCGGAAACTTGATCCGCATTCCATGCTCGAACGCGGTGTGAAGGGCCGCCTCACTCGCGCCGGGCAGGAACGCCGATATCCGCGGCGATTCGCTTTCGAGCGCGAGATGGAGTGCCGTCCTGAAAGCGGTAGCGACGGCATGGTGCTCCATCGTCGCCAGCGGTCCGACGTGCCCGCCGGAATCGACGTAGGCGTAGCCCACCCATTCATGGCCGTCGTGGAGATTGAACCCTCGCGTGCTGCTGTCGTTGATCAGATAACGATGATGCTTTTCGCGGGATACGCCAACGACCCGCACATCCGCCTGTGCCAGGCGACCAAGGGTCGAAGCGTTCTCCTGCAGCGGCGTGACGTCGAACTGCGGGCCTCGCCGGGCAGCGATCAGCTGCTCGCGCGCGACGCCGACGCTGTAGATGGGAAACCTCGGAAACAGTCCGTAGCGCATGTAGAGGCCTTGCGAGACCGTGTTGAAGCTGAAGGTGATCAGCACCTTGTTGGACGCATTCGACCGCCCGGCATGCTCCAGGGTCCGCTTGATCAGCTCGTTGCCGATGCTCCGCCCCTGCTGATCCGGCGACACGAATAGCTGTGCCAGAAACCACATTTGGCCGCAGACCCAACTCCAGGCGAAGCCGAGGATTCGATCGTCCTCCTCCGCCACCCACAGACCGTCGGGATCGTCTCTCATGGAAAACAGCTGGAACCTGGGGGCCGAAGCGGCGGCCATCGGCCCAAAGCCATGCCGTTCCGTGAGGTCGTTGATGCTGGAAACGACGAGAGCATCCGCGATTTCCAGATCCTGTGCACGCGCCGGCCGGTAAACCACAGACATCGAGGCAACTCCGTTTGGTGGTCGGAGGGTGGTCAAAACCTCGCCGCTCCGGGATCGAGCCCAAGCGTCAGCCGGCCGGAAGTGACGTAGTTGTTTGGGCTCATCGCGACGTGCTTTGCGGCGGCGCGCACGTCGCGGACCGCGCGTTCCAGCGCGCAAGTCTCGAAGATGGCCACGGAGCCCGCGCTCGCGGCCAGTTCGTCGGCAATGGACATCGCAGCTTCGGCCGCGTTCGCGTTGGCGATCCGAACATCCGCGCGCGCCTCCGTCAGCCGATCGCCTTCCGTCTCGGCCGCCGCCATCAATTCGTTCATCGCATCGACGATGAAGGCGCGGGCCGCGCGAAGCTTCGCCCTCGCCCGCCCGACCGTCGCCTGGACGGTTTCTCGATCGCGTAGCGAGGCCCGGCTGCCTTGGCGGCCGTTTCGGCAGGCGAGTTCTGCAAATCCGGCAATCGCGCCGGAGGCGATCCCGAGCGGCACCCCGGAGATGCTCCAGGCGAACACGGATGACGGCGGCATGCGATAGAGCCGTCCGGGCTGGGTCGGCTGCAGGCCCAGGAACGAGTGCGCATGAGCCGCCGGTACGAAGACATCGCGCGCGTCGAAATCGCAGCTTCCGGTGCCGCGCAGTCCGGACACGTGCCAATTGTCGAGGATGGTCACGTCTGTCCGGTCGAGATAGCAGCAGATGAGGGGCGAGACCGGATCTTCGGGCCGGACGCTCGTCAGCACCATGAAGCGCGTCGCGTGATGTGCGCCGCTGCCGAAGGGCCACCGTCCGGATACGCGATAGCCGCCGCGGACGACACGCGCCGTGCCGACCGCGCCGGTCGCACTGGCGACGAAGGCACGGGGATCGGAAAACCACTCGGATGCGACGGCCCGGCCGAGGTAGCCGCCGAGCCGGCTCATGCCGCCACCGTTGCCCACCAGCCAGCCAACCGAGCCGTCTAGCGCCGAGGCGTCTTCGACGACGCGCATGAAGTCGAAGGGAGAAAGTTCGGGTCCGCCGAGCGCGTGCGGCAGCCACAGGCGAAAGAGGCCGGCCTCGGCGAGCGCCACGAAAACAACATCCGGCAAGCGGCGCCCGCCGTCGAATTCGCCACGATGCGCGGCGACGAGTGGGGCCAGCGCCTGGACGGCTTCGCGAATGCGACGAACCGGATGCCGGGGGTCGGATAGTACGTCCGGATCCAGTTCGTTCGTCTCCGCCGCATCGCACGTATCGCTCATCGGGCAACCCTCGAAGTGATTTGGCGCCCACAGCATGATCGCCCGCTTATCGGCGGTCCCAAATCTGTTCCGAAAAGATTGTAAAAAATGTAGTCTCCGGATCATGCCCCCGATCCGACAATTCGGTCCCTTCCGTCTCGATGCAGAAGCCGAGATGCTGTTTCGTGGGTCCGAACCGATCGCACTCGGACGCCGCGCGGTGATGCTGCTTCGGCTGCTCGTCGAGCAGGCCGGAACGCCGGTTTCCAAGGACGCACTGATGCAGGCCGGCTGGCCGGGGCTTGCGATCGAGGAAAGCAATCTAACGGTTCAGATCGCCGCGTTGCGTCGCATATTTGCCGGAGCCGACGGGGGCGCCACCTGGATCGAGACGCTGCCGCGCCGGGGCTATCGTTACGTCGGGCCGCCGCTCACCGAGATTGGAGCCGACCAGCCTGGTTCGCAATCGCCCGTCGTGTCCAACAGGGCCTCGCTCGCGGTACTTCCGTTTTCGAATCTGAGCGGCGATCCCGGGCAGGAGTACTTCTCGGACGGGATCACCGGAGACATCATCTCGGAGCTGTCGCGGTTCAGGTCGCTGTTCGTCGTCGCCCGCCACTCCAGCTTCGCCTACAAGGGCAAGACCTCCGAGATCAAGCGGGTCGGCCGCGAACTCGGCGTCGACTACGTCGCCGAAGGGAGCATGCGCAAGACCGGCAGCCGCGTGCGGGTGACCGTCCAGATTCTCGACGCCAGGAGCGGCTTCAATCTCTGGGCCGAGCGCTACGAACGCGAACTCGAGGACATTTTCGCCCTGCAGGACGAGATCGTCCAGGCGATCGTCGCGGCTCTTCCGGGCCGGCTCGAGGACGCGAGCCGTGAGATCGCCAGACGAAAACCCACCCCGAGCATCACCGCTTACGATCTGGTCCTGATGGGGGACGAGCGGTGGCGTCAGTTGACGGTGAGCGGCATGGCGGAGGCCCGAAAGCATTTTCGGAACGCCGTCGCGCTCGACCCGCAATATGCCCGAGCTCACGTCAACATCGCCTGGACCATCGTCTGCGACGAGTTTCTCGAATCGCCCTCCGGCGCCGACCTCGACGATGCACTTCGCGAGATCGAGACCGCGCTCGATATCGACGACCGCGACGCCTGGGCTCACGGCGTGTTCGCGCAATTGCTGTTCCTGCGACGCGAGGACGACAGGGCCGAATTCCACTTCGGCCGCGCTCTCGCGCTCAATCCGAATGATGCCGACGTCGCTGCGGTCCTCGCAAACATTCTGGTCTACTGGGGGCGCTGGCGAGAGGCGCTCACATGGATCGGAGTGGCCAAGCGGCTAAATCCGTTTCCGCCCAATCTGTACAACTGGTACCACGCGCTCGCCCTCTATTCGGGTCGGGAGTACGAGCAGGCGGTCAAGGCGCTGATGGAGACGCGATCCCTTGACCGGTGGTCGCACGGTCTCCTTGCCGCCTGCTATGCACAGATGGGCCGGCTCGGCGAAGCACGGTCGGAAGCGGAGAGGTTCGTGAGGGAAAGGCATCGGGAAATCAACGCCAACGGGACAATTTTTCCGGCGAACACGCTCGATCTCGCTCGCGCGCGGGCCGGGAGGTACAGAGCCTCTGTCGATCGCGATCACTTCCTCGACGGTTTGCGCAAGGCCGGTCTATCTGGTTGAAGGCGCCTCGCTCGAAGCCACGGTTACGGCGACAGTGCCTGCAAAGCCAGAATGGCCCGCGTCTAGCGGGCCATTCTCGTTGCAGCGCAAATGCTGATGATGGCCATTTGAGGTACGACCGGTGCGCACCGAGGCCTGCGCGGCTAGCTCTCCAGAATCGCAACCGCCCGTGTCCATCCCGCCGAGGCCCGTTCGATCTTCACGGGGAAGCATGACACCTTGAAGCCGGATGGCGGCAGCAGTTCGAGATTGTGCAGCTTCTCGAGATGGCAATAGCCGATATGGCGACCGGCCTTGTGACCTTCCCAGATCAGGCTGGCGTTTTTCGTCTCGGCGTATTTCTTCGCGGTATGAACGAACGGCGCGTCCCAGCTCCAGCCGTCGATGCCGGTCAGGCGCACGCCGCGTTCGAGCAGGTACATGGTCGCTTCATAGCCCATGCCGCAGCCCGAAGTGACGTAGTCCTGCCGGCCATATTTGGCGCCGGCGCTGGTGTTGACCACGACGATCTCCAGCGGCTTCAGCTCGTGGCCGATGCGCTTGAGCTCGGCCTCGACATCCCCGGCCGTTGCGACATAGCCGTCCGGCAGGTGACGGAAGTCGAGCTTCACGCCGGGCTGGAAGCACCATTCCAGCGGCACCTCGTCGATGGTCCAGGAACGCTCGCCGCGATTCATGGTCGGATGAAAATGCCAGGGTGCATCGAGATGCGTGCCGTTGTGGGTCGACAGGCTGACCTGTTCCACCGCCCAGCCCTGGCCATCAGGCAGATCCTCGGCCTTCAACCCGTCGAAGAACTGCAGCATACGCGGCAGGCCCTGCTGGTGATTGATGTACTGGATCGTCGGATGATTGCCGGGCGGGTCGGCCGGCACATCATTCTGCAGGGGAACGGAGATGTCGATCAGCCTGGTCGTCATGGCGCTTCCTCGTTGATTGTTCTCGTTGAATGTTTGGCGGCCGTCAGGCGACCCTTCAGGCGTCTCTTCAAACGTCTTGCCGCTCGACACGGTTCTTCAAGATACCGATCTTCTCGACCTCGAGCTCGATCGTATCGCCATGCTCGAGATACCATCCGAGCTCGAGGCCGCAACCATTGCCGACCGTGCCGGAGCCGATGAACTCGCCGGGCATCAGCGTCTCGTCCTGGGTGACGTGGGCGATGATCTCCTCGAAAGAGAACAGCATGCCTTCGCTCACGCCTTTCGAACGTGTCTCGCCGTTGACGCGCGCTTCCATCTTCAGACGATAGGGATCGCCGATCTCGTCCGGGGTCACGATCCACGGACCCATCACGTTGCCGCCGTCGAAACTCTTGCCCTTGGCCGGGCCAAGCCGTCCCTCCATCTCGATGCGCTGGGCGTCGCGCGCTGAGAAATCGTTGAAGATAGTGTAGCCGAAGATGTGATCCCCAGCCTTCGCGGCCGAGATGTTGGCGCCCTTGTTCTTGGTGATGATCCCGAATTCGAGCTCGTAGTCCATGACCTTGCTGTAGCGCGGCCATTTCACTGTGGTGTTGGTGCCGCGCACGCTGAAGCGGTTGGTGATGTAGAAGATCGGCTGCTTGCGATAGACCTCGGGCAGTTCGCCGAGCGGCTCGGCGTCGATGCGCGCCAATTCCGCCATGTCGCCCTTGGCGCGCGCGGCGAGCTTTTGCTGCCCGCGCGGCGCCTGGAGGATGTGCAGCGGAAACGACATGCCGTCGCGCATCTGCCTGGGCTCCGGCACCGGCGCGAGGATGTCGACGGCGCGGACCGCCGCCGACAGTGTCGCGTCCTGGCCGTGCTTGTCGAGCAGGGCCGCCGCCCGATCGAGCGCGCGGGGCCCGGCATCGATCAGCGCCAGCATCGAGCCGAAGGCGGGATCGGCCTGCCCCTCCCGCGCGGCGGCTGCGGCGAGGTCGAGCACCTGGCTGTCATTGCCATGGACGACGCCGATCTTCTCCTGACCGGCCGATCTGAACGTTGCGAGCTTCACCTTGGGCACCCCTTGCTATCGCTAGAAATATATGATCAGATAAAATATCGATAAACAAGCTATAAAAATACAAATTGGGAGAGCGCGGTGAGGCGAACGCAGGTAAGTGCGATGGTGGCGGGTCTCGCCCTCGGGATGTCTGTTGCAGTGACGGCGCCAGCACAGGCGCAGGCCAAGATCCAGATCGGCTGCACCGCGACCTCCGACTGCGCCTCGGCGATGGTCGCGGTCGACGAAGGTATCTTTAGAAAGCATGGGCTGGACGTCGAGATGACGCCGATCGCGATCAATTCCAATATCCCGGCGGCAATCCTGTCGAACTCGATTCAGATCGGCGGCCCCACCTCGACCGTCTTCCTGCAGGCCGTCGACGGCGGCCTCGACCTCGTCGCGATCGCCGGCGCCTCGGTCATGAACCAGACCTCGAACACCGCGATCGCCGCCTTCGTCCGAAACGGCATCACCATCAAGGAGCCGAAGGACTTCGTCGGCAAGAAGGTCGGCGCACCCGGCCTGAACGCCTTTCTCCATGTGCTGTTCGTGAAATGGCTCGTGGAGAAAGGCGTCGATCCCAAAAGCGTCAATTTCGTCGAGGTCACTTTCCCGACCATGGCCGACATCATCAAATCAGGCAGTGTCGATGCCGTGCTCACCGCCGAGCCGTTCGTCACGCGCATGACCAATGCGGGGCTCGGCTCGGTCGGCGCGCGGTACGGCGCCGAGCTCGGCCGCACCGATCCGATCATCTTCTACGCAGCGTCCCGCGATTGGGCGGAGAAAAACGCGGCGACCGTGAAGAAATTCCGCGAGGCCATCGCGGAGGCGGCCGCAATCGTCAACAGTGATCGCGAGAAGGCCTCCGCCGCGATCGCCAAGTTCACCAAGCAGCCGCTCGAACTCGTCAAGTCGACGCCGCCGAACCAGTCCGAGCCGAACCTCAAGGCAGAAAACCTCACCTGGTGGATCGAGGTGATGTCGTCGCAGAAGATGCTGCAATCGAAGCTCGATACCGCCAAACTCGTGCTGAATTGAAGGAAAAGGACGATGCCTGCTCCCGAGCGCACTCTCGAACGCCCGCCGACTGAAGCCGGCACCTTGAGCGAGCGCGCCGCAAGCCTCATCGAACAGGACATCCTGGCCGGAGATCTCGCACCGGGATCGCGGCTCGGCATCGTCGATCTCGTGCATCGCTACGAGATCGGCGCCACGCCGTTGCGCGAAGGCCTGTCGCGGCTGATGTCGCGCGGCCTGATCGTCGGCATCGGCCAGCGCGGCTTTCGCGTCGCCGAGGTCAGCCGCGAGGATCTCGCCGACATCACCTGCATGCGGACGGCGGTCGAGATCGAGGCCGTCAGGCTCGCCATCCTCCATGGCGACGTCGCCTGGGAGGCCGGCATCATCAGCGCGCTGCATCAGATGCGCCGGCATATCGAGCGAACCGGCAACGAGTTCCGCGAAGGCGCGGCCGATTTCGACCGGCTGCACAAGGGCTTTCACACCGCGCTGCTCGCGGCCTGCGGCTCGCAGCGCATGCTGGCCGCCCATTCCGACCTCTACGACCAGGCCTATCGCTATCGCCGCGTCATGATGGGTGCGATCGACAGCGGCGAGGGGTTCATCCGGAGTCACCAGACGCTCGCCGACCATGTGCTCGCCCGCGACGTGCCCGCCGCGCAAAAGATGCTGGCGGCGCATCTGCACTCGACCATCGATTTCGTCTATCCGCAGGCCGGCGGGGAGCAATCATGACCGTCGTTGCCAGGATCATTGAGGCCCGCGCCGCGCGGCGGCAAGAGACGCTGATCGCGTTCAACGCTGCGACGCTGCGGCTCGGCGGCAAGACCATCATCGAGAATCTCGACCTTCAGGTGCGGCCGGGCGAATTCCTCTGCATCGTCGGCGCCTCCGGCTGCGGCAAGACCACGGCCTTGCGGCTCGCCGCTGGCCTCTATCGCCCCACCAGCGGCGCCGTGACCTTCGACGGCGAGGAGATCACCGCGCCGCGCCGCGAGGTCGCGATCGTGTTCCAGGATTACGGCAAGGCGCTGTTGCCGTGGCGGACCGCGGCCGGAAACATCTCGCTGGCGCTGGAAGCTTCTCGTGTGCCGGCGCGCGAGCGCAACGCTCGCATCGAGGCGCTGCTGCGCAAGGTGGGCCTGCCCGGCCATGCCGACAAATATCCGACCGAAATGTCGGGAGGCATGCAGCAGCGCCTGCAGATCGCGCGCTGCCTCGCACAGGAGCCGACGACGCTGCTGATGGACGAACCGTTCGGCGCGCTCGATGCGATGACGCGCCAGGGCTTGCAGGACGAAGTCCTGTCGCTGACGCAGGCAAGCCAGACGACCGTGATCTTCGTGACCCACGACCTCGACGAGGCGATCTATCTCGGCGACCGTGTCATTGGCCTGCTGCCGCATCCGGGCCGGATCGGGATCGAGCTCGATGTCGACCTGCCGCGTCCGCGCGACCAGCTCGCCACCCGCGAGCATCCCGAATTCCTGCGGCTGCGCCGGCAATTGTTCGACTTCATCAAGGCAACCGAACATTGAACCTCGATCGCACGAGACCCTTGCTGCTGCCGCTGGCGCTGATGCTGGCGTTCGAGCTCTGGGCGCGCCTCACCCATCTGCAAAGCGACAGCCTGGCGCCGCCGAGTGCGATCCTCGCGGCGCTGGCCGCAGCGCTGGCCGATCTGTCGATTCCGGTCGCGACCCGCGACACGCTGTTCGCTACCTTTGCAGGGCTCGCGATCGGCAGCGCAATAGGCCTCTCGCTCGGCATCGCCTTCGGCATTTCACGTCCGCTCGACCGGCTGATGGAGGTGACGGTCGAGGCGATCCGCCCGATTCCCTCGATCGCGCTGCTGCCGATTGCGCTGATCGCGCTCGGCTTCGGCTACCGGATGGAGATCGTGATCGTGGCGTTCGCCTGCGTCTGGCCGATGCTGATCATGACGCGCAGCGCGGTGCGCAGCATCGAGCCGCGCTTGATGGAGGTGTCGCGAGCGCTGCGGCTGAGCGCGACACAACGGATCACAGAGATCGTGATCCCGGCAGCACTGCCGCGGATCTTCGTCGCCTTCCGCCTGTCGGCCGGCATCGCCCTGATCGTCGCCGTTACCGTCGAGATCGCCATCAATCCGATCGGGCTCGGCGCCGGCATCATGCTGGCGCAGCAGGCCCTGCGCGCCGACTTGATGCTGGCCTATCTGCTGTGGATCGGCGTAATCGGCTATGCGCTGAACATCCTGTTGATTGCGGCCCAGCGCCGCCTGTTCGGGCGCGCCGCGGTTGCCGGAGACAATCCGTGAACCGCGCGGCGATCCTCTGGCGTGTCGCAAGCGTCGTCGTCGCGGCCGGCTTCATCGCGACGTGGCAGCTCATTGCCAATCTGAAGCTGGTCTCGCCGGTGTTCCTGCCGGGTCCTGACAAGGCCTGGGCCGCGCTGATGCGCGGCTTTTCGAGCGGCGATCTCGCCAGCAAGCTGATCGGCACGCTCGAGCACATGGCCTACGGCTGGCTCGCCGCCTCGATCGCCGGCATCGCGCTCGGCGCGCTGATCGGATCCTCAAGGATGATGCGGGCCTATGTCGCGCCGTCGCTGGAATTCCTGCGGCCCCTGCCGGTCTCGGCGATCGTCCCTGTCGCAATCGCGATGCTCGGACTGACGCAAGGCATGGCGCTGTTCGTCATCGCTTTCGGCGCGATCTGGCCGATCATGCTGGCAACCATTCACGGCTTTGCCGCAGTCGAGCCGCGACTCTACGAGGTCGCCCGCTCGTTGCAGATGTCGCGCGCCGCAATCATCGGCAAGATCGCCTTGCCCTCGGCATTGCCCGACATCCTCGCAGGCATGCGGCTCAGCCTGACGGTCGCGCTGATCCTCTCGGTGGTCTGCGAGATCCTGGCCGGACTCGACGGCCTTGGTCAGTGGGTCCTGCTTTCGGCACGCGCGTTCCGCTCGGCCGACCTCTTCGCCGGCGTCATCCTGCTCGGTGCGACCGGATATCTGACGTCGATTGCGGTGTCGCTCGTCGAGCAGCGGCTCCTCGCCTGGCAAACCGCGGCGAGGTAGCGCGATCACATCGCCCAAAACAAAAATGGCCCGCATCAAGCGGGCCATTTTCGTCTCGGAACCGGTCATTCCGAATTTGGTTGCGGGGATAGGATTTGAACCTATGACCTTCAGGTTATGAGTATGAATTTCACAGTTTTCTGGATTTATCCCAAGACTCCCCGCTTTACCTAAGTCTCTCAAAGTACTACTGAACTCTAGCATCGCGATTTCCCGAGATATCCCGTCATTCCCGTTACGGTGGCGACTCGGTGGCGATTCTGGGGAGCAAAGTGCCAGTATTGAAGCTGACGAAAAGGACCATCGACGCAATCGAACCGGTCGACAAGCCAACCATCTTCTACGACAGCGAACTGACCGGCTTTTGCCTGAAGGTCCTTCCCTCCGGCGTTCAGAGGTGGTGCGTGGAGTACCGAAGCGGTGCGGGCGGACGGAGCGTCAGCAAGACGCGGATGGTGCTCGGATCCACCACAAGCATGACGCCAGACCAGGCACGCACTATGGCCAAATCGACTCTTGCCGCTGTGGCCCTCGGACAGGATCCCGCCCGCAAGCGCTCGACCGAGCGCGCCATGCCAACATTCGCCGACTTCGGCGAGCGCTATCTCAGCGAGGAGGCCGAGACAAAGCTCAAGCCGCGCACGGTCGTGAATTACCGCATCTATCTCCGTAAGCACGCCGTTCCCCTCCTCGGCACCCGCAAGCTCGATGCGCTCGACAGCGCCGATGTTTCGAAGATGCACCGGAAGATCGGCAAGGTGACGCCAATGACCGCGAATCGGGTCGTCGAGTTCGTCGGATCCGTCTTCCGGTACGCTGCCGTCTGCGGGCTCGTCGCCAAGGGGCACAACCCTGCGAGTCACGTCCAAGCATTCCGCGAGCAGCGCCGCGAGCGGTTCCTGAGCTCAGCGGAACTCGGCCGCCTGGGAGACGCCATTCGTGAAGCGGAAACGGTGGGCATTCCGTGGGCTGTTGATAACAACCAGCCCAATGCGAAGCACATCCCGAAAAACGGCCGGACAAAAATCGGGCCTCATGTCGCCGCCGCCCTGCGGCTTCTGATTCTCACCGGCGCTCGGCTTCGAGAAGTTCTCGAACTCAAATGGGAGTATGTCGACCTGCAGCGAGGACTCCTTTTATTGCCGGATAGCAAGACAGGGCAGAAGGCGATTATTCTCAACGCCCCAGCTGTCGCCATTCTTGAAAAACTTCCGCGTGTTGATGACTACGTGATTGCTAGCGATATCGCCGGTCAGCCACGCCATGATCTTAACAAGCCTTGGAAGCTCGTGAGCACGCGATCGGGCTTGGCGGGGGTAAGAATTCACGATCTTCGCCACACACACGCCAGTTACGGCGCAGGCGCCGGCTTTGGACTTCCAATTATCGGGAAGCTGTTGGGGCACTCGCAGCCCGCTACCACAGCCCGGTATGCACATCTGGACAACGACCCTCTCAAACGTGCTTCGAATGCGATCGGAGCCAGCCTCTCCAAAGCGATGGGCGATGCCTAAAAACCTGGGTCAGACCCGCCGCCGCCACGCGGCTACCAACGCATCGATAACCCATACGACGACGCATGAGAGATGGTGGACGCTTGATGAGACCTGGGCTTGGTTCGTTCGTTGGGAACTGGTTCGCCGCGGCTTCCCGCAAACATACAACGTAGATCTCGACAGCGAGCTGTGGTCCGAAATCGATGGTCGGTTCCTTTCCGAAATTCGAGAAGCTCTACTGAAGGGAAAATTGATCGCCTATGGCGCTTATAACAATGGCCCTATCCAGGCACTCCATCCGTGGGAATGGACCCGGTTGGACGTCTCGACGGAGTCCGGTTCTCTTGTGTCCGCATTCGGCGTCGTCGAAAAGCGGTCTCGGCCACGAAAGGGGGCTATCCGAAAAGAAGTGGTCTCTCATGCTATCTTGGATGGCTCACAGGTATTAGCCCTCTGGCCATTGAGCCTAGCCGCGGCGTCTATTAGCGCACCGACAAAAGCGGCAGGGAGGCCGGCGAACCTCAGAATGAAAATACAGGAAACCTTACTGGCCCTGTCCACTCGAGGGTACAACTGCGTCGATGGGCCCGGGAAATACCGTCGGGTCGATGTCGCTCGCCGCCTCATCCAAGAGTGGCGCAGCAAGGGTGACCAGTTCTCTTACAAAGCTCCAAACGTCTCGCAGACTCTCAAGCTAATTTGGAACGGTCAGCGAAGTTTCCGAGCCATGAAGGCGAGCAAATCTCGGAAAAAATGACAGAAAAACTGATACAATAGGTCGTATCAGTGAAAAAACTCCAAAATCAGGCCGGTCGAAAAAGTGGCTCTAAAAGAGTGGACGTTGATTCTAACGCACCAACTTGAAAGCAACTTCATGTCTTCGATCGCCCAACCCAAGACTACCGATTTCGTCCCCAAAGCGTGGCTCACTCGACGTGAGGCCGCCCTTCATCTCCAAATTGGCGAGAGCACGCTTGCTAAACTGTTTGTTTCGGGCGAGGGGCCGCCCGCAATCAAGATTGGCCGAACTGTTCGCTATTCGCGGTCCGACATCGACAGCTGGATGAATTCACGCCGGCGCAAGTCGACATCTGATGTGGGATGACAAGAGGCGCAACTACAAGCGCACCGTCGCCCGCCAAAAAGGCCTTCGAACAAGATCTCGGCTATTCTAATGACTGCTATCGATCGAAATGCCTATGAGTTTTATGGCTGTGAGGCTGGCCGTCTACTGTTAGCTGGAACTCGCTCCAAGATGCTGCGCAACATATGCATAAGCTGCGACAGCGCGCTCATACACAGCCAGCCATAAGAGGCTAAGCTCTTACGGGCTTCCGCCCTCCGACACGCGAAAGCTCGCCGAGACCATCACCAAACTTTCGGCTACGGCCGATTCAAGATTCCGAACTCGATCTTCGAGTGCGGATAGCCATGCGCTTTTGACGTGAACCGTCGACGCGCAATCGCCGCGCCGTGCGCCTAACGAATTTGTTGGCGCCGCCGCCAATTCTCACCGATACGAAAGAGACTACAAGTGGAAAACGACGAAAATCACATTCCGCCTCACGAACGGATCTGCAGGATGATCGAAGCGGAAACCAACTCCGATTTTCATTACGGCATTGGGTCGCAATACGCCCCGCACCCCGCCGCACAGGCAAGCGAAGATCCGCCGAATGCTGAGTTGACTAAAGAAGTGTTGGTCGCCTGCTCGAAAGAACCTCAAAACGACGTTGGAAATGGCCAACGGCTGCTCAAATGGTTTGGGGCTAACCTTCTTCACGTCCGAGATGTCGGATGGCACGTTTGGAAGGGCACGCATTGGGAACAGGAGGGCGGTGCTCTAACTGCTATGTTGTTTGCACAAGAAACGGCCGCTCGTATCGCTCTCGAAAGTGACGTGATTTTGCCGACGTCGCACGAGCAAGGTCTCATCGACGCTGCCGAGACAGCGCGGCCGGCCTTGGAGGCGAT
Organism: Bradyrhizobium sp. WYCCWR 13022; assembly: GCF_030435535.1. NCBI lineage: Bacteria > Pseudomonadati > Pseudomonadota > Alphaproteobacteria > Hyphomicrobiales > Nitrobacteraceae > Bradyrhizobium > Bradyrhizobium sp. WYCCWR 13022. The sequence continues at coordinate 133,581 of NZ_JAUIZJ010000008.1, forward strand.
CGAAAGGGACCAAGGCGCGGACGCCAAAAAGGACAAACGCTGGGGAACGCTGACCCGAATCGTTGCGGGTGGCGACTACGCCACAAATGCCGTCGCGGCTCGGCGTCTCATCCGCCAGAAATATTCCGTCTCGTCCGGCAACAGCGGGAAAATCCGCGGAATGCTTGAGCAGGCACAGCCGCACCGCGTTGCGACGATCGATGAGCTCGATTTTGAAAAATTGGCATTCAACGTCGAAAACGGAACGATCCGATTTCTCTGCGACGAGAGCCCGGATCCTGACACTTCTGATTACGTCGAGCACAGTGTTAAAAGCTATCGGGTCGAACTGCATCCGCATTCTCGGGCCGACAACATTAGCAAGGTGGCGCCTGTGAAGTACGATCCCGAAGCAAGTTGCCCAACTTTCGAAGCTGCCGTAAGGCGATTTCTGCCCCTCGACCCCGTTCGCAATTTTGTTCAGCGTTACCACGGGTACTCGTTGACCGGGCTCACTGGGGATCAATGCTTCGCCTTTTATTACGGGACCGGCTCGAATTGGAAATCGACCTTTGTCGAGATCGTGTCACGAATTATGGGACCGTACTGCGCAACGATTGCGTTTGAATCTTTGTCGGGCGACCAGCAGAGGTCGGGAGCTCAAGCAACCCCTGATCTCGCACGATTGCCTGGCGCGCGGCTCGTGCGCGCATCTGAGCCCGAGCGAGGCGTGCAGTTCAAAGAGGCCTTGATCAAATCACTGACAGGCGGCGAACCGATGCTCGTGCGGTCACTGAACAAAGAATTTTTTGAATTTCGACCAACCTTTAAGCTCGTGCTTTCTGGAAACCACAAGCCGGAAATCAGCGGGGTGGACCATGGTATTTGGCGGCGTGTCAATTTCGTGCCTTGGCCGGTTACGATTTCGAACGCCGAGAAGCGACCGATGGATGAGGTGATGGAGGAGCTTTGGCAGGAGCGATCCGGCATCTTGAACTGGCTCATCAAGGGCACTCTCGACTATCTTAATCACGGCCTGCAAACGCCCAAGGAGGTCAGCGACGCGACTGCGGAATATCGCGAGGAAATGGATCCGGTCGGCACGTTTCTCGCTCAATGCGTGGAACGAGTGCCTCCTTCGACTTCTGAGGCGGAACCTCCTTTCGTGTTCGCTCGGCAGCTGTATGATGCGTTCGTGAGCTGGTCGAGCGCCAACGCTGTTCGTCCCTGGCGTGAAAAGAGCTTTGCGACGGCGATGTTGCAGAAGGGCTTCCTTAAAGAGAAGCACCGAACTGGAATGCGCTATCTCAATATCAAATTGAAGAACGTTCCTTCGCGACGCCTCTCGGATAAATCGTCCCGTCCTAGCGATGATGACATCGTTCCCGTTTAACCGTGACGGGTAGGTCGCTGCGTGAAGGGGGCTTCGCCCCCTTCACAAACAGTAATCATTAGCCGAGTCAGAGAGATAGAAGATTTGGGGAGGGTATGACGGGTAACGACCGAAGTCGGCGCCTTCAAATTTGCTGTTCTGCGCAAAACCAAGCCCGCAATCAATTTCTCTCATGCGTGCGTCTAGTCCAACCTTTCACAGCCTTCACACAAAGGAATAAGAACATGAAATTGAAAAGGGAATTGGCTTTTGATGATTGGCTTACCAGCCTTCACAGCCTGCACACCCTACGCAGTCCGTACCTCTGACTAGTTCGATACGTCGGCCGAGCTTGGACTTAAAGGGTGACTCAAACGCTTAGAATTGGTTGCCGGTGCATTGAAATGTACATCCGTCCCAAGACACTGCGGCACGTTCCAGACCGAACACTAACTCCTTTTGCACGAGGCAAATCACCTGACTTGCGATGTAGGTTCGGTGCGGCACCACCCGCTGGTCGCACCGTCCTTTCAAGCCTACCCCTCAAAGACGATCTCTTCCCAACAGGCTCTCGCCCCCTCTCCTTGGTCTTTGCAAGTGTCTGCCTCTTCGTCCAACGCAATCAGGAGCCGGTCAGTGATCCAGCGCGAGCGCGAGTCTTTACGAAAACCGGCACGATGCAGAGAAGCCCAGCATAAGGCCTGAGAACGGACCGACGAGGCGACCAGCGCAGGATCGCTTGGACGACCTGCATGTAGAAAGGCGGACGCGCAAGGCCCCAGCTTTGAGCCCTGCCGGAATTCCAACGCTACGGCTGGTCTAGCGAGGTGGGCATGACCGTCGCTCCGCCTGGTTCTGCTGGCCCATGACCTTGATCGAGACACTCAGTTCGGCGATGAATAGTCTGTAGAAACTCATTTGGGGGAGAAGTTATGCCGCTGTCCGCATTGAGCGACAGAGATGCCGTGCTTAGCGCCATAGCGGAGTACGATGAACTTGGCCGCGAGGCCTTTCTCGCTCGCTATGGCTACGGCCCCTCCCGAACGTACTTTTTAGAGCACGATGGGCGGGATTACGACAGCAAAGCCATTGTCGGAGTCGCTGTTGGCAAGCAATTTCCAGACGAGGGGCCACTCGGGGCTGATCAATTCAGCGGAGGCGAGGCAACTGTGCGAGCCAAGCTCGAAGGCTTGGGGTTCCAAGTAAGAGGCCCATCGGAGCCTCCACGCGTCTCAATTCATTCACGCGATGTCGAACTCCTGCGGCTCAGCCGTGACCGCGACAGGTACGCTGACCTCTCCTCCGAAGAGAGCGCAGCTTACGAGAGGGTTCATGCTGCGTTGGGGCGACTGGGGCGCCTGGTTCAGGAGGAACTGGGCGACGCTGAGTATGAGGTCCGCCTCACCTCGGGCTTTCATTTGAAGAGTGGGGTCCGAGGTGCAATTCCTAAAGACCTCTGGTTTGGTGTTTATCGAAAGCAGAATGCTACAGAATTTTTAGGCAATCCCCAGCTGTTCGCAATTGCATCCGGTAAAGGTGTAGAACTCGGCTTCTACGTCTCGACACACCCATCCGATTTCTCCAATTCAGATCTCAAGGCAAAACTCCGAGCAGCAGCCCCCGCCATTTATCGGCAGCTGCCCGACCCTCGCGATCCGGCCGCAGTCGAACTGGAACGCTCGCTTGGCGATTGCTGGACTTTTCGGCGCAAGTCCAGACTTGAACCAGGCCGCCGTGAGTTCGACGATCTTTCGGCATGGCTTCGCTATTTCAAATCCCCCGAGGGCGCTGGAGAGGGCGGAGGCGCCATCACTCGATGGTTTACTGGACAGGAGCTTGACTCCGCAGACCTCCCAACCGTCGCCCGTGATATGGCTCGTACCTTTCAGCCACTCATGTCCTCGATCCGAACTGAAGGTAATAGCTCGCCTCATTTGTCCCCTTATGCGGCAGTTCCGGCGCTGGGAAGATCTTTCGCGACGCTATTCGGCGAGATGGTTAGAAAACTCGACGTCGCTCGGCAGCGACCCTATGGGGAAATTCCTGATCTCTGGGATCTGATGGAGGAGATCCAGACTCGACTGGAAAATCTGGCAAGTGTTGCGAAACGTCCGCACATCACTACTCAATGGAGCCTCGGAAAGGGCGTGTGGGCCAGCATACCATGGTTCGCCCTCCTCAATCGAGATGTGACTACCAGCACTCAATCTGGAATTTACGTCGGCCTGCTCGTGTCCGAAGATCTCGCAACCATTTACGCGACGCTCAATCAGGGCATGACGCAACTCGTCAACGAACTCGGCCGGAATGCAGCCGTTCGGACGTTGACCGAACGATCGGAAGGCTACCGTGGGCAGATCGGTTGGGTGACACAAACCGGCATCGAGCTTGGTAACACTATCAACCTAAAGACCGAGAAGTGGAGGGGCCGACAGTACGAGGCCGGAACGGTGGCGTACAAGCGTTTCGATCTGAGCGATCTCCCCACCGACGAACGATTCGAAGAAGTACTTGAAACCCTCCTGAAGGCTTATGACCAGATTGTGGATACCCGGCCAGCGTCAGCAGCGCAAGACCTCGTGTCAGCGCCCGATCTCGCCCCTCTTCCAGTCGAGGAAGAGGCATATTCGCTCAAAGATGCCATGTCAGGTGTCTTTGTGCCCGAGGAGGAAGTCGCAAGTATCCTTACCGTCTGGCGAGCGAAGAAAAACATCATTCTCCAGGGGTCGCCGGGCGTCGGTAAATCGTTTATCGCCAAACGGCTTGCGTTCGCTCTAATGGGCCACAATGCCCCGAGCCGCATTGAGGCTGTGCAATTCCACCAGTCCTATGCGTATGAGGATTTCGTTCAAGGCTATCGGCCTACCCCCGCCGGGGGCTTTGAACTCAGAGACGGTGTATTCCTGCGATTTTGTCAGGCAGCCCTGATCGATCCGAGCCGCGACTACGTTCTCATCATTGATGAGATTAATCGCGGCAACCTGTCCAAAATTTTCGGGGAATTGATGCTCCTGATCGAACAGGATAAGAGGGATCCCGGGTGGGCAACCCGCCTGACTTATGCCCGATCCAATGATCGGAAATTTTACGTGCCGGAGAACCTTTTTATTATCGGTATGATGAATACTGCCGATCGATCCCTCTCAATGGTGGATTATGCACTACGGCGTCGGTTCGCGTTCGTAACGTTGTCTCCCCAGTTCTCATCTCCTCGTTTCAGGCAGTATTTGCTAGCTGGAGAGATTCCGGAGGCTATTGTAGATCGTATCACGTCACGGATGATTGAGCTAAACGACGCGATTGCGAACGACACGATCAACCTAGGGCCGGGATTTCAAATTGGACACAGCTTCTTTGTGCCTGAGGACGATAGCTCCTACACTGATGGATGGTACGAAAGGATCATCGAAACGGAGATCCGTCCTCTTCTTGAGGAATACTGGTTTGATGACCCGAAGAAGGCGGCGGATTGGCGAGAACGACTGCTAGCAGGTTAAGCCGTGACTATCCCCATTCGTAACCTTTACTACCTCTTTTGCTATGCATGGGAGCGTTTTCCCGAGGGGGGATCTACCGAAGTCGGGATCGATGATTGTCCGGACCTCCCCAATTTGTTTGCGCGGGTGATGATTAACGGGGTTCGCCGCCTCTTACGGAGAGGCCTCGATCGAGGATACGTCGGTTTCGAGGGCGAACTGAGATCGCCACGCGGACGCATCCTTATTGATCGGACCATTAAGGAGCAGACGCTTCAAAGGGGAGCGGCCTCCTGCCAGGTCGATGAGCTATGTCATGACGTTTTACACAATCAGATCATCAAATCGACCGCCGTCCTGCTCGCTAATAATGTCCAGATCGACGCTTCCCTCGCGCACGAACTGCGTCTGATCTGTCGGAAGATGGGAGAGGTGGCTCTGCTCAAGCTAAGCCCGAGCATCTTTCGGAGAGTTCAACTTTCGCGAAACAACGCGCAATATTCTTCTCTCATAAAGTTGTGTGAGTTTATCTGTCGCACGATGCTCCCAAACGAAGACGGTTCAGGCACTCGGTTTGCCGAAATCCTGCGCGATGAAGAGCGAATGTCGAGTGTCTTCGAGGATTTCTTGCGCAACTTCTATTTTTATGAGCAGAGCGCCTTCACCGTGCGACGAGAGGACATGCGATGGCGGTTCGACGCCCGGCCGGACGGCGATCCCAGTCTCGTGCCGCTTATGCGAACTGATATAGTATTGCGATCCCCTCAAAGTACTATCGTGATGGATGCAAAGTTCTACGCTGATCCGTTCCCGCGCTCGTCGGGAACGCCCAAGATCAGATCTAGCCACCTATACCAGCTCTTCGCATATATGAAGCACGCTTCGGACAGAGCGCCGGGGCTCCCGGTTCGCGGCGCTCTCGTCTACGCCTCTCCAGGGGAGGGATCTATGCACAGGTATCGTCTAGACGGACATGAGATCGTTATAGCAGCTATTGACTTAAGTGTACCTTGGAAGCATGTGCATCTTGCGCTGACTGGCCTGCTTGAGGGATTTGAACGGCAAACCGCTGTCCAAGCATCGAACTGACGATGAATGCGGGCTTAGGCCACTGGCCGAAACCTTTCGTTGCGCAAACAGTATTTGCTTTCCGAAATTAGTCCCGTGGTTTTGCGCTTTTGATCCCTAGAGTATCAGCGGAGGAAGCGCTGCGGTCATTCGGATTCCATCGGGTCCTTCCCTAGCCCACCCCCCGTACGGCCCAAGCGCGCCCCTAAATTCCTCCAGCGCCAGAACTCGATATCTGGGTTGACACGGTTGACACGTTGACACGCTCTTCGAAAGATCCCGTCGAGCGAGACGCCCGCTGTGATTTGACAGGCGCGGTATCGTTCCCCCCAACTCGATCCCCTAGTCGGGGGATTTCTCAGATTGTAGCATCACCCAAAGCCGTGCAATCCGACCATCGATGACCTCTGCGACGTCTGCACCGGTGACAACGATCGGACCGCCTCTTGGACCCGCGCGCCACAATAGCTGCCCGAAACCATGATGTCCCACCGCCTTTCCGTTCGGCACAAACGCAAATTCGGGCCCGAACTGTTCGAGCAACTGACCCGCCACGTCCGCGATCGCTTCGCGCCCGTGAATAACCTTCGTTGGCTCGTACATGATGGGCTCTGCAATGAAGAGCTCCGCAACAGCTTCCGCTCGCTTTGCAGCATCGCGTTCGTTGAAAACGCGCCCCAGATTCGAACGCAGAATATGGTCGTAGTCCGGTTCTAGGCTCGGCATAGGCTTGCTCCTTGAAGGGCTGGCGCGCCTAGAAGGCGCGCCCTGATCTGGAAAGTTATAGACGCCGACGATCTGGCAAATTCAATTAACCTGCTAGCGCAGCTTGAAGATTCCCCATCACCCCGAGCTGTCCCATCAGAATGGTCGCGGCGGTGTAGCAATGGAAGGACTTCACCTTCCCGTTCTCGAGATGAAAGACATCGCAACACGGCGCATGGATTTCCTTTCCGGTCGCAGGAATAGTGCCGGCAGGAAGAGCAAGCGGACCTTTGTGAGTTCCGTTCAGGGATAGCTCCACGATCACCACGTCTCCGGTGACGTAGATGACTTCGAGCGCGCGATGCATATCCGGGAAGGCCTTAGCGTAGATATCGACGGTCTTACCGATATCGGCACCGAAATAGCGTTGGCCGGCAGATACGTCCCAGAAATATCCATCGGGAGTGAATAGTTCGGTAAATGCGCGAGAATCCTGGGCTTCTGCGACATCGTAGAGTTTGCGGATAATGCGTTCGTTCTCGGTCATAGTTGGTCCTTTCAGATGCAGTGTTATCGTTGGCGACGAGAGCTGAGCAGCTGCGGCGCGATCCGAGATGAATAGAGAGCAGTTGGTGCTTGTGCTCAGTTCAGATCTGAGCTTGGCCGCCGTCGACGAAGAGCTCGATGCCGTTCACAAAGCTGGCATCGTCGGAAGCCAGAAACACTGCGGCCTTTGCAATTTCATCGGGCTCACCGACGCGCCCCATGGGAATGCGGGAGGCAAGATAATCGAGCAGCCCCTGCTGTTGAGCAGGATCGGGCCCTGCGAGTTCGACAAGACCTGGTGTCTTTGTAGCGCCGGGACTGAGCGTGTTGATCCGCACCCGCCGTTCCTTAAGGTCGAGGATCCAGTTGCGGGCGAAAGACCGAACCGCAGCCTTCGATGCGGCATAGACGCTGAATGCAGCCGTTCCCTCGGTCCCGGCGGTAGAGCCCGTTAAGATGATCGATGCTCCATCCTGAATCAGCGGCAACGCCTTCTGAACCGTGAACAGCACACCTTTGACGTTACGATCGAACGTGTCCGCATATTGTTGTTCAGTTATCTGACCGAGCGGCAACATGGATCCACCACCCGCATTCACAAAGAGCACGTCGATCCGACCCGCGTCGGCCTTCACTTTCTGGTAGAGCAGATCGAGGTCGGAAAGTTTCGAGGCGTCTGCTTGAACACCCGTTGCACCTCGACCGATCGCGGTCACGGCGGTATCCAGTTCGGGCTTTCGTCGGCCAGTGATGAAGACTTCGGCACCTTCCGCGACGAAACGCTTGGCCGTGGCGAGGCCGATGCCGCTGGTGCCGCCGGTAATGACAGCGATTTTTCCATTAAGTTTCTGGGACATGTTGGTCACTCCTGCGTGTTGCAAACACAAGATGACAACGCCCCTATCATTCCGATATAGAAATGATTGAAAGTCATCGTTGCAGGATTGTCGACATTATGTCAAATCTCCCCGACTTCGAAGGACTGGCCCTTCTCGCGAAAGTCGCCGAAGAACGCTCCTTCGCAGGCGCCGCTCGGTCGCTGAAGTTGTCGGTGGCTACCGTCTCCCGAGCCATCACGCGCCTCGAAGATCGTCTGGGCGCCCAGGTGTTCAACCGAACCTCGCGGAAAGTCGCGCTCACGGATTTTGGCCGGCGCCTTGCTGAGCGAGCGGCCAGGGTATTGGCGGAGGCGGAGCAGGCTGAAGCGGCAGCTCGCGAGCTGTCGAGCCTGCCACGCGGTACGATCAATCTCGCAGTCCCGATGTCATTCGGATTGCGCGAGATAGCTCCGATAGCGCCTGCTTTCCTGCGGCAATATCCCGAGATCTCGCTCAATCTGCACTTGAGCGATGCGACTGTGGATTTGATTGGCGAGGGGTTCGATGCAGCGATCAGGATTGCCGCACTTCCGGATTCATCTTTGGTGGCCCGCCGCCTTCGGAATATGGGCCGCGTAATCGTGGCAGCGCCTTCCTACATCAAGCGTTATGGGGCGCCGCAGTCGCCCGCGGAACTCAATGCGCATCATTGCCTCGGCTATGCCTACCGGACGCGTACGAGCAGCTGGCACTTTACGCATCCAGATGGAAGAGAGGCTTCGGTGACCCCCATCGGGCCGCTCTCCGTGACGAACATCGATGCTTTGCTGCCTACGCTCTTGGATGGAATAGGGATTGCCGAGCTTCCTTCCTTTGTCGCCGACCCCCACCTAGCCGGCGGAACACTCAAGGTCCTGCTACCGGATTGGAAGCTTCCCGGAGGCGGGGTGTACTTCATCACACCCGCGGCCCGCACTCGCCCCGCAAAAATCGAAGTACTGAGCGATTTCCTGGCCGATCACTTGTTTCGATCGCGATCCTCCTAACCGTTGTTCGCCTCTTCGTCCGCCGAAGTGTCCAGCCCGACCGCGAGGCGGGCTGACACCGTCCTTGCTGGATTAATGCGGATCGAGTTCTCCGCTAATGACGTCACCGACTGGCACCCATCGGTCCTTCTGGAAATTCATCACCTGAAGGCTCTCCATCGGAGCATAATCGGTCGGGCTAGTATTGATGTCGATACCAGGAAGCTTGCCATCCGGATGAAGACCTTTGATGTTCGCCACATGCTTCATGACATTCTCCCGCGTCAGATCATCGCCGCACTCGTTCAGCACGAGAACGATCGTCTGCGCGGCGTCGTAGGCGTTTGATGCCAAGAAGTCGTTGGGATTGATCGCCGGAACGTACTTTTTGACGAACTCCTTGTACCTGTTCATTCCCGGGTCGTTGTCCCAGCGAGGATCGCTTGGATCCTTGGAATGAGCCGTCGAGACGATTCCCTCGGCGTTCTCCAGACCGGCCGGCTGAAGGACGGTGGCAATGGAGGAACTGACCGTATTCAGGACATGAAAAGGCTTCCAGCCGATCTCGGCCACCTTCCGGATGGTCTGAGCGGCAAACTTGGGAGGAGTGAAATCGAAGAACGTATCCGCTCCAGACGCCTTGAGTTTCACGATATGGGTATCAATAGTCGGCTCGGTGATCTCAAACGCTTCCTCAGCGACGATCAGCGAGGCTGCGCGCTCTCCGAATACGTCCTTTACCCCGCGGATCAGATCTCTTCCGTAGTCGTCATTCTGATACAAAATCGCGATCTTCGCGTCAGGCTTCTCTTTGAGAAGCATGCGCGCGTAAATTCGCCCTTCGGCGCGATAACTCGGCACATAACCCATCGTCCATGGAAAGTGCTCAGGATCCTCCCAGCGCGAGGATGCGCCGCTGATGAAGAGTTGCGGGACTTTCTTCGAATTCATGTATTTTTGCACAGCAAGCTGCAGCGCGGTGCCGAGCGAGCCAACCGTAAATAGCACTTTGTCGCTCTCGACGAGGCGTCGCGTCTGCTCTACCGTTTTCGCGGGATTGAAGGCATCATCGTAAGAAATAAAGTTGATCTTTCGGCCGCGAATACCACCCTCGTCGTTGACCTTCCGAAAATAGCCCGCGAAGACCGTACCGATGACGCCGAACGACGAATTCGGACCGCTGTAAGACATCGTCTGCCCGATCTTGATCTCCGAATCGCTTGCTCCCGGATCATACTTTCCGGCCGCCTCGCTACGGGCGACACCAAGCAATATTGCCAAACCAGAACACAAGATGACCCGCTTGTAATTCCTTCGCATGAGCTCCTCCTCGTCGCCTTTGCGCCATTACGCTTGGATCAGCGCGCGACTGTCAGGAGACCGAAAATCGCGCGTCGTCCCAATTGTGTCGATTCATCTCCTGCCACTCATCCTTCTCCGGAGACGAATGCCGCGTAAAAGAGCTCTCACCATTGAGAGATGGTACTATCGACGATTGGCCGCACATGGAAAAGAATGAGAGTTCTCAAAAGACGCACGCTGCACCTCTTGTCTCATCGTAATGACCTTCGACAATGTCGCAACCGTTTGTCGCGCAGTTCGCCGAACGAAGCAGCAGGGAGTGAACGATGATCTTGAGCCGCACAACTGAGTTCGACGGAAAGACCGTGCTGGTCACAGGCGCAGCGAGCGGCATCGGAAAAGCGGTCGCTCATGCATTTGGCAGATCAGGAGCTCGCGTGATCGTCGGCGACCGGAATGCTGAAGGTGCGGCCTTAGTTGCCGCCGAGATAAAAAACGATGGAAGCGAAGCGCTCGCCTATGGCTGGGACATAACCGATCTCTCGACGGCTCAGAGAGTCAGTTCGGAACTTGGCAGTATGGGAATCCGGATCTCAGCTCTGGTAAATAGCGCCGGTGTCGCTACGAGGAGCGCAGTCGGGTCCGACAATTATTTCGATGTATGGAAGCGTCTTCAAACTATAAACGTCGATGGCCTTGCATTCACAGTCCACGCCTTCCTGGACCACCTTCGAGAAACGCGCGGGACCATAGTCAGTGTCGCCTCGATCCAATCCCAGATCTCGCTTCCCTTCCGAATGTCGGCCTACGCGATGTCTAAAGCTGCTGTCGCCCAATTCACGCGCGCCTGCGCTGTCGAGCTAGCGGAGTATGGGATACGCGCAAATGCCGTTGCGCCGGGCCCCATCGAAACCCCAATGACCCACACCTCGCGGCAGGATGAAAACTACCTTAAATATTTCAGAGACCGCACTCCTCTCGGCAGGATGGGAAAACCCGACGAGGTAGCCGGGCCGGTGTTATTCCTGTCGTCCGACAGATCGAGTTACGTGACCGGAACGGTCCTGCCCATCGATGGCGGCCTTCTAGCTCTGTGATGGGAGCATCCGTACTTGGTTCACCGACTAAAAAACGAGCCCGGCTTTGCTGCCGGGCTCAGTCTCGGGAGGATGACTGCCAGCTTAGGCGACGTGCCGCTCCTTCAATTGTCCTCGGAGAAACTCGATGTTCATGCGGTTGAAGTCTGATGCCCGCTCGAGGTGAGGGAAATGGGACGTTCCCGGAAACTCGATGAGTTGAGCGTTCTTCAAGAGCTTGGCATAGGCATAAGCACTCTCGAGGAAAACATCCTTGTGGCTGATCGCCGCGACGATCAGATAGGGATTCTGGATCTTTTTTACCTCATCGTCGCTGACTGCATTGGTGTTCCAAGTATCAGGATTTAGACCCTCCAGAATGTTTTCCATGGCGCGCTTCATCTCCGGCTGCCTATAGATGATTTGCCGCAGAGCGAGGAGGTCGGGCACGCGCTTTTTGGGGTCGGAGATCAGATGCGCGAAGACCTCATCCATGGCTTGCCAGGTCGGATTTGCGACAGCGGCGAGCCGCCTCTCACGGCTGGATGCCATGAGAGCACGGTTCTTCTCGACCTCGGCTTCGCTCGTATAGGGGCGGCCCCAAGCCGAAACCATCGTGACCTTCTCGACCCGATCGGGATACATTGCGGCGAACTTCGTTGCCACCCATGAGCCCAAAGACAGACCCAGGAGCGAGGCCTTCTCGATGGACATCGCGTCCATGAAGGCAAGCAGATGCTCCGCATACTCAACGGTGCTGCGTGGCTTGTCCGGCTTGTCGCTGAAACCGTGACCGACCATGTCGTAGCCGTAAGTATCAAAGTGCTGGGCGTGATCCGCGATGTTGCAATAAAGGTTTTCCCAGCTGCCGCCCATTCCATGCAGCATTATCACCTTTGGCGCAGACTTAGGCCCAGCGTTGATGTAGCGCGTCTTCACGCCCTTGGCATCTACGTAATCCTGCCTGAGGGGCAGCTTACAGAGTTCGGTCCAGATGCTCTTGTAATCGTCGGACATTCAGAGTTCTCCCGCGTAGCGTGATGGCCAGTAAGATGCCCGATCGTAAGGTTCAGCTAGTGCCTCGGTCCATTCGTTTAGAACGCTTCATCATTCTTGGACTAAGAATGCTCCAGTAGACGACGGCGAGCTTCAAATACACCAGGGAGTTGCCGATCCACTGGCTTCCTGAAAGCAGCGCTCAGTCTCGTCTCCAAAGCACGACTACGACGGCAGCGAACAGCATTGCGCCGGCTGCCGTTCCGAATACGGCCATTACATTCGTGTGCCCGGATGATGAGCCTTGCGTCTCCGATATGCGGACAAGGATGGTGAGACCAGCCGCACCTCCTATCCACATCGACGTAGACACCAAACCGGACGCTATGCCTTGGCGCGCGCGAGACACGTTCAGTCCGGCGAAGATCCAAATCCCATTCCATGCACCGCCCTGGCCGATGCCGAATAAAACTAAAGGAAGGACAAGGCGGGGATAGTTCGCCGATGCATTAAGCTCGAAACCGAGCCACAGTGTTCCAACAGCGCCGAGCGCGAAACTTGTCGCTAAAAGTGTCCGAACTCCGGTCCGCGCGACTATGCGCGCTGCGAGCTGCGTTCCGGCCATGATGCTCAAACTTGGGACGAGAAATGCGAGACCTGCCTTGACGGGGTCGTATTCGTAGGTCTGCTGGAACAGCAGCGTCAGGAAATAGGGGAGCATCATGAAAGTCCCCATGAACAGCGCGGCAAGCACCATCGCCATGGAAACGGTTCCCTCTCCAAACACGGCTCGATCGACGAGCGGATACGACGATTTCTTCTCGATGCGGAAGCTCAGCCCGGCAGAGATCAAGCCTAAGCAAAGGACGGCGCCGGAGCTGGGTGACAGCACCCCCCATTTTCCTGCTTGAGCCAGGAGCGTCATGAACGCGGTAACCGTACCCGCGGCGGCACATGCGCCGCACCAACTCACACGTCCAGCGCGAGGTTGGTCCGCGGGAAGGGACAGGATCGCACAGAGCGCTGTCAGCGCCACCATCGGAAGATTGATGATGAATACCGACCTCCATCCCAAGGCATGCACGAGCGCGCCTCCCGCCAACGCGCCGAATGTGGCTCCCGACGATGAAACGAGGCTCCAAATTCCAAACGCTCGATGCCGAGCAGGCCCTTCGGGAAATAGATTGTTCAATAACGACAGTGTCGAAGGAAAGAGAAGCGCACCGCCCAGTCCCTGTATCACCCGTCCTATCAATAGGACGGACGTGCGGTTGGCCAACGCTCCCAGGGCCGAGCCAAGAGCAAACACGAGCAGAGCCGCGAGAAACACCTTTCTTCTCCCGATGACGTCCGCGGCTCTTCCTCCCGCCAAGAGAAAGCCACTGTACGCCAAGGAGAACGCCGTCACGACCCATTGCAAAACGTCCGGAGGAACCACCAGGTCGCTTGCAATATTGGGAAGAGCAACGACAATCATATTGAAGTGAAGTGCCGTAATGGCAGAGGCGCCCGCGAGCGCACCCATTTCGTAGATATCATTGGACTGCTTGTTCGGCTTGCTGGGCAACGGCTCGTGCAAGATGACTCCCCTGGGATGCGCCGCCTAGTCGAGGACATTTGCGCACCTCACCTTCTTCACAATCAAGGCTCGGGTCCATTCGTGTGAGATCAGCGTCCCTTCGCGCTTGGATAACACGACCCGTCCGGACGCAAGTTACGTGGCACCGCGTGCCAGCTTCTCGCGGCATTCCGCAGACGGCCGCGCGGGGGCGCTTTCGTGCATCGGATGACTTATCGGGAAGGAGCATTCGCAAGAGACGAATTCTATGATTTGCCCGCTTACGTAAAGCAATTCCCTAGACCGACACTATCGCGTCGGATAGCTAAGGAGTGTGCGTTGTCCAACATTAAGCGAATTCTGGTTGCCAACAGAGGCGAAATCGCAATTCGGGTGTTTCGTGCCGCCTCCGAAATGGGCATAGCAACGGTAGCCATCTACGCTGAGGAAGACACACTTTCGCTGCATCGCTTCAAGGCCGACGAAGCATATCAGGTGGGGCGCGGCGCTCGCGGAGAGCTGCAGCTCGGACCTATCGAGGCATACCTTTCCATCGACGAAGTTGTCCGAGTGGCCGTCAGCGCCAAGGTGGATGCGATCCATCCCGGATACGGCTTTCTCTCTGAAAGCCCCGAGTTCGCCGAAGCTTGTGCAGCAGCTGGCATCATCTTCATTGGCCCAACGCCTCTCACGATGCGCACGCTTGGAAACAAGGTGGCAGCCCGCAATCTGGCCCAGAGTCAAGGTGTGCCCGTAATGCCGGCGTCGCCACCCTTGCCGTACGATAACGATGCTATCCTGCAAATTGCCGCGGAGGTCGGATATCCCGTCATGTTGAAGGCGTCCTGGGGCGGCGGTGGACGCGGGATGAGGCCGATCGAGGATGAAGCAGCGCTTCTGGAAGCCGTCGCGAGCGCGAGGCGGGAGGCAAAATCGACGTTCGGGAAGGACGAGGTATATCTCGAGAAACTGGTGCGGCGGGCAAGGCACGTGGAAGTCCAACTTCTGGGCGATACCCACGGACGACAAATGCATCTTTTCGAACGTGACTGCTCGATCCAACGGAGAAACCAAAAGATCGTAGAACGTGCGCCCGCGCCATATCTTGAGGGGGATTCCCGGGACGCACTTTGCCAATTCGCCTTAAGGATAGGCGCCGCCACAAACTATGTCGGCGCAGGAACCGTCGAATTCCTCATGGATGCCGACACGGGCGCTTTCTATTTCATCGAGGTCAATCCGCGAATTCAAGTAGAGCACACCGTCACGGAGCAGATAACCGGTCTGGATATCGTCAAGGCGCAAATCAGGATCGCCGAAGGTGGCCGCCTCGGCTTCATCGAGGAAACCGGAATTCCTCCTCAAGAAGAAATCCGAATGAATGGGCACGCCCTGCAATGTCGAATTACGACTGAAAATCCTGAAAATCACTTCATACCCGACTACGGTCGGATTCAAGCATACCGGGGGGCGTTCGGCCTGGGCATCAGGGTCGATGGCGGAACGGCCTACACGGGCGCAGTCGTTTCTCGTCATTACGATCCGCTGCTCGAAAAGGTTACAGCTTGGGCTCCATCGTCCAAAGAAGTGATAGCGCGAATGGGGCGTGCGTTGCGCGAATACCGCATCCGCGGCGTCGCGACGAATCTTACGTTTCTCCAGACAGTCTTGGTCCATCCGACGTTTGTTTCTTGCCAATATAGTACTCGCTTCGTTGACGAAACTCCCGAGTTGTTCGCAGCCATTGAACGGCGCGACCGCGCCACCAAGCTTCTTTCCTATATCGGACAAATAACTGTCAACGGTCACCCGGAAACGCGCGACCGACCCAAGCCGGTTTTGCGGGTTCGTGACATGCCGGTGCCGCGCTTCGAGCAACACCAATCGTATGCGCCGCAGGAAGGCACTCGAGTGCTTCTCGACAGCCTTGGACCCAAAGCATTCGCTGAGTGGATGAGATCGCAACGAACGGTGCTCATCACCGACACCACGATGAGAGATGCTCACCAATCATTGTTGGCAACGCGCATGAGGACGCGCGATATTGCCACAATTTCTGAGGCATACGCGGTGGGCCTACCACAGCTCTTTTCACTGGAGTGTTGGGGAGGCGCCACATTCGATGTGGCTATGAGATTTTTGAACGAAGATCCTTGGGAGCGATTGGCACTCATTCGTCAGGCTGCTCCAAACATTCTCACTCAAATGCTTGTTCGTGGCGCCAACGGCGTCGGCTACACCAACTACCCCGATAATGTTGTACGCCACTTTATCGGCCAAGCCGCCTCCGCGGGCATGGACGTCTTTCGCATCTTCGACTGCTTGAACTGGGTCGAGAACATGCGCGTTTCGATCGACGCGGTTCTGGAAAGCAACAGGCTCGCAGAGGGAGCAATCTGCTACACGGGCGACATACTCGATTCATCCCGAGAGAAGTATTCGCTCTCCTATTACATTGGTCTTGCCAAGGAGCTGGAAGCGGCCGGCTGCCACATTCTTGGAATAAAGGACATGGCAGGCGTGTTGAAGCCACAGGCTGCTCGAGTCCTGGTGAAAGCGCTCAAGGAAGAGGTCGGCCTCCCCATACATCTTCACACGCACGATACTTCGGGCTTGGGAGGTGCAACGCTTTTGGCCGCCGTTGACGCGGGCGTAGACGCTATCGACGCCGCCATGGACGCGTTCTCGGGGGCCACGTCTCAGCCATGCTTGGGATCTCTTGTTGAGGCTTTACGCCACACAGACCGAGATAGCGGCCTGAGTGCGGACGCCGTTCGTCGGATCAGCCACTACTGGGAAACGACGCGAAATCAGTATTCGGCCTTTGAAAGTGCCCAGGCTGTCGCAGCGTCAGAAGTCTATTTGCATGAGATGCCCGGTGGGCAGTACACAAATCTCAAGGAACAGGCCCGTTCGCTCGGTCTTGATCAGAAATGGCATGAGATCGCGTCCACCTATCGCACGGTGAACGAAATGTTGGGCGATATCGTCAAAGTAACACCGTCCTCGAAGGTCGTTGGTGACATGGCGCTTCTGATGGTCAGTCAAGGGCTATCGCGCCAAGATGTAGAAGATCCGGAAAAGGAACTCTCCTTTCCTGCTTCTGTGGTCGACATGCTTCGAGGAAATCTCGGCCAGCCGCCCGGAGGTTGGCCCAAGACACTGCAACTCAAAGCTCTAAAAGGCGAGACCCCGATCGTTTGCCGCCCGGGCGCGCTGTTGCCCGATGCGGATCTTGCGCGCGAGAGGAGCGAAGCAGAGCGGCTATGTGGTCGCCCGATATCGGAGCATGAATTTGTCTCCTATTTGATGTATCCGAAGATTTTTCTCGAATACGTGGATTCGACCCGTCGGTATGGCCCCGTATCGGTACTTCCGACCTCAGTGTTCTTCTACGGGATGCGTCCGAACGAGGAGTGTTCCATCGAAATCGAACATGGAAAGCGCCTTCAGATTCGGCTCCTGACGATCGGCGAAACCGATCAGGATGGCGAAACTCAGGTCTTTTTCGAGCTCAACGGCCAGCAACGGATCGTCAAAGTCCGCAACCATGCTGCGGGCGCCAACCGGGTAGCTCGCCGACAAGCTGACGCCAGTGATCAGAAGCAGGTCGCCGCGCCGATGCCGGGTTCTATTTCGAACATCGCGGTGACGGTGGGCCAGAGCGTCAAGGCGCGCGACGTGTTGTTCAGCATCGAAGCGATGAAAATGGAAACTGTATTGCACGCTCAAGAAGATGGAATTATCAGCGAGATCCTCGTGCAGGTCGGACAGCAGGTCGATGCGAAAGACCTACTCGCAGTCATCGCTTGAACGGCAAAAGGCCGACGCCAATGGCGTCGGCCCGACTTTGGTCTGAAGTTTTGGCTCAGGCCGCGGGCGCTATCGCGGACCAAAGCTTCGTGTCGGGATCGGACTTTTCATATCCTTTGCCCGAGGGAAACGACACGAGCTCCATGTGAAGCCCCCACGGCGAGACGAAGTAGACCCAAGACAGCCCCGCCTCCGGCCCCGACGTGACCGTCTTGACCTCACCAAGGATTTTGACGCCGTTTCTTTTCAAGTGCTCGACGCCTGCGACGATGTCATCCGTGTAAAAGCCGAGATGGTGCCCACCGATATCGGCGTTGTTCGGCGGCTCTTCGCGCCGATTCGAGCAACGGTAGTCGAACAGCTCGATGTTCGACCCGTGACCGCACCGCAACATTGCGATGCCAGCTACCGTCGTACCTTCATGAACGCCCAAGTTTTCGGTCACAAAGCGAGCGGCCTCTGCGGATTTGGCAGGGTCCGCCCAAGCGGTCGGCCCTCGCGAATGGACGAGGCGGCACCCGAGCACTTCACAGAAGAAGCGGATAGCCGCATCCAAATCTGGGACTGTAATCCCAACATGATCCATGCCACGGATGAGCGAAGGCGCCATGGTCGAATGCTCCTTATGCTGGATCATCTTGTCAGCCAAATTTAGGAACTTCGCCATCGTCCCGCAGCGCCTCGGGACCTTCGGCCGGCCGTTCACGGGCGTAGTTGAACGCTGCGTTGAGATCGTTCTCCCAATTCTCCCGCGGCAGTTCGTACAGGAGCTCAACGCCGTACCCGTTGGGGTCGCTAACATAGACGCTGTGCGACATCCCGTGATCAATCTTGCGATTGAATTTCACGCCTTTGCTTTGCATGAATTCCAATTGCTGCAGCCACGCTTCACGGCTCGGCAGTTCGATCGCGATGTGGTTGATCGAATTCGGTGATGTGTAGATGTCCCATCCCTCCTTCGGCTTCGGAGGCAGGCTCGCGTTCTCCACGAACGCAATATCGTGATGCCGGCGTGCGCCCTCGTCATATCCGCTATAGAAGCGCATCTTGGGTCGTTGGCGACCGTTCGGGCCCGCGCCCGGCGCAAGAGCCCCCACCTGCTTTAACCCGATGACCTCGGTCCAAAAGCGATGCGTCTCCTCGATGTCGTAAACGTTCAGCACGAGATGATTCATGCCGCTCGGCATAACTGGCTTTTCGGGAGGCTGTCCGGTCTTCTCATCGGTCATATATTGTTCCTGTGTCCTGTTCGATGCTTTAGTGTTTTAACGTACTGGCGAGAAGCTACTTGGCATCGCCAGAATGCTCTCTTGTCGCAAGATCTTTGCATCCGCTGGCAATTTCGGAGGCCAGACACCATTCGCGACGGATTCCGCGCGGATCCGCTGACGTTCGCCAGCATCCCGATAGCCCCAAATATGGATCCATTGATTGAGAGGCCCGATCTCACTTCGCCAAGCTCCAACCAGCGGCGACATTGCCATTCGCGCCTCGATCTTCTCTCCCCACGCCTGCATGACCGAGGGGATCGAACCGAGCGAATAGGTAAATGTGCTGATCTCGAAGAGCGGGCCGACCCTTCGCTCCTCAAGTGGAGGCGAATACTCGGCGGGGACAAGAATCTTCGCCTCCATGTGCTCGACAAAAGGACGAATATCCGGGGGCCAGCCAGGAAGCTTGTAGGCTGCTTGCCGAACGCTATCGCGCTCGGCAATATCCTTGTACGGCCAGAGGTGAATGACCTGATTTAGTGTGCCGACTTCGGTATGCCAAAACGCTCCCAGGCGCGAAAGCTGCAATCGAGCGGGCAGCCCTTTCTCGAAATTGTCCTCGAATTGCTTGGTCGACCCTGGCTTCAGAGTATAGGTGCGCATCTCGACAATCATTCGCAGGTTTCTCCTATCCATTCCCGCGTGTACCTGCTCTTGGTAAGTACGACCCAATCAAGCGTCCAATCGTAAATCGGGGCGGGACTTTCGTCGTTCGCGAACAATCGAAAGAGCAACTCGTCCAAAACGCAAAATGCGGGCTTTCGCCCGCACCACGAGACCCTTCGCAGGACCAAGTCATTTGGCGTTAGAGGGAGAGTCCCGGCGGTCAGCTATTCACGACCGATTGCTCCGAAGTATA
Organism: Bradyrhizobium sp. WYCCWR 13022; assembly: GCF_030435535.1. Lineage (NCBI taxonomy): Bacteria > Pseudomonadati > Pseudomonadota > Alphaproteobacteria > Hyphomicrobiales > Nitrobacteraceae > Bradyrhizobium > Bradyrhizobium sp. WYCCWR 13022. Next base: position 153,445 of record NZ_JAUIZJ010000008.1, read on the forward strand.
TTTTCCAGACAGTTGGGGGGCTATGGTTTTGAGGCCCTTTTTGTGGCGTTCTATCCGCGTCTCGCGAGACCATGTCCGCTTCAAATCGTCTTGAACCCTTATGCGGAGCCGTCCTAGCCCTTGCGTCTCGAGCTCGACGAGATCACCATGTTGGAACGCGTTCAATCCACAATGGTCGGTACCCGTTGCAATCATATCTCCCGCCTCCAACGTCTGGATAGCGCTTACCCACGCGATACTGTTGCGAATGTTCGTCACCATCTTCGCTGTGTTGAAATCCTGCTTCAGCTCCCCATTGACCCACAACCTGATGTTCAGGTTTTGGGGATCCGCTATTTCGTCCCTAGTCACGATGTACGGCCCTGTCGGAGCGAAGGTACGACGGGACTTCATTTGAAAGAAGCTGTTCGTAGTCGGGAGCAGATCTCTAGCAGACCCGTCTATGAAATTCGTGTATCCGAACACGTGATCCATCGCCTCTTCCGGCGAAACGTTTTCCGTTCGCTTGCCGATGACAATCGCCATCTCGGCCTCACCTTCGAACACGCTCGCTGGCACGTCGGGAAGAACCATCTTCTCGTCGGGCCCGATTATCGCGTTCGGCGTCTTGTGAAATGCATTCACATGGGGAGAGACTATAAGGCCGTCGTCGTAGTTTACGGCCATGCACACGATGGTGCGTGGAGCGGGCAACGGAGCTCGGAGCTGCACCTTCGAAAGCGGCGTTCCCGCTCCACTGGTCAAGGCCTCTAGTCGTGGTTTGAAAATTGCGAAGTCGGCTATCAGGGTAGCCATGAGATCCTGCTGGTTTCGCGCCTTCACTTCACTCAGCGTCGAGCTGACGTCGATGACAATATCGTCGCGAACCATACCCAGCCTGTAGTCGTCAAAATAGCAGAGTTTCATGATAGCCTCGTATCTGACCTTTCTTAGCAAGCCGCCACAGCGCGGGCTGCTGTTGGAGTGGAGTCTAGTTGTAGGATTTTCTGCATGGCGCGATGTAAACTTGCAGTGGGATCCGAAGGCAGATCTACTGTCCGCCAGCCGACCACGCGATCTGGGCGGACGAGAATGCAGCCGCCATCGTTGATCTCGCGCTGCTTCGTCCAATCACCGTAAACATCGTCGTTCGAAAGTCGCATCCCGATCGGGACGACAGCTATTTTTACCCCCAGGTCCGCAGAGACTGCCTGAGCGGCCGCGAGCCATCTGCTCCCCCCTATACCGGTAATCAAAGTAAAGCGACCGTAGTCGGCGACGTCGATTGTCGAGATGCGATCAGGACCGTTCTCGACCCAAACGTGAGGCAGATGCGCGCCAGGATGCGTGGTTGGCTGATAGTAGAGTTCTGGGTCTCGGATGTATTCCGGGAATGGAGTATTATCATCAGCGATGGCTCCGAGGCGGTATCGCTGCCCCAACTCAACACCGTGGGCATTGAATTGACCATTCATCATCCTTATTCCCGCTTCAACGGCATAACGCCGCTTAGCGCCTTCTTCGCTGTCCCCAAATAGCTCCTCGATATTGGCGCGAGCATCGCTCGTGGTCATGCCAGGCCGCAGCCCCACCGCGTCCGACCACGGAAGCATTTCTCGCTGACTTCGAATCGCTCGATCGATTACCTGACGGCCAACAGGCTGGCGCTCCGAATTGTAAGTGTCGAGAAGTGCCTCTGGAGCACTTCCTTGAAGAACAAGGGCGATTTTCCATGCGAGATTGTAAGAATCCTGGATCGAGGTATTGCTTCCAAGCCCATTCGCAGGTGGATGACGGTGCGCTGCGTCACCCACGAGGAAGGCTCGCTTGATGCGATATCTAGAAGCGACCATCTGGTTCACTTGCCAGCGGCTTATCTTCTTGATCTTAAATTCGATGTTAGGATCGCCGATGGCCGCCGCAATATGCGTTCGGATACCTTCTTCTGAGGCGTCACCATGCGCCCGGTTGTAACGCAAAAAGAAAGGATTCCATTCGGTCCATGGCTTTACGCAAGGCCACACGCTCATCCAGAGATCGCTGTCTTGGTGTGCGATGAAAGCAATCGCACCTGACCGATGACGGGTATACTTGGTAAGATCCGCTTCAACCCAGGCGCTGACGGCGTGGCCGAGCGCCGCTGAGCCTTCAAAATCGAAGCCGAGCTGTTCACCAACGACGCTCTTTGCGCCATCCGCTCCGATAACATATTTCGCACGTATGATGTATTCGGCAGCTTCTCCGTAATCGGCAACTACTCCCTCGACCGCACCTTCGTCCTGACGGATACGAATCAGTTCACTCTTGAAACGAATGTCAGCTCCATGATGCTTCGCGACAGTAAGCAAAATCGGCTCCAGCACGTGCTGGGGTATATTATGCATGCGGCAAGGACTGGAACTATCGTAGTCATGGCGGCGATCCGAACCCGCTCCCCAAGTCTTCATTCGCGACAACTCCAAGCCTGAAAACGAAGTTGCAAATATTTGGCACCCCATTAGCTCATGCGGCATGCCTACGGCCTCGACGTTACCGTCTGCCTTTAGATCCCTAAACACCTCCATTGTCCGCTGATTGGTGATGTGTGCTCTTGGAGAATCTGCAGTCCCGCGATGTTTAGTGACAGTGATCGCTCTGACGCCCGCGCGAGCGAGAAGGGCCGAAGCGGTTAAGCCAGCGGGTCCAGCTCCAATGATGAGGACATCAGTTTCGACCGCCCGCATGCTAGCCTCCAGACTAAGAAAGTTGGCTCCCAAGGAAATCGCATCTCGAACCGAGGGACGTGCCAAATGGTAGGGTGGAGGCGGCCACAGGTCTAATCGTCTGCCACAACGGCGCATTCGTTAGTGACGAAGTCTCGTTGACGGCTCTGAATCAAACAGGCTCGGGATTTGATCCCGAGCCTGACGACCGTTCTCCATTCGCGGCTTACTGGAGGCTGGCGAACTCTCGGCCCCAATCGGGTAGACCCGCCAACAATGGCGGCGAAACTCTCTGATCGTCGGATACGTGTCTCGAGCCGCTCTCGGTTAGATGATGAAGCAGCAACTTCCCAGCCGCTGACAACGACTCTTCTCCGCGATAAACAATGTCAATCTGCCGACGAGCCCAAATGTCGGTCAACTCCAGCGAAACGAGACCCATAGGTTTTCCGATGGCGTTAAAGGCCTCAGCGGGCATAAAGCCGATACCGAGGCCAGCCTGGATCATCCGCAATTGTGCGTCGAAGCCCGAAACATGAAGCCGGGTGTTCAATTGCTTTGAAACGTACTGAGCATAGGACGACATGAGCTTATGAACGGCACTGTGTTCCTCCAGGCCGATGTGCGGGTAGCTAAGCGTATCCAGGATGGACACCTTTGACATTACCGCGAGCGGGTGATCGTCGCGGGTAACAAGAACGAGCCGAATAGTTCGGTAGGGTATCCGACTCAGGCAGCTGCTCTCCACAATACTCGAGCAAAGTCCGATGTCTGCCTGGCCCTTCTCGATTTCGTCTACGACGGCATGACTGGAGCGCTCCGCCAGGTCGACTCGAATGCGATTGTTTGCTGCAAAAAAGCTTTCAAGCTCTTCCGGCAGAAACTGAACGATCGTGCCCATATTCGCCCTTAGCCGAACGAATCCTCGGTGCCCCCTTGCGTACTCTTGCAATTCCGTCCCGATTGTCTGGATAGTTCGGAGAACGCTGCGAGAGTAGCGCAGCATCGTTTCGCCGGCAGAGGTAAGAACCATTCCTGTCGTTCCGCGGTGCAGCAGCTCGGCCTCCAGAGCGACCTCCAGATCTGCGATCCGCTTACTCACTGCCGATGGGGCAATACCTTCGCGCCGAGCCGCCCGAGTCAGACTTCCCTCCTCGCAGATAGCCACGAAGAGTTGGAGCGTGAGAATGTCCAAGTTGCGTGCAAGACGTCGGTCCATTGCAGTTCCTCCTTTCGGTCCCGCGCCCGCTCTTCGGCGGTTCGCTTTCGTCACAAATTCTTTAACCGCGAGCCCGAATTAGGAAAATATCTCTTGAATTCCGTTCTAACAGGACCAAACTGTCCGCAATGGCAGACCTGTCAGGCGTTTCAGTGTTCGTTCAAGTTGCGGAGCTGCGAAGTTTCGTGGCGGCTGGGCGCGTTCTGGGCGTTTCGGCATCTGCTGTTGGAAAAAGCATCGGGCGATTAGAGGAACGGCTCGGCGTGCGGCTGTTTCATCGCAGTACCCGCAGCATACGCTTGACGCACGAAGGCACCCTTTATCTGGAACGTTGTCGAAAGATACTCTTCGAACTGAAGACGGCAGAGGCAGAGCTATCGGGCGCTCGACGGATGCCGAGAGGACGGATGCGGATATCTCTGCCCCTTGCGAGCGGTCTGCTGCTACCGATGTTCGCGGACTTCATGCGCTCATATTCGGATGTCGAGCTCGACCTAGATTTCACGAATCGATATGTCGATCTCATCGAGGAAGGCTTCGATCTGGCGATCCGGGTCGGCGAACTTCATGACTCTCGACTGATGGCTCGCAAGATCGCAGTATTCCGATTGATCTTGGTTGCATCTCCTGAATATTTGGACAAGAAGGGCGCCCCACGCACGCCACAAGGTCTATCCGACCACGATTGCCTACATCTTCGTTTCGTGCGTAGCGGGCGGATCGCGCCATGGCCGATCTCAAAGACGAACGATGAGCCGGATATTCGCCTACCCGCTCGATTGATCTCCAACGAGAACCTAATGCTCATCCACGCCGCAAAATCGGCGCTGGGCATCGCATGCGTACCCGACTTCACGGTGACCGACCTGCTGAAGTCCGGACAACTGATCCGCGTCCTGGAGAACGAAGTTCAACGAGATATCGGCTGGTGGGCGGTCTGGCCCGCTAGCCCTCACGTTCCACCAAAACTTAGTGTGCTTCTCGACTTTCTCACGGAGCGGTTTCTCTCCATGCGCAAGGGAGGCATTTCATTGCTCGGAACCTCGAGATTGCCCTAGTTATCGCGCCTTCCCGTTATCAGCTCAGTCAGTTGCTGGGCACCGCGCGGCAATACAAAGATGACGAAGAGAATGAGAACGCCGAAGACCGCTCCTGACAATCCCTTCGAGATGTCTTCTGCTATATTGGGAACGAACACGATGAAGGCCGCTCCCACTAGCGTGCCCGGTAGCCAACCAACGCCTCCGATCACAATTCCGAGGAAAAGAGCAACTGCCAACTGGATCGTGTAGCCGTCCGGCGCAACGAATTGGACGACAAGTGCGCCAAGAGCGCCGGCGATGCCGGTTACGCCTGCACTAAGAGCGAAAGCTACTGTCTTGTAGAATGCGACATTTACGCCCATGGCGGACGCAGCGACATCGTTCTCCCTGATAGCCAAAAGCGCGCGCCCAGTTTTGCTCCGAAGCAAATTGTTGGACAGAAGATACACGGCCACTGTGAAAGCCAGGACAAGGTAGAAAATATACGTGTCTTGCGAAATCGGCCAATTGAAGGGGGTCTCCGGCTTCTCAGTGATCATACCTTGCACGCCACCGGTCCACTCCTCGAACTGTTCGATCTTGAGAATCTGCGGCAACGCGGTCCCCAACGCGAAGGTCGCCAATGCCAGATACACGCCTTTGAGCCGCAGCGCAGGGAATGCGAAGATTATGCCAGCGAGCGAAGCGACAATTCCAGCGATGGGTATGCTGAGAAGGTAGTGCACGTGAAGGTGCTCGATCAAAATGACCGACGTGTATCCCCCTATAGCGAAGAAAGCGTTCTGACCCAGCGAAAATTGCCCTGTGAACCCGGTCAGAATGTTCAAACCGATGAGGGCAATCGCGTACACGAGCAACATTGTCATTTGGAAGGTGACGAAACCGGTCGCAACAACTGGAACGCCAATCAAAAGTCCGAGAACAATGGCCGTATGCCATTGTCCGGAGCTGACATGTGTACTCCTGTTTTCAGACGGTGCCGCGACCGCGGCCACTTCAGGAAGACTCGTCATCTTCAAACCCTCTCGACTGCTGTGCGGCCCATGAGCCCTTGCGGCCGAACACAAAGGATCGCAACGATTACGAACAGCACGATCGGCAACTTCAACTGATTGCCGGCCCCCGGAAGGTATGTCCCGATCAAATTCTCAGCTACGCCGAGAATGAAGCCGCCAACTACGGCGCCCAATGGACTATTGAGCCCCCCGAGCACTGCTCCAGCAAATCCGTAGATCAATACGCCGCCCATCATGTTAGGATCCAGAAATACTAACGGGGCGATGAGCATGCCGGCGACCGCACCGATCGCGGCTGCCAAGGCCCAGCCGAGCCCGATGATCCAGCCGACGTTGATCCCGACCCATCCAGCGGACTCCGGGTTAGAGACGGCGGCCCGCATCGCCAGGCCCGTACGCGTGTAGTTCGAGAAAAAATATAGAAGAGCCAAGAGCGCCGCGGTAATCCCAAACATCGCGGCCTGATGTGCGTTTAAAAGATCACTGCCGAGAAATGGCTCCTTGCCGAACGGAGTAGGGAATTCCTTTATTGTGTAATCCCAGATCATGCCGGCGCCGCTGTTGAATATTCCAAACAGAGCGATGAAGCCCGCCACATGCGTCAACACCGGAGCCTTCGCTAGCGGACGAAAAATTGCACGTTCCAGGGCAAACCCCACGCCAAACGAAATAGCGATCGTGAGTGTAAACGCGACCCAGTACGGAAATCCCCACTGGATCATCTGCCATGCGATGAACGTCGACGCCATCGCCATCTCGCCCTGCGCGAAGTTTAGGTGATCGATCGCCTGGTAGATCATCACGATGGATAGCGACATGCAGGCGTAAATCGCTCCGGTCGCGATACCAGCCAGAACTTGATTGACAAGCAGCTCCATGTTCAGTCCTCAGCACGCCAGATAGGATTTGCGGATATCTTCATTGCTTGCGATCTCCGCAGCATCGCCGCTCATCACGATGCAGCCCGTCTCGATGACATAGGCCTTTCGGGATATTTTCAGCGCAAGCTGTGCGTTCTGTTCAACGACCAGGACACTCACCTGCTCCTCCTTGTTGATCCTTGCCAAGATCTCGAAGAGCGACTGCACAACGAGCGGGGCGAGGCCAAAGGATGGTTCATCCAGCAGCATGAGGCGAGGGCGAAGCATGAGCGCTCGAGCCACAGCCAACATCTGTTGCTCGCCGCCCGAAAGCGTTCCGGCCTGTTGCGATCGACGGTCCTTCAGCTTCGGGAAATAGGCGTACATTCGCTCAATGTCGCCTTCGATAGCGGTGCGGCCACGCCTTACCAGCGCGCCCGCTTGAAGATTCTCTTCGACACTCAATCTCGTGAAAGTACCCCGCCCTTGCGGCACATGAGCAATGCCGAGCTTGACGATAGACTCCGTGGTTTTTCCCCGAAGACTTTTGCCGTCGAAAATCAGGTCGCCTGTATGAGACACGGCATTGCAAACAGCCCTCAACGTCGTTGTCTTTCCCGCACCGTTGGCTCCCAACAGCGCCGTCACTCCGCCTTCTTCGAGTTCGAAAGACATCCCATGCAGTACTCGGACGGCGCCATACTGTGCGCGCAAATCGCTTACTTCCAACAGCGCCCTCATCTTCCACCGTCTCCCAAGTACGCCTTGATCACCTCTGGATTAGCCTGAATCTCTGAAGGCGTTCCTTCGGCGAGTTTCTTTCCAAAGTTCAGGGCGACGATTCGGTCTGCAATCGACATCACGAGCCCCATGTGATGCTCGACCAGCAAGATCGTCACACCGCGTCGATCGCGTATCTTCTTGATGAGATCGCCCAGCGCGTAGACCTCTTCGTGATTGAGGCCGCCGGCCGGCTCGTCCAGAAGCAGGAGTTTCGGCTGTGATGCCAACGCTCGGGCAAGCTCGACCCGTTTCTGGGTTCCGAACGGGAGGCCAACAACTTTCCTCGACCCGCAATCCAAGAGGTCAAGAAATTCAGCAATCTCGAGTATGCGCGCATCAACCTCGCGTTCCTCGCGCGCAGCCGCCGGAAGCGCAAAGATATCGTAAGCTACATTTCTTCGACCCCGCGAGTGACATCCGATGCGAATGTTGTCGAAGACAGAAAGGTTATGGAAAAGGGATACGTTCTGAAAAGTCCGTCCGATGCCATGCCGCACAATTTCGTGCGGCCTCAAATTAAGCAGGCTCTGGCCCGCAATCTGGATGTCACCGCTCGTGGGTTGGTACAATCGGCTCAAACAATTGAACAACGTGGTCTTGCCGGCACCATTCGGACCGATCAAACCCAAGATCTCGTCGGCACGTATCGCGAAGGATACGTCGTCCAGCGCAACGACACCACCAAAGCGAATTCCCACTTTCTCAACGGACAGAACTTCACGTGCGCCAGCAATCGTCATCTCTTGCCCTTGGCCGCTCCTGATGCGCAGTGTCGGTCGAAATCCGCCGACATGCTTTGTCATTTGTCCTAAGGTATTCGACGCGCCTTCACGGTCAAATCGTCATATGCAAAACAGCGTTCGCGGCGAGCGAACGACAACTGGACAGACCCGTTGATCTTGTAAATCGATTAGAAGCTGCACGACGGCGCACGCACTGTTGGAGCATCTACTCGAACAATCCCGCCTTGCTATTGAGCCCCGATTCACTCAAGCCGACGCGACGTCGATGCGCAGTTGCGGTTGGTACAGCCTACGACTTCTTACACGTGCTGGGCGGCAGCTTGGCGCCGATTGTCATTGAATATCCATCCGCGCCTTCACAAACGCCGCGCCGTTGGCGATGGCCCGACGAGCCGCCGACAAGATGGGAAAGAACGTGTGCCAAATATGAATCATGTCGGGCCAGATTTCGAGTTGCACCGCTACGTCATGCGATCCTGCCTGGCGAGCCAAAGCCAGCGAATCGTCGAGCAAGACTTCCGCTGCGCCCACCTGTAGAAGTAGTGGAGCAATACCGGTCAGATTTGCGTAGATAGGCGAAACAAGCTCACCTTTCGGATCGTGCCCCGCTAAGTACATTCGCGCTAGTTCCAAGATCATCTCGCGCTTGACCATCGGGTCAGCTTGAGCCCGCGTCTCGTAGCTGCGTCCAGTCGCCTCCATATCGACCCAGGGCGAGATGAGCCACCCGCAGGCCGGCTGCGGCAATCGTTTGCTCTTGATGGAGAGTAACGTAGCCGCGGCGAGCCCTCCTCCGGCGCTGTCGCCGACCACTGCGATGTGTTCCGGCCTCATTCCTTGCTCCAAAAGGTAGGAATACGCGGCCATCGCATCTTCAACCGCCGCGGGATACGGATGCTCGGGAGCACGACGGTAGTCGAGGATGAGAGATTTGCAGCCGGACGATCTGCCGATCTCGGCCGCTAAGTGACGATGGCTTAAAATGGAGCCGAAAGCATAGCCACCACCATGAAGATAGAGGATCGCCCGCCTTTGGTCGGCACCTGCCGAAATTGCCCACTCGGCTTGCAGACCCGAGATGGAGATCCTCTCCGTGCTGTATCCTGAAAGCGGATATCTCTCTGCGTCCAAGTCCACGAACTTCCTTAGCTCCGCAAGCGACTGCGGAGCGGGGTTCTCGCTCAATATGCGGCGGATGACTTCGACTTCAGGATCAGACATTCGACCTCCGTTCGGGATGAACTCGGCGGGATTTTGAAGGTATGCCCCTGACGGTCCACACCGTCGATTCGGCTTGCACTAACAACCGTTCGCTCAGCGCGAAGACCCAGTCTTGTTTCCACGCCCCGAAGCGCAAGACAGGGCATTCGCGCCTTTCGAATGCCGCAACAACGCGAGCTGAAGTACCGTCCCTAAAAAGCAGGAGCTGTTATGGATAGCTACGAGTGCGACGTTCTGGTGGTCGGGAGTGGTGCCGCAGGTCTGACGACTGCGATCGCATGTCGCGAGTTCGGGCAAGACGTACTTTTGGTAGAGAAGACCCAGTATTTCGGCGGCACTACCGCTTTCTCCGCGGGGGTGATCTGGGTGCCGAACAGTCCGCAGGCTGCGGCAGCAGGCATAGTCGATAGCGAGGAGCGCGCATCCAAATACCTCGAATGCGAAGCAGGCAATCTGGTCGACAGAGATCGCATGCTAGCCTTTCTGCGGTGGGCGCCCGAAATGTTGCGTTTCATCGAAGCGAAAACAGACACTCGGTTCGACCTTCTCCCGACGATGCCGGACTACCATCCTACTCTACCGGGAGCATCGGGTGGCGGACGGACTCTGCGCCCGCGCGTGTTCGACGGCCGCCTCCTGGGAGCTCACTTTGCAAATGTCCGTCCTCCATTGAAGACGATGACTATCTTCGGGGGAATGATGGTCGGCAGCGGAGACATTCCTCATCTGTACAATCTCAGAAATTCGGCGTCCTCGGTCTGGTACGCCACCAAGATGTTTGGCCGCTATTGTTACGATCGACTTGGCCACTCGAGAGGAACACGACTGACCAACGGAAATGCGCTGGTCGCGAGCTTACTCTCGAGCGCGCTGAAGTTGAAAATTCCGATGTGGCGCTCAAGCCCCCTCGCACGTCTCATAGTCGAGAGGGACCGAATTCGAGGGGCGATCGTCACCAGAGACAACCGAGAAGTACTAGTGCGGGTGCGGAAGGCCGTTGTTCTCGCGACGGGAGGCTTTTCCGCCAATCGAGATTTGCGCCAGCCGTTCGACCAGGAAATCCGTAAAGATCTTCAGTACCATTCGCTACCCCCGTCCACGAATACTGGAGACGGTTTTCAATTCGCCACCGCGATCGGCGGTGCGATCGATGGTGATGTGCATCAGTACGCGGCTTGGGCTCCTGTCTCTGAAGTCCCCCAACCAGACGGCTCCAGGATTGGCTTTCCTCATTTCAGCGATAGGGCAAAACCCGGATTTATCGTCGTGGACCGTCGAGGAAATCGATTTGCCAGCGAAGCCTTACCGTATCACGACTTTGTCCCCCAGATGATTGCCGCCTGCCAAAACGACGAAAATGTCGAGGCGTTCATTATCGCTGATCATCGATCCGTAAGACGGTGGGGCATGGGGGCGGCACCGCCGTGGCCGCTCAGCATCACGAGGTTCTTACGCACCGGATATTTGAAGAAGGGCAAATCAATTGCAGACCTGGCACGACTCTGCGGCATTTCGGCTGCAGGACTAGAAGCGACCGTAGAATTCTACAACGGGCAGGCTGGAAAGGGTGTGGACGCCAGTTTCAATAAGGGCGCAGACGCCTACGAGCGAATCCACGGAGCGAAACATGATCGCGGAGAACATCCGAATATCGCTCCAATTTGCGACGGTCCATTCTACGCTCTTCGGATCATCCCTGGAGACATCGGGACGTTTGCTGGTCTGAAAACGAACGCGGACGCGCAAGTTATCGGCGACAATGGCGAGCCATTGCAGAGCCTTTATGCAGTGGGCAACGATGCAAGCAGCATCATGCGGGGAACCTATCCGGGCGCTGGCGTAACGATCGGCCCGGCTATGACATTCGCCTACATCGTGGCCAAGAAGTTGAGTACTGCTTTAACTGATGTTTGAAATGGGAGCGAGCCAGGGTGATCTGACTTGGATCACCTTTGGCAGACTATTATCGTTATGTGGCATGGCAGCGCCCTTACGCAAGGTCTAGTTTTCCGTTGCCCCAACAGTTCGGTCTTAACGACCATTGCGATTCGTTCGATCGACCATTCCTAATACGAAGCTGCCGATAAGGCGCCTAGTGCGCACCAGGGGATCAGCATTTACCGCGCCCAAAATTGGCGACGGATGATCTGGCACCTGCATGGGTTTCATCAGCGGCAGGCCGTCCGAGATCGTTGAGCCTAACTGCGTGCGTTTCACGAGCTGTCGCGGCAGACACCGCAGCGGCGATACAGCAAGAACCGATGAATATTGCTACAGGAAGCCAACCCGTGGGGCCGCTCTGCATCAGGCTCTGACTGATGGCCGGTGTAAATCCTGCCGCAAGGAAGCCAAGATTGGTTCCGACTGCCATGCCGGAATATCGTACACGTGTCTCGAACATCTCACCGAAGAACGAAGGCCAGATCGCGTTCGTCGCGCCATAAAAAATCCCTGACATCAGCATCGCTGCGCCGAAGATAAGCAGGGAGTTTCCGGAAGAGATGGCCATGAAATATGGGAACACAGTCAATGCGCATCCAACCGAACCGACGATGAAGACCGGCTTCCGGCCAACGCGATCGCCAAGAATGGCCCAGAACGGCTGCACGACTAACGCAAGCGCGTTTCCGAGCACTCCTGCCCAAAGGATGATAGAGCCCGGAACATGGAATTCCGCCGTGCCGTAGCTCAAGGCGAACACCGTGGTCAATGAACTGATACATGAGATCAAGGAGCAGACGACCACACGACTCACCTCGGCCCAGTAGTCGCGAACCAACATGACGATCGGAAATCTCTCAACATCGCGTCGATCCTTAAGCCGCGCGAATTCCGGAGCTTCGGGCATCCTTCTCCTCACCAGATATGCCACCACGAGCACGACGAAGCTGAGAAGGAAGGGAATGCGCCATCCCCAATTGAGAAGCTGCTCTTGGGGAAGCGCCGCCACTGGGATGAAGGCGAATTTAGCCAAGATCGCGCCTGCCTGCACTCCGCTCAAGGTCCAGCTCGTGAAGAAGGCGCGGTTGCCGGAGGATGCATGTTCCAAGGTAAGAGAATTCGATCCTGACTGTTCTCCAGCCGCGGACAAGCCCTGCAAAAGCCTTAGAATTACCAGGATGACCGGCGCCGCGTTGCCGATCGTTCTTGCGTCAGGCAGAAGGCCGATCGCCAGCGTAGAAAACCCCATCATCAGAAGTGTGAAGACCAGGACGGACTTGCGGCCCACCCTATCCCCAAAGTGGCCGATGACCACTGCACCCACGGGGCGGGCCACGAACGCAACCCCGAAGCTTGCAAGCGACACGAGTGTAGCCGTGGCGGGATCGAGGCCCACGAAGAATATCTTCGGAAAGATGAACGCGGCGGCGGCGCCGTAAATGATGAAGTCGTAGTATTCCAGCATGCTACCGACAAAGCTGACCAACGCAGAACGTCGGGCCATGTCATTCACATCGCCTGCATTACCACCCTTCGATCTGAATGCCACTCGGATTGCCATACTTCCCCCGGACGATTCTTAGTACCGGAGACCTTAGGTCGATGAGCGCGGGCCGGCCATATGTCTATGACGTTCTGCCATTCGTCTTGTGCGAAGACCACTGCAGCTTTGGCCGCCCGCTGTCGGCTAACCAGAGTCGTACAACAGGTCTTCCGGCAACTCACCGATGTTTGAAGGCTCTAACGCCGCGCTCTCGCCCGCGATCGCGCCAAAGACGGCAGCAAGACCCATCGTGGCACCTGGTGCCCAGTAAGCCTGCCCCGCCGGTGATGCAGAACAGTTGCCTGCGGCGAAAAGTCCCGGCACGATCTTTCCGTCGACGTCAATCACCCGACCCGTTTCATCCGTGATCGGCCCCCCGTTCGTGTCCAGAAGGCTCGGCGCGACGATAATACAGTAAAACGGTCCTTCCTTTTGGAAAGGATACATGGTCACGTTAGGAAGGTCATGAGGTGGCCAGTTTGTATCCGTTCGAGCGATCGAGAAGACTTCGCGGTGCAATTCCGTATCGAAAACATTGTGCCCACGCGCGAAACGGGCATCAACGCCGCTCAATGCCTCGGTTTCAAAGAGCTCGATCTCACGAGAGAGAGCATCAGCAAAATTGTCAGCCAGACGAATTTCGCCGATCCTGCTCTTTAGGTTATCTAGCCTTCCCTGGATCTTTATCGCCAGATCAGCGATCGTGGCAGCTTCGATAATATAACCGGCCGTCTCTCCCGGATGGGGGAGTGGATAGTTTCCAGCGAACACATCCCGGGCTCGGCGATCGTAGATCATGAAGAGAAGCCGATTCGTAAACTCCGACTCCACCGCATCCCATTGGTAGTGCACCAATGACACCTCATGCCCAGCACGCTTTTCGTTGACAACGCGATGTCCTTTCTTGTTGACAACCATGCAACTGTCGCCTGGGGACTGCCAGTAGTGACGCGGAACACCGGAAGGCTGAAGAACGTGGCTTGGAGCAATTCCCTCGTCGAGCGCCTGTTCGAGAACGATTTGGGAGCGCCAACCATGAGCCATGTTGCCCAACGCCGCTCCCACTTTTGCACTAATTCTGATGAAGTCCCCTCGATTCGTCGGAGCCGCAGTTCCTGCGAATGGAGCAGTCTGTTGGAAGGAACGCAAAAGCTCGTGATCGTGCACGAAACCTCCGCTTGCGAAGACAACACCGCGCCTCGCCAAGATGCGCACTTCTGCGGATGGTGTCTGCGCAACCACGCCGTCGACTCTGCCTGTCCGATTGCGCTGCAGCTCCATAACGCGATGGTTAAGAAGCAACGGGACGCCTTGGCGGTCAAGGTAGTCACGCAATTGTCCGACGATATCCTCGCCAAACCCACGTTGGCCGTCGGGCCTCATGACGACCATGACCCTCCCTCTCGAGCGCTTGTTCAGCAGAGAGTGATCGATCATGTCCGTTCTATTGGCGTGCTTCGTCACCAGGGCACCCAAGTTCTGCAGCGTCTCAAAGACATGCCCACCCTTATCGTAGAATGCCGCCAAAGCCGCATAGCGACGTCGACCGATGCCGAGATATGCGTCCTCAGCGACGTACTCGCCGGGAAATGCCGTGGACGCCATAAAACGCAGGGCGTCATCTCGCGGGTCGTCTAACCCCTTGGCTTTTAGAAAATGGTTGTTCGGCGCCCAGAAAGCGCCGTCAGACCAGCCCGTCGTGCCTCCCGGCTCGTCGGCGGCTTCCAGGATGACAACCGAGCTCCCGGACAACGAAGCAAATACCGCCGCAACCAACCCAGCAGCACCAGAACCGACCACGATCACATCTACGGCTTTTGCAGCTCGAGCAACACTCATGACTTCACTTCCAGCTATCAAGTCAGGCCATATCGACGCGCACGTTCGGCGAACGCCCCGTAGTCAAGCATCGATTCAAGGTCGGGAATCACGGCTCGAAGATTAGGAACCACGTCTGCATTCTGCTTCTCCGCGAAGTCGTTCAAAGCGTTGCGCACTCCCGAAAACGCTGCGTAAAGTGTAAGACCGTAATAGAGCACCATTTTCGCGCCGGCTTCGCGCTCCGCCGCCAGGGACACACCAGGCCTGTCGGTGATCACGATCGGAACTGAGACGCGCTCACGAATGTGTTGCACCTGCTCTGGGGAAACACGCGTCGGCATCAAGAGATCGGCTCCCGCCCCAGCGTATGCGTTCAAACGATCCACAACCTCCGTGAGGCTGCCGGATATCCATAGGGCATCGGTCCTGGCAATGATGAGGAAGTTCGGATCGGTGCGTGCTTCAACCGCTGCGCGTATGCGCGCTGCAGCCTCCACCAAGGGCGTCATTCGAGGAGCGACAGGGGCATGCTTCCCGAACTCGTGGTCTTCCATGTGGATCCCGCAGACGCCGATGGACTCGAACGATTCGACCGTCTTCCAAATGTTCGCTGCATTGAACCACCCGGCCTCCGCATCGCACACGACCGGCACGTTCACCGCGCGAACGATGGTCGATGCATGGGAAATCATGTCTTCCAAGGTCACCAATCCGACGTCGGGCGCAGCGAATCGAGCCGCCGATGTGGCGTAGCTTCCGAGATAAACTGCTTCGAACCCTTCGCGCTCGATCAGTTTGGCACTCAGCGCGTCGTAGGCGCCCGGGACCGCTATCGTACCCGGTTGGGTAAGCCGCGCCTTGAAAGCGCGTCGTCTATCGCTGGCACTGCGGGAGCGCACCGGTCGTTCCATTGTCTATTTCCTGCTGCTTATCGACCGTGGCCACTAGTCGGCAAACGCCCTCGTAGGGCATTCATGACGATTCGACGGTCTGTGCCCGCGATAATAATTCTGGATTCTATCGATTTGATTAGATCTGCCTCCTCAGGTGACGCTTCTGCCCCGAACATCGTCCACACGACGTCTACACTGTGTGACCTAGCCTGCTTTGCGATGTCACAGCACGCCTCTACGACCGCCTGATGCGCAGTTTGACCGGGAAGTCCCAAAGCGTGCGCAAGATCGAATGGCCCGAGCATAATCGCATCAACCCCCGGGATCGCCGCGATCTCACCCGCGGACTTCAAGGCGTCGACCGACTCCAACAGCAGCCAGACTATTGTGTCCGCATTGCTCGCCGCCGAAAATGCGCGCCAATCGGCTACTTGATGCCAAGTCGCTCTCGTTCCGGGGCACGCGCCACGCGATCCGCCATTCGAGCCATCGAGATATTTTGCCGCCGATACAACCGCTCGAGCTTCAGCAGCGCTTTTGATGTTCGGCACTATGACGCCCATCGCGCCTGCGTCGAGCACTCTCATGATGAAGCTCGGAGTATGATCAGGCACCCTGACGATCGGCGTCGTGCCGGAAGCCTCGGCCGCCCGTATCAGCGGAACGAGACCGTCGAATCCAAACGATCCGTGCTCGCAATCGAGATATACAAAGTCGAACCCAATAGACGCCGCCATCTCGACGAACTCGGGGGAATTTGTTTGCACACCAATTCCCCACGCAGATCGGCCCAGCAAGAGCGCAGATTTGATGCGATTACCCCTTCTAGATCGGTCGCGATCGGTCACTTTCGCTCCTGCTCACTTAAGAGGCCAGCTATGCGCGCGCAAAATACGCAGCATCCTGGCGCACGATCAGCGATAGATTCGCCATTGCCTACGACGCGGCGGACCAAGTCCCATCCGGAGCGAATTGAACGATCTGGTCGATCTGCCTCGTGACCATGATCAGCTTCCTTGCTGCGAACTTCCACCGGCCGTCTTCCTTGCGATACTTGTCCTCGTAGCGCATCAGAAATTGGTATGACATTCCTATCGGATCCCGGCCTGGCGAGACGAAGTCGTAGTCAATCAGGTGGTGCGCCGCGCAATAGACGATACCAGTCGTGTCAGCTCCCGAGAATTTGACGACTTGCGTGAGCACGGCGTGGAATGTGTTCTTGAAGGCGCCATGCAGCCGTCGCGGGACCTCCATAACTTCGGTCAGCCCGCTGAACGCCGGACGACCGGCCGTCTGCCAAACAACGTCGCTGGTGAAGAGCGTTTCCCATTCTTCGAAATCGCTGCGATCCAACGCGAGCGCGTAGCGATGCGAGAGGTTCTTGATTTCAGCTTCTGCTAGCGATCGCTTCTCATCGAACTGTTCCGTTTTAGTGTCTACGGGCATATGGTCACCTTCCTTATTCCCCGTTGCGAAGCGGGCCAAACGGGACCCACTTCTCCCCTTCGAACCTGACGAGTTGCAGCGACTTCATCGGCGCATAATCGGTCGGGCTGGTATTCACAGTGATACCTGGCAACAAGCCCGACGGATGAAAGTTTTTAAGATTCGCCGCCTGCCGCATGACGTTCTCACGACTGAGATCGTCACCGCACTGCCTCAGAACCTGCTCCATCATCTGAGAGAAGTTGTATCCATTCAAAGCCTGAAGATCGTCCTTGCTTACGCCATTCAGGCGCGCGTCGATGAAGCCAAAGAACTCCTTCATCCCGGGGTCGTCGGCCCACCTCGGGTCGCTAGCGTCCTTGTTGTAGGCGGACGACACGATGCCTTGCGCATTCTCGAAGCCGGCTGGCTTTATCGCAGTGCCAATCGAGCTCCCGACACTGTTCAGAATGTGGTACGGTTTCCAGCCGATCTCAGACAGCTTTCGGATAGCTTGCGCAGCGAATTTCGGCGGAGTGAAATCCATAAAGACATCCGCTCCCGACGCCTTCGATTTTACAATCTGAGTATCAATTGTCGGGTCGGTAATTTCGAAGCTGTTCTCCGAAATGACCATATCGCCTGCCTTTTCGCCAAGGGCCTCCTTCAAGCCTTTGAGAAGATCGCGCCCATAGTCGTCATTCTGGTAAATGACCGCAATTTTCGAGTCCGGCTTTTCCTGCAGAAGGAATTTTCCATAAATCCTACCTTCCCACAGGTAGCTCGGAACAGTTCCCATGCTCCAGGGATAATTCTTCGGATCGTTCCAACGCGCTCCGGCAGCTGCGATGAACAGGTGCGGCACCTTCTTGATGTTCATGTACTTCACAATTGCAGTATTCGTCGGTGTACCCAACGTACCGAAGAGGAGCAGAACCTCATCGCTCTCAACCAACTTACGAGCCTGCTCGACGGTCTTGGAGGGATTGAAGGCGTCGTCGTACGAAATGAACTTGATCTTCCGACCATTGATCCCGCCATGGTCGTTGATTTGTGCGAAATAAGCGGCCATCACGCGCGCCATCACGCCGAACTGCGAGTTAGGACCGCTATAGGCCGTCGTGTTACCAATCTTAATTTCGGTATCGGTGACGCCTGGCCCATATTTTTTCTGAGCAAGGGCTTCTTGCGCAGGAAGCATTCCCACTGCGATTGCGAGCCACACCACTGCGAGACGAATGGCTTTCATGTATCCCTCCCCTTCAGTCGGCCTCAGGCGCATTCTGCGTCATGGTTCACCGGCTACCCTATAATCGTCTGTAGCACGTCTTGATCAATTCGTATTTCGTGAAGACCTATTCGCCCCTCGCGCTCATCTCGCCTTCGCCATTGGCGAAGATACAGTTTCAATTAACGACTAGACTTTGACTCTGCTCGCCGGATTCACTACTCGGCAGAACGAGAGGTCGAGCAATATGAGCCAGTGGTTCGTGGATCGAGTAGCAATTGTGACGGGCGGCGCCAGCGGCATCGGTCTCGCAGTCGCTTCGAAGCTGTTGTCTTTGGGAGTTCAACTGGCTGTCGTCGACAGAGACGGATCCGCGCTGCAGGGCGCGTTTGGAGGAGTCGACAAGGTATTGAAGATCGAAGCGGATGTCAGTGATAGAATTCAGGTAGAACGTTACGTTAGCACCTGTTTAGATCGATTTGGACGGATCGACATGTTCCACAATAATGCGGGATTACTTGGCCCCCGCGCTCCGCTTTTGGACTTCACGGACGAGGATTATCACTCTCTGTTCGATGTGAATGTTCTGGGATCGCTGCTCGGACTGCAGGCTGTGGCCAAGGCTATGAAGGCGTCCTCCGGCGGCTCAATCGTGAATACGGCTTCCGCCGTAGGATTGCGAAGCGTTGCCGATCACGGCCTCTATGGGGCGACCAAAGCGACGGTGTTAAGGATCACTCAGCAAGCGGCAGCCGAGTTGGGCCAGTTCAATATTAGAGTAAATGCCGTAGCCCCAGGGTCGGTAGATACGCCGGCACTACGGTCTTCGTTGAAAGGTACATCGGAGGACGGGGGAGAAGTCGATCGACGAGTGTCGAGGCAGTTGCGAAAACGCCCCCTCGGGCTTCCGATTACAGCAGATGATGTCGCAGATCTCGTGCTTTGGTTGTTGGGGCCAGCATCGTCAAAGATAACCGGGTCGATCAATGTGATTGATGGCGGCGTTCTGACCTAACCGCTAAGCGGCTCCGCTAGCTATGGGTCCCAGTCGATGGTTTCGTTTGATCGCGCATCTCCAGTCAGGACGAGGCCTGATCACGCAATGGGCGGCTCTCCATTGGGAGGCGCGACGACCCGCGTAACGCTCTACACAAGCGGTATCGGCTCATTGATGCTTCAGATGTTGAGTTTGGCTCTCAATCGGCTCTCCTAAGTTCAGTAGCTGCCTGGACCAAATGTCCGCCCGTGGGGGGAGCGCTGTTAGTAAACGACAGCAAGTCGTTCGTGAGCCGCACCACGTGTCTCCTGGTCTGACGACCCCTCTCATTTGGAAACGTGCTGCCCTCCACGGAGAAGATAAGCTCTCCCGAAGCACCATCGAAAGCATACCGACCGAAGTGAGAATATACACCTCGGATAATAGCCAAATTTTCCTCTTGCGTGCCCTTGAGACGATCGTTCGCCGCGAACTTTGGCAGGTCGGGATGCATTAGGATGACCGAGTAGCGACCGTTGGGCATGAACATAAAGATGCCGCTCGGCTTTGCTCCGAAGAAGCTAGTCGTTTGGGTCGGGTCCTGCGTGGCTTTGTTCAAGTCGGACACAAACTCCCAAGATCCCGCCAGAAGCTTCCGATCAAAAGGCGTGATCTGCTCGTCCATCTTGTGAAATCCTGCAACGTCGTTCGATCCGCCCCTATTGGCGGGTCATTTCATAATTCTATGACAGAATGACTAATTGCGTCGATTCGTCATTTTGAAAGAGCCCTTCTTCTCTCGCAAAGCTCTTCGTCGTGGCGCACCTGCGGACTTCCTTCGCCCACATGCGTACGATGGTTGAGCGATGACGCCCGACGCGGCCTCCTTGCCGATCACGCCTGCGCTCTCAAGGGGTGTTCTGATTGGATCAGACACCCGCCACTTGGAGTGCACTCGTCTTTATTCGCCCATCGAGTGTTATGGAGTTTTGCGGGCTCCATGTGGGGCGACGTTTGTTCTCCAGGAACCTACTCTTTTGGAACAACCCTCGGCCGGCGCGTTGTTGATGACCGCACTTATCGAAACGCGCTGTCACTACCGTCGATCAGGTTGGCAAGAGACGCGCGCACTCGTCGACGACGTACTCCGGAATACTCTCAAACTTATGGGGGTTGAGTTGCATTACATACTCATTCTCGATGTGATAAGTTTCGTTGATAAATTTTCGGATAACGTCATCATCGTGATCACCGCCTAGAAGCCGGAATAGTTGGACTTTCTCATAGCCCACGTTGGTAGCGTGGAACTTGGCTTTAATAGCTTCTAAGTCTTTTGCTTCGGTCACCAGCGCATCGTAGTCAAATGCTGGAAAGTCGACCTTTATCTTTGCTTCGGCGAGCGTCTTCTCCTGGGGGGTCATGTCTCGGCTGCCCGTTGCAAACTTAACGGTCGGTATTTCTCTCCCCTTGAATAAGCTGGCTAACAGGTTGTACTCCAGTCCCATATCGTCTCGCAGCTCGAACTCGCGGCGCAGATATATAGTCTTGATGAGGGGGTCAGTCAGAGACGTGACGTTATCTTTGCATATCTTTGCGAAGGTCTGAATATCCTCGCGTTCGATCGGAACTTCCTTGATGACTCCAGCCCGGGACGACAGAAAGGTCGCCGAGGGTCGAGCCCCTTGAAAGATGGCATTCGTGCTTTTGATTACATCAATGGCCGGCTCGATGTCATGAGTCAGCATAAGGGTCGTCTTATCTCGGAGACTCGCCCTTCCGCGGAACAACTCGTGGAGGATAGCGAATTTCTTGTTCTTGTCGAAGGAGGAGATTGGGTCGTCGAGGACGATCAGATCCGGTTTTTCGCTGATGACCTGATGCATGAACAGCACGAGCGCGAAGGCATTTTTCTCGCCATAACTCAGATGCCGCGATGCCATTTCGATGTGGCTGCCGAGATCCCGATGAACCAGCTTCATTTTGTATGAATCCGGTTCGGCAACGATTTCCACAGCGTATCTATAGCCAGCCGACCGAAGGAAGCCGTTTATGCTACTCTGGTTCTCATCAATTGTTTTCTTAATCTTCGCCTTGTGCCGATTGATCCTACCTTTCAGGCTTCCGACCCTATCGATAAGACCGTCGAGCTGCTCATTGATCGGGTCTACAGTTATCCTTGTCTCACGCGAATCCAGCTTATCGATGAGGCTAAGGTCTATTTTCAAGGGAGTCAGTCGATCACTGATTTCCGCAACGTCTCGGAGCGAAAAGAACGACATGGTTCGCAAGGCTTCCAGCTTCTCGATCAAACCTTCAATGTCCGCCTTCAGGCCCGTTAGAAAGCTGTTCTCCTGAGCCGTCAGCTCAATTTTCGCCTTTGTTACTTTGTCGAGATTTTCTCGGCATTTTTCGCTGAAGTATTTACCTAGCCGATCGATGACCGCCTTCAACGTATTCAGGTGACCTACGGCGGTCGCGTCATACTCCTTCTCAACAGCCAAGACCGTCTGTTTTTGTTGTGTATCCGTCAGCGCTGTCGAGCAATAAGGACAGCGGTCCTCGAGCTGCAGAAACTCGTTCCCCTTAATTTGCCAGGCGATCCACTTGGCGGGCTCCTGACTCCTAATGAAAGTCTCGAACGGCTTAAGCGCATCAGGAATGTTCGCGATCTTATTTCCGGAGCCGAATGCCTTGTGGATTTTACTGCTTTTTGGAATGGCGCCGGTCTTGGAAGATTTGCCAAACGCCTCGCGCAGCTCCTTCAGATCCCCGATGACTTGCCCGATTTCGGCATTATCGGCGAAAGCTTTCTTTATGCCAGCCAGTAAAGCATCAATTTCAGCGATTTCTGCAAGATACTCCGGTGTTCGGATAAATATTTCGAAGCTGTTTTTTACCACCTCATCCTTTTGAAAAGCGAATTGCTGAACAAACTCCTCATCGAAAACCAGCGCCGATCTTAGACTGTCAACACCTTCGACGGACGGCGCCCGTACGCCCGTCTTCCCGCGGTTCTTAAAAGGGACAAGATCTTTAAGCGTGTCATCCGCGCGTATTTGACTAACAATTGCTTTCGCTAACGTGCTTTTGCCAAGCCCATTCGGACCATACTTGATATTCAACGCCCCCTCGGCGATACTGATCGTTGCATCGTCGATGCTGTTGCAATTCGATATCTTGATGGTCAACACAGCCACGATAGCCCCCTACGAATCTAATCGGATATTTAGCGGAAGCATGGCTCGTTGCGCAGACAAAATATAGTTTAACATCGAAAACTACGCCTTCTGACCGGTACGCAACATGCTTCATTACGATGGCCCCCCGCGAGCCGTCGGACCGGCCAAATCAGGGGCTGCTCGGATCTGCGACCGCACGCTCCGCATCAGCTACGCTCCCGGAGAGAATTATTGATCGACGTCACTGAAAATCGAGCGCGGAGTGGGGGAGGCGTTACTGATTTCTCGCTCCGCGCGCGACGTGGTTGGCGGCGATTGGGACAGCGGGCGACTGCTTTCAGATAGCTCTTCCCACATCCAATCTTCGCTGTCGCGCTGACGCCGGCGCTTATCTTTGCGCTCCGCAACCTTTTCGATACCGCTCTCGATTGCGCCATAAAGTGATTGCGCGCGCTCAAGCGCCTCCGGATCCTTATCATCAAGGAACCGCTCAAGATCGGACACGGCCGAACTCAGATCGTCGAAGTTGCTGCTCGGCTCGAGGTCGAGATCGGCATCGTCAACGCATGTGTCGATGGCCTCTTCGTACTTGGGAATGAGATCGGTTTTGATGCGCCAAACCAAATTGAGGAGCGTCGACACAGAGAAGAGTTGCAGGATGCGTTCTTCGTCCAAAAACGAAACATCAAGATACTCAAACAGATCGTTTTCAAGAGTGTCAGCCATCACCGAGCGACGTTCCGGCGGAAGAATATTGAGGTTATGCGCGCGAGCGTATGCACGCACTTTGGGGTCGTAGGCCGAACGGTAACTGGAAGAAGCGTTTCGCTCAAAGAGTTCCGGAGCCTTGGCGAATAGAGCGCGAAAAACTGAATCGGATGCCTTGTCGGCGAGATAGCTGAAGAATTGTCGGTTCAAACCCGCTTCATCTGGCGTCTGGAGCAAGCGCTCAACCAGCAATCCATCAAGCGTTTCTGGCAGCAGAACGAAATCACCAATAACGCTCTCAGAGGCGCACGCAGTGTTGGACAAAACTGTTTCAACCCGTACGCCACGCAAATAGAGTTCACGCATACCCTCAGTCTCGCCTAGCGTGGCGGCGAGAGCATCTGCAAGGGTCGGATGTTTGAATGTCCAGAATGACTGGCCGCCTTCCGACTTCTCAACGAGAAAAGACCCCTTGAGGTGGCCGAGTGCCTCGCCCAACGTCTCGCGATCAATATCATAATGGCGGATCACGAGCTCTTGCATGCTGGCAGACGGATTGCCAATCGCCATCTTACCGCCATGCAGGAAGACGAGCGTGAGCGCGGCACGGCTATCCTTTGAAAGCTCTTTGATCGTGTCGTTCAGAAAAGCACGGTTCGAGCGGATGAAATGAACGAGAGAATCCCGACTTAGCTGAACCTTTTGGGTATATGCGCGGTCGCCCAATTGCCTTGCAATCTCCGGGAGAAGTAATTCCTCCTTAGCGAGCTCCTCAATATGATTGAGCTTGAGGTTCGTTTTCCATTGTTTGGACTGATTGCCGGCCTTTATGTGATTGTAAAGAATCTGGCTGCGCTCATCCGGAGTCAAATTGCCTACTTGAACAATGGCTTCTTCGTTTCGAAACAGCGGGTGATTGCGAGAGCCAAGCTTCGGCTTGGCAGCCTCGTAAATGTGGCGGCGGGACGTAAGTACAAACGAGTTTCCTCCAGCGATAGCCGCTTGGACTTTCGGCATCATGTTTATCCAGGCATCAACGAAATCTTGCCTCAACTGGTTCGGGCCGAACGCATCGTCGATCCAGTAAAGCGCGCCGCCATCATCGGGATTCCAATTCTCCATGAGTTCGATTGGTCCGTCCGCTTTGAAGCAGCGGTGGCGCGGATTATCGGCTGCGACCGTTGCCAAGACGGCTGCTATGGTTGATTTGCCGGTGGCTGCATCTCCGAGCAACATGACGATTTTATGCTTTGCGAGAGCCCGAACGGCTTTGACGTGCGGAGCTGTGGTTACGTACGTTCGCAAAGAACTCTGAAGATGCCCAAGAACGGCCTTGGCTTGTTTCGCCCGTCGGTCATCCAGGATAATTGAGAGATCTCCCAGACCATAGACGAGTGGAACCAGCGCACGAAGTTTGCTGCTGCTACGAATGACGCGTGTCAGAAATTCTTTTCCAAAGACGTGAGGACGCTTCACGCCAAGTTCTTTCAATCGGTTCCGAATTTTGACAGCCGCGGGAGCGGAAACCGACATATTCGTCATCAACACGTATCGGTCGGCAAGCCCCTTCCGCAATAACTGTTCGATATGCTCTTCTTCAACGGCCAAATCGCTCGGTGTGAGAGTGCGCCCCGCGTTTGCACTAAATTTGCATTGAACAGTTGTCGGCTGTTCCCCTCCGCCGATGCCTTTTGAGTTGAATACCGCGTCTTGCCCGTCGTCGTGCGCCTCGCGAAAGATCTCAACCGGCGTATGGAGAACGTCTTCCATGACATGCGCGCATAAGTCTTGGAAAGCTTTCCAACCGATCGTATGCAGGGCTAAATCTCGGTACGGTCCCTGAGCTTGTGCCACCATCTTGTCGTGAGTCTGCAAAGTCTGGGCATTCCTCAACCGCGATAGTTCAGCAAAACACGGAGCGCATACATCGGACAACGGGAAGTTTGAGTTCGATACAGCTTTTATGGGTTATGATATTTGGGTGAGCGAGACGGATTCAAACCGCCGCGCAGCCAAGCCGTTGATTTTCCGAGAAATGCCGTACTAGGCCGATTTGCGGGTTCAAAGATTCGGAGAAAAATTCGGTTCTCCGGATGCATTCGGGCCCTTGTCGAAGGACGGCCGGGAGTTCTCCGTGCGCGGGAATGCAGGAAGACAGCCGATTTTCTGACGTGTCCGCAGCTCCAAGTACGAGATGATTGTGGTGGGGTGGCGGAGCCAGAGAGATTCGAACTCGCGACACGGCACTAAGCAGACTCAGGTGCACTGATCGAAAGCGACGCCAGCTCGCGGGAGGGTCGCAGAATCACCGTGGCGACTCGGTGGCGATTCCGGACAAAAAAAAGCCGCTCATCAGAGCGGCTTTTTGAATTTACGCTTAAAAGACAGCGACTTATTTGGTTGCGGGGATAGGATTTGAACCTATGACCTTCAGGTTATGAGCCTGACGAGCTACCGGGCTGCTCCACCCCGCGTTAAACTGTTGCGCGCCTTCGCAGATCAGCCGGGGACGGTGGATTGAGGGCCGACGCGGCTCGCGTGGCTTGCTTCTCCCGTCCCGAAGGCTTCCCTGGAAGGCAACCCCGGGCGACGCCCGTCGGGTGCGAGGGGTATGTACCAACCCGAACCGGCTTTGGAAAGGGCCGCAGGGACGTTTTTTTCGACTTTATGACAGGTTGCGGCCACCGATTCCGGCCAATTTGCCACGCACTTGCCAGAAGTTCCACAAACCGCCAGCTTGCGGCAACAAAACAGCGGCGAAACGCCTGATGGGGAGGAGCGCCATGGACAACGTTGTGGACCGCCCCGTGGCGAGCGCCGCACTTTCCGCGCTCACGGACAGATTCCAGGCCATGGTCGCGCGCTCGCGAACCGAACCGGCGCCTGATTGCGCCGCGCGGCTCCACCGGTTGGCGCGGCTGCGCGCATTGGTCGCCGACAACGAGGACCGTCTCCGACAGGCGATCTCGGCCGATTTCGGCCACCGCTCGGCGGTCGAGACCACCATCGCCGAGGCGATGATGGTGTTCTCCGAGATCCGGCATGGATCGAAACATCTGAAAGCCTGGATGGCGCCGCAGCGCGTGGCGACTGCGCTGCAATTTCTCCCCGCGCGCAACCGGCTGATCCCGCAGCCGCTCGGCGTCGTCGGCATCATCGCGCCCTGGAACTATCCGCTGCAGCTCACGCTCGCGCCCGCGATCGGCGCCATCGCCGCCGGCAACCGCGTCATCATCAAGCCGAGCGAGCTGGTCCCGCACTTTTCCGCGCTGTTGAAGGAGACGGTTACCGAAAGGTTCGACGCAACGGAGCTGCTCGTTACCGGCGTCGAGGACGAGGTCGCAAAAGGTTTCGCACACCTGCCGTTCGATCACCTCGTCTTCACCGGCTCGACCCGGGTCGGGCGGCTGGTCGCGGAAGCCGCAGGGCGCAATCTCACGCCTGTCACGCTCGAACTCGGCGGCAAGTCGCCGGCGATCATCGATGCCTCCGCCGATCTGGACGAAGCGGCCGAGCGCATCGCCTATGGCAAGCTGCTCAACGCCGGACAGACCTGCATCGCGCCTGATTATGTGCTGGTGCCGGAACGTTCGTTGCAGGCCTTCGCCGAGAAGTTGCGCGCGCAGATGCGGCGCATGTTCGGCGCCGATCCCGCCAACGAGGACTACACCTCGATCATTTCCGACCGGCACTATGCGCGGCTCGAAGCGCTGGTCGCCGACGCCGCGCAGCGCGGCGCCAAGATCCTGCAACCGGCGAGGGCTGACGATCCCAACTGGAAGTCACACCGCAAATTCCCGCCGACGCTGATCCTCGGCGCGACCGAAGACATGGCGGCGATGCAGGAGGAGATCTTCGGCCCGGTGCTGCCGGTGCTCGGCACTCGCGATCCCGCTGACGCCATCGCCTTCGTGAACCGGCGCGACCGTCCGCTGGCGCTGTACTGGTTCGGCAAAGACCACCACGCGCGCGATGAGATGCTGGCACGCACCGTCTCGGGCGGCGTCACCATCAACGACTGCCTGTTTCACTTCGCGCAGATCAACCAGCCGATGGGCGGCGTCGGCGCTTCGGGCACCGGCGCCTATCACGGCGAGTGGGGCTTCAGGACGTTCAGCAAGCTGAAGCCGGTGTTCTATCGCTCCAAATTCAATCGTCTCGCCGATCTCTACCCGCCCTATGGCGGCAAGATCGCGCGGCTGGAGAAGATGATGCGGTTCATGTCGTAAGGACGGTCGTTCCGGGGCGCGAAGCGAACCCGGAAGGACAATCAGGGGGAAACATCAGTGACTGACACATTCGATTTCGTCGTCGTGGGCGCAGGCTCGGGCGGTTGCGCGGTGGCAGGAAGACTTTCCGAGGATGCGGCAACGTCAGTGGCGCTGCTCGATGCCGGCGGCAAGAACGACAGCTGGCGGATCACCACGCCGTTCGGGCTCGCGCTGCCGTACCAGGCGGCCAACTGGGCCTTCGATACCGTGCCGCAAAAGGGATTGAACGGCCGCATCGGCTATCAACCGCGCGGCAAGGGCCTCGGGGGCTCCTCGGCGATCAACGCGATGGTCTATATCCGCGGCCACAAATGGGACTACGACCACTGGGCCTCGCTCGGCAATGCCGGCTGGTCGTACGCGGACGTGCTGCCTTATTTCAAGCGCTCGGAGAACAACAGCGACTTCGACGGCGCCTATCACGGCAAGGACGGCCCGCTGCATGTCAACAGGCTGCGCTCGGACAATCCGATCCATGAGATCTTCCACCAGGCCGCGCGCGAGGCGCAGTTCCGCATTCGCGAGGACTTCAATGAAGAGGACCACGAAGGGCTCGGCAGCTATCAGGTGACGCAGCACAAGGGCGAGCGCTGGAGCGCCGCACGCGCCTATGTACAGCCGCACATGGATAAGCGCGCCAATCTGCGCGTCGAGACCGGGGCGCAGGCGACGAAGATCCTGTTCGAAGGCGGGCGTGCGGTCGGCATCGAATATGTGCAAGGCAAGCAAACGAAGGAGCTGCGCGCGCGCCGCGAGGTGATCCTTGCCGGCGGCGCCTTCCAGTCACCGCAACTCCTGATGCTGTCGGGCGTCGGTGAGGGCGAGGCACTTGGCAAGCATGGGATCAACGTCACGCATCATCTGCCGGGCGTCGGTCGCAATCTGCAGGACCATCCGGATTTCGTGTTCGTCTACGCCTCCGACTATCCGCACTTCGTTCACGCCTCGCTTGGCCGGGTGCCATCGCTGCTCCGCGCCATCCAGCGCTATCGGAAGGAGCGGCGCGGCCTGATGACCACCAATTTCGCCGAATGCGGCGGCTTCCTGAAGACACGGCCCGACCTCGACGTGCCCGACATCCAGCTGCACTTCGTCATCGCGATGCTCGACGACCACGGCCGCAAGAAGCACAAGGAGGCAGGCTTCTCGTGCCATGTCTGCCTGCTCAGGCCGAAGAGCCGCGGTAGCGTCTGGCTGAAGAGCGCCGATCCGCTCGCGGCGCCGATGATCGATCCGAACTTCTTGGGGGAGGAAGCGGATCTCGAATCGATGGTTGCGGGCTTCAAGACCACGCGACGACTGATGGAGACGCCCGCGCTGCGCGCATTGCAGAAGAAGGACATGTTCACGTCCGGCGTGCACACCGACGACGACATCCGCGCCATCCTGCGCAATCGCGTCGACACGGTCTATCACCCCGTCGGCACCTGCAAGATGGGCACCGATGCGATGGCCGTGGTCGATCCGAAGCTGAAAGTGCATGGCGTTGAGGCCTTGCGCGTCGTCGACGCCTCGATCATGCCGACGCTGATCGGCGGCAACACCAATGCGCCTGCCATCATGATCGGGGAGAAGGCGGCGGACATGATCCGGGCGGAGGTGCGGGCGTGAGGGGGCGCGGTCTCCACATCGTCGTCCCGGCCTTCGTCGGGCTGACAACCAAAAGTTGCCTTTATCGCTGACGTTGAATAGTCATGGAATGGGCGCAGTATTTGAGCCTCTGGAGCAAAAAATACAGACGATTTTAGCGATCTGAAACCGAACGACCGGTTCGCCGTTCATTCGTTCCATTGGCAGGGTTTCGCGCATGAACAGTTTCGATCTCGCCGTCTATGCGGCGCTCGCAATTGCGATCGGCTTCGGTTTCCGGACCGGTCTGCTCGGCAGCGCCATGACCATCCTCGCTTATCTGCTCGCCGCCCCCATCGCTGTCGCGCTGATGCCGCTGATCGTGCCCCAGGTCGCCGCCAATCCGAACGCGCCGCTGTTTCAGAACTGGATCTGGTTCTTCGGCATCTTCCTGGTCGTCGGCATGTTGTTCGGATATCTCGGCCGCCTCGCGCTGAGCGACACGATCCGCGACGCCGGGATCGGCGACCGCCTCGGCGGCGCCGCGCTCGGCGCCATCAGGGTCGGGCTCGTCGCCACGACGCTGGTGCTGGTGTTCGACCAGATCGTGCCGCCGAACCGGCAGCCGCCGTTCCTGGCCGGCTCGCATCTGCGGCCGCTGTTCTCGATGGTCGGGCAGATGGGCTTCAAGTCGCTGCCGCCGGAGGCCGCGGCCGCGATCGACCGCCTGAAGCAGGAGCGGCGAATCTAACCCGCGCATTTGCATCGCCGCGCCGCGCGCCATGCATTTTGACGCGGGCCTGTCCCTTATCAGCGGCGTTCAGGTTGGCTACAGTGCCGGCCATCCAAAACCTGCCTGCTATTTTCGGGAGTGAAACTGTGGATCTTGGGATCAAAGGCCGCCGCGCCATCGTCTGCGCATCCAGCAAGGGCTTGGGGCGCGCTTGCGCCATCTCGCTGGCCGAAGCCGGCGTCGACGTCACGCTGACCGCGCGCGGCGCCGAAGCGCTGAAGAAGACGGCCGACGACATCCGCAAGGCCTATCCCGGCGTGAAGGTCACCGAGATCGTCGGCGACATCACCACGCCCGCCGGTCGCGAGGCCGTGCTGAAAGCCTGCCCCGAGCCCGATATCCTGATCAACAACGCCGGCGGCCCGCCGCCCGGCGATTTCCGCAACTGGACCCGCGACGACTGGATCAAGGCGATCGATGCCAACATGCTGACGCCGATCGAGCTGATCAAGGCGACCGTCGACGGCATGATGGCGCGCAAGTTCGGCCGCATCGTCAACATCACCTCGGCCGCGGTGAAGGCGCCGATCGACATCCTCGGCCTCTCCAACGGCGCACGCGCCGGCCTCACCGGCTTCATCGCCGGCCTGTCGCGCAAGACCGTGATCAACAACGTCACCATCAACGGCCTCTTGCCGGGCCCGTTCGAGACCGACCGCCTGACCGGCACCGCGAAGGCCGAGGCCGACAAGCGCGGCACGACGCCCGAGCAGATTCTGGCCGAGCGCGCAAAACTCAATCCGGCCGGCCGCTTCGGCCAGCCCGACGAGTTCGGCTATGCCTGCGCATTCCTGTGCGGTGCCAAGGCGGGCTTCATCACCGGACAGAACATCTTGCTCGATGGTGGTGCGTTCCCGGGCACGCTGTGAAGGCAGTCTGGTACGAACAGACAGGACCGGCGGCGGACGTTCTCACCTATGGTGAGATGCCAACGCCGGTCGCGGGTCCGGGCGAAGTTCGCATTCGCCTGGAAGCCTCCGGCGTCAATCCGGCCGATGTCGGTCGTCGCGGCGGAAGCTACCGCACGATGGAGTTTGCGCGCGTCATTCCGAACAGCGACGGCGCGGGATTTGTCGACCAGATCGGCGACGGCGTGACGCGCTTCAAGATCGGCGATCGGGTCTGGCTGTTCAACGGTCAGCGCAACGGCCGCGCCTTCGGCACGGCCGCGGAATATATCGCGCTCGCCGAGAAGCTGGTGACGCCGCTGCCGGACGATCTCTCCTTCGCGGAAGGCGCGACGCTCGGCATCCCGGGGATGACCGCGTGGTGCTCGCTGTTTGCGGGCGGGCCGCTCGTCGGCAAGACCGTGCTGGTCACCGGCGGCGCCGGTGCGGTCGGCCATTATGCGGTGCAGCTCGCCAAATGGGGCGGCGCCCGGGTGATCGCGACGGTCAGTTCGGCGATGAAGGGCGAGCAGGCCAGGCGCGCGGGCGCCGATCTCGTGATCAACTACAAGCACGAGGACGTCGTCGCCAAGGCGATGGCCTTCACCGGCGGGCGCGGGGTCGACCGCGTGGTCGAGGTCGATTTCGGCGGCAACATCGCGACGACGCTGAAGCTGATGGCGGTGAACTCCACCATTGCCGTCTACGCCACCAACGGCAATCGCACGCCAACGCTGCCGATGCGCGAGCTGATGGAAAAGTGTATCAACCTGCAATCGCTCGTGCTGTTCGCGCTGCCGCCGGCGCTGCTCGCAGCGGCACAAGCCGACATGACAAAGTGGCTATTGGCGGGTGAGCGGATTCACAACGTCGCGGCGCAGTTCGCGCTGTCGGATACTGCGCAGGCCCATCTTGCCGTGGAGAGGGGCGACAAGCTCGGTACCGTGATCGTCGACTGCGCTCGATAGCTACGACACAGGCGTGGTCCGCTCGCCGCTCCAGTCGATGCCGAGTTCGTCCATGCCGTCGGCGAGCAGATCGCCCAGCATCGGCTCGCCGAGCAGATATTGCACCACCTCGCGCCTCGGCGCCTTGTACTCGCTGCGCGCCTCGATGGCGCGGGCGCGCAGGTCGTCCCACTCGTCGACATCGCCGTCGCCGCGACCGAGCCACATCAGCGTGACCAGGTCGAGCTGCTCGTCCTCGTTCAGCGCCCGGATGAAGCCGGATAGCTCGGCCGCGACCGGATCGGAATTGGTGTCCTCCAGCACGTCGATCTCGTCGTCATCGGAGGGGTTGGAGCCTGAATCCGGATCCGATCCCGATTCCTTGACGTCGAATTCACGCGCCTTCTCGATGATGAAGGCGACCTTGTCGGCGGAAATCGCTAGCTCTGGCATGGGCTCCCCCTGCTCGTCGTTCGGGTTGGTCCGGGTTTCCTCGATAACGCAACATCGCGACAGATGATCCATTGCGCCCGGAGGCGGAAAGTGCGCATCTTTCGCCGCCAGTTATCCCGGTCATTCCGGGCGTGACGAAGTCACGACCCCGGAATGACGGGGAGGACACAAGCAAGAAAATGGGGGCACGTCCCATGCATTGGAAGATCGGCAAGGTCAAAATCACCAAGGTGGTGGAGATGGAGACGGTCGGCTCGACCCGCTTCATTCTGCCTCTGGCGAGCAATGACGAGATCCGGAAGCTGCCCTGGCTGATCCCTCATTTCGCCACCGAGGAAGGCCGGCTGAAAATGTCGATCCATTCGCTGGTGGTGGAGACGCCCTCGCGCCGGATCGTGGTCGACACCGGGCTCGGCAACGACAAGCAGGGCCGCAACGTCCCGACCTGGAATAACCGCAACACACCATTCCTGGAGATGATGGCGGCGGCGGGTTTTCCGCCTGAAAGCATCGACACCGTGCTGTGCACCCATCTTCACGTCGACCATGTCGGCTGGAATACGAAGCTCGTCGGCGGCAAATGGGTGCCGGCCTTCCCGAAGGCCCGTTACGTGTTCGGCCGCACCGAATACGAGCACTGGCGCGACCACTCGTCCGAGCCGGACAAGCAGGCCGTCTTCAGCGATTCCGTGAAGCCGATCGTCGATGCCGACCGTGCCGATCTGATCCCGAGCGATCACCGCCTCGGCGAGCACATCAGCATGATCCCGACGCCCGGCCACAGCCCGGGCCATATGAGCATTTTGATCCAGTCGGACGGCGAGCAGGGTCTCTTGACCGGCGACGTCGCCCATCACCCCTGCCAGATGGCGCATCTTGGCTGGTCCTCCACCGCGGATTCGGACCAGGCGCAGTCGGCCGCCACACGGCGCGAACTGTTCGACCGGTTTGCCGATACGCCGACTCTGGTGGTGGGCGGGCATTTCTCGGCCGGGCATATCCGGCGGGAGGGCGATGCGTTCAGGTTTGTGGCGCTGCAATCATAGGGTTTGCGGGCCGTCACCTCACGGCGGAAGGGCTGCATTGCGCTCCTTTTTCGGCGGTTGAATTTCCCGCCGCGCTGTTCCATGAAGCTATTTAACCGATCAGTCCATCCCAAGGGAGAAACGAGAATGAAGCTTGTTCGTTACGGCGAAAAGGGTGCGGAAAAGCCCGGCCTGATCGACAAATCCGGCCAGTTGCGCGACCTCTCGGCGCATGTGAAGGACCTCACCGGCGAGGCCTATTCGCCGGAATCTCTAAAGAAGCTCGCGGCCATCGATCCGGCCTCGCTGCCGGCCGTCTCCGGCAAGCCGCGCTTCGGCGCCCCCGTCACCGGCATCTCGAAATTCGTCGCGATCGGCCTCAACTACAGCGACCACGCCAAGGAGACCGGCGCCGCCATTCCGACCGAGCCGATCATCTTCATGAAGGCCAACACGTCGCTGTCCGGCCCGAACGATAACGTTGAGAAGCCGCGCGGCTCGACCAAGCTCGACTGGGAAGTCGAGATCGCCGCGATCATCGGCACCCGCGCCAAGTACGTCTCGGAAGCCGATGCGCTGAACTACGTCGCCGGCTATTGCGTCTGCAACGACGTGTCCGAGCGCAACTTCCAGACCGAGCGCCTGGGCCAGTGGACCAAGGGCAAATCGCACGACACGTTCGGCCCGGTCGGACCTTGGCTTGCGACCAAGGACGAGATCAAGGACGTGCAGAACCTCTCGATGTGGCTCGACGTCAACGGTCAGCGCCGCCAGACGGGCTCGACCAAGACCATGATCTTCTCGATGGCCAAGTGCATCTCCTACGTCTCGCAGTTCATGACCCTGCTGCCGGGCGACATCATCACGACGGGCACCCCGCCCGGCGTCGGCCTCGGCATGAAGCCGCCGACCTTCCTCAACGTCGGCGACGTCGTGACGCTCGGCATCGAAGGCCTCGGCGAGCAACGCCAGGAGATCGTGGCGGCGTAAGCTGCCGCGACTTCCGCCCTCTCCCCGTCATTGCGAGCGAAGCGAGGCAATCCAGAGATCGTCCTGCGGAGACAGTCCGGATTGGCTTCGCTCCTCGCAATGACGAAAACCAACTTCCGGTCACCCCGTAGGACACTCCCATGAAACTCTCCTTCTCCGCTGCCTCGCCCTTCGCCCGCAAGGTGCGCATCGCCGCGATCGAGCTCGGGCTGATCGACAAGATCGAGTTCACGCCGGCGACCGTCGCCCCGGGCACGGTGAACGAGGACTATTCGAAGATCACGCCGTTGAAGAAGCTGCCGGTGCTGATCACCAATGACGGCGACGTGATTTTGGACTCCTACGTCATCGTCGAATATCTCAACGAGATGGCCGGCGGCAGCCTTATCCCGGACTACGGTCCGCGGCGCTGGAAGGCGAAGACCAATCATTCGCTCATCAACGGCATGCTCGATTCCATGCTGCTGTGCCGCTACGAAAAGATGGTGCGACCGCAGGGCCTGCAATGGCAGGCGTGGTCGGACGACCACTGGAACCGGGCATGGACCGGCATGGCGCGGTTCGAGAACATGCCTGAGGTGCTGAACGGCCCGTTCGACATCTCGCAGATCGGCCTCGTCTGCGTGCTCGGCTATGCGGACTTCCGCTTCGCCGATTGCGGCTGGCGCAAGGCCTATCCGAAACTCGACGCCTTCCATCAGAAGATGCTCGAGCGGCCCTCGGTCAAGATCTCGGTGCCACCAGCCGCATAACAACTGGAGTTCTCATGAGCCTGAAGTTCTCGGTCGGCGATCTCATCATCCATCGCGTCATCGAGCAGGAAACCTCGTTCGTCCCGGCACTGGAGATGCTGCCGGGACTGACGCCGGAGGTGCTCGCCGAGAACCGGGACTGGATGCGGCAAGCCAAGGCACTGGACGATCAGGACGTGTTGATGCTGGCGTTCCAGTCCTATGTGGTGAAGACGCCGCACCACACCATTTTGATCGACAGCTGCATCGGCAACGACAAGCCGCGCCCCAATCGCCCGAAGTGGAACATGAAGACCGACGATAGCTATCTGCGCGCGCTCAATGGCGCCGGCGTCTCGGTCGACGACATCGACTTCGTGATGTGCACGCATCTGCATGTCGATCACGTCGGCTGGAACACGCGGCTGGAGAACGGCCGCTGGGTGCCGACCTTCCCCAAGGCACGTTACGTGTTCGCCAGGCAGGAATACGACCACTGGTTCGCGGAGAATGCAAAGACGGAGATCCCGCCCTTCGCCGACAGCGTGCTGCCGGTCGTCGAGGCCAACAGGCACGAGCTCGTCGGCAACGACCACCGGATCGGCGATCATGTCCGCATCGTGCCGACGCCGGGCCACACGCCGGGTCACGTCGCCATCGCGATGGGACGCGGCAAGGACGACGCGGTGTTTTCCGGCGATCTGATGCACTCGCCGCTGCAGACGCTTTATCCTGAGCTGTCGATCAAGTTCGACGTCGATCCGGCCAAGGCGGCGACGACACGCCGCGGCTTTCTCGAACGCTATTGCGGCACCGACACGCTGTGCTGCACCGCGCATTTCCCTTCGCCCTCGGTGGGGAAGATCAAGCGCAAGGGCAGCGCATTCGTGTGTGCGGCCGTTTAGTGAGATGTCGTAGATTCCCTCGAATAGAGCGACACGATGGCATCACTCCCCGACATCCCCCTTCCCGCCGGCATCCGCTCACGATATGTCGACGGCATCAACGGCTTGCGCATGCATGTGCTGGAGGCCGGTTTCGAGACAAAGGGGCGCCCCTGCATCCTGCTGCTGCACGGGTTTCCCGAGCTCGCCTTCTCCTGGCGCAAAGTGATGCCGGCGCTCGCGGCTGCGGGCTATCACGTGCTCGCGCCCGACCAGCGCGGCTATGGCCGCACCACGGGATGGACCGCTGACTACGACGGCGATCTCACGCCATTCTCGCTGCTCAATCTGGTTCGCGATGCGCTCACGCTGGTGTCGGCATTCGGCTACAGGCAGGTCGACCTCGCCGGACATGATTTCGGCAGCCCGGTCGCCGCCTGGTGCGCGCTGATCCGGCCCGACGTGTTTCGTTCGGTGACGTTGATGAGCGCGCCGTTCGGCGGGGCGCCGCCGCTGCCGTTCAATACGGTCGATGCGCCGGCAACGCCGCCAGCCGAAGACCCTGTCCATCGCGAGCTCGCCGCGCTGCCGCGCCCGCGCAAGCACTATCAATGGTACTATTCGACACGGCCGGCCAATGCCGACATGGTCGACGCGCCGCAGGGCCTGCATGATTTCCTGCGCGCCTATTATCATCACAAAAGCGCGGACTGGACCGACAACAACCCCACTCCGCTGAAATCCTGGTCGGCGGGCGAGCTCGAAAAACTGCCGACCTATTACGTGATGGACCTCGACGAGACCATGGCCGAGACGGTCGCGAAGGAGATGCCGTCGGCCGCCGCGATCGCCGCCAACCAATGGCTGCCGGACAGCGATCTCGCCTATTACGCCGCCGAATATGGCCGCACCGGATTCCAGGGCGGGTTGCAATGGTATCGCTACGGCACGACGGGCATTCTCAACAGCGAGATGCAGTTGTTCTCGGGCCGCGGCATCGACGTGCCCTCGTGCTTCATCTCGGGCAAGCAGGATTGGGGCACCTACCAGCGGCCCGGCGTGTTCGAGGCGATGCAGGGGGGCGGCTGCACCAACATGCTCGGCTGCCATCTCGTCGACCGCGCCGGCCATTGGGTGCAGCAGGAGCAGCCTGCCGAGGTCAGCCGGTTGCTGCTCGGCTTTCTCGAACAGGCTGCACGGCATCGGTAGCATCAGGCCGGAAGGCAGGAACGTTCCTCCCTGCGACGCGTTGCCGCCATTGGGCAATGTGCACATAGGAGGAGATTCCCTGATGGAGAAGAAGATCGCCGGACTGTTGGGAGCGGTGGCGGCGCTCGGCACATTGGCCGGCGCGCAAGCCACGCCGTCGGACGTGCTGAAGGCAAGTTCCTACGCAGATTTGCTGGAACCCATTCCGAATGCAGCTCGTACGCTGCAGGCGCTCGATGAGCAGGCTCCGGCGAATTCAGCCGAAGCCAACGTCCAGGTGGCCCAATTCTACTACCACCATCACCACCACCATCATCATCACGGCTACTGGCACCATCACCATCATCATGGCTATTGGCGCGGTGGCGTCGTGGTGGTTCCGCGGCGGCGGTATCACCACCATCACCACCATCATCACCACCACCATGGCTTTTATTACTATCGGTAGCGGTTACCGAGGATCACGTCGAAGCGCCGGGCGCCCCGCCCGGCGTTTCTCTTTGACCTTCAGCCTTGTCTGGCTTTGTCCTTGGCTGCGCGATGCAGGTGCCTGTAGGTGCCATCGAACACCGTGTCGGTCGATGAGGTCCATTCGGTCCCGGCCGAGAGCGCAGGCCGATTCGCATGGATCCGGCGCGACTGGAGCTCCCGCTCGGCCGCCTCTTCCTCACTCATCGGCTCGAGTTCGAACTTCGCCTCTTCGGGAATGACGATGATCTGGGCGAACGGCTCGCCCGGCCGGAAGATGTGGGTGCGTCCTTCGGCCGGCGACTTGAACACGCAAAAGAAGACCATCGGCCACCAGTTGCGGATCAGGGCCGGCACGGCAACCGGAACGGTGTCCGTCCGGTCAACGTAGAAGCGCGGATGCGGCTCGGTGCGGATCGCCATGCCCTTCTCAACCTTGAGGTCGAGCAGGAGCTGATAGGTGTAGAAGCCGTCGCCGAAGTTGCGAAACGGCGGCCACTGCACCCCACTCTCGGGCGCCGGTCCCCAATCACCCTCCAGCTCGAGCTTGCCGTCGCGGGTGCTGACATGCAGCTCATTGTCGTAGGGATAGAACAGCTCGATGCCGTACTGCGCGCCTTCCGAGAACGGCACACAGTGCCAGACCTGTTCATGCGAACCGTTTGCACGCGGCTCGCGCGGCCCCGCCCATCCGGGAATCTCGAGCTTTGTCCTCCGCGGGGCCAGGCGCGGTGCATTGAAGCGATATTTGACCTTGTCCATGGCACTCCCCTCCGCGTCTCGGCACGGTCATTCGAACGGCTGTTCCCGGACTTCGGTTCCATCCAAGTCGCCGCATTGCGGGGGCGAATTGACCTGCTCTGACGGATACCCTATGTAATTTAGAACCGTTCTAAGTTACGTTGATGGGGCTCTCCGTGAAGAACTTTGCCGATTTGACCGAGCGCGAGGTGCTTGCGGTCGCGATCTCCTCCGAGGAGCAGGACAGCCGCATCTACATGACCTTCGCCGAGGATTTGCGAGAGCGCTATCCGGATACGGCCAAGATCTTCGAGGAGATGGCGGAGGAGGAGCGCGGCCACCGGCATCGCCTGCTCCAGCTCTTTGAAGAGCGTTTCGGCCCGCATCTGCCGCCGATCCGCCGCGAGGACGTCAAGGGCTTTCTGCGCCGGCGCCCGATCTGGCTGACCAAGAACCTGCCACTCGACACGATCCGGAAAGAAGTCGAGACCATGGAGCTCGAGGCTGAGCGCTTTTACGCGCGCGCCGCCGAGCAGGCAAAGGATGTCGGCGTGCGCCGCCTGCTGGGCGATCTCGCCGAGGAAGAAAAGCATCACGAGAACCGCGCAGTCGCTCTGACCGACGAGATCCTCAAG
The DNA here is from genome assembly GCF_030435535.1 of Bradyrhizobium sp. WYCCWR 13022. Classification (NCBI taxonomy): domain Bacteria; kingdom Pseudomonadati; phylum Pseudomonadota; class Alphaproteobacteria; order Hyphomicrobiales; family Nitrobacteraceae; genus Bradyrhizobium; species Bradyrhizobium sp. WYCCWR 13022. The sequence goes on from NZ_JAUIZJ010000008.1 coordinate 192,328, forward strand.
CCCGACGTGCGCGAGGAAGAAGACCGAACGCGTCGGCGGATGTTCGTGCTTCAATATGTGCAGCCCGGCCTCGCCGGCCTGATGGACGGCTCGGTCTCGACGCTGGCGCCGCTGTTCGCGGCGGCCTTCGCCACGCACCAGAACTGGCAGACTTTTCTCGTCGGCCTTGCCGCCTCGATCGGCGCCGGCATCAGCATGGGCTTTGCAGAGGCGCTGTCCGACGACGGCTCGCTGACGGGACGCGGCTCGCCCTGGCTGCGCGGCATCACCTGCGGCGCGATGACGACGCTGGGCGGCCTCGGCCACACCATGCCCTATCTCGTACCAGACGCATGGCCCAACGCCTTCTGGATCGCGACCGGTATCGCCGGCCTCGTCGTGTTCTTCGAATTGTGGGCGATCGCCTTCATCCGCGCCCGCTACATGGACACGCCGTTCCTCCAGGCCGTGTTCCAGATCGTGCTCGGTGGCGCGATCGTGCTGGCGGTGGGAATATTGATCGGGGCGGCGTAGGTGGCGGCGATGAAGGAACGTCGCTCGCTCGCTGCAGCAGGCCTTGGGGCTGCATTGAGCCTCTCGGCCGTCGGCAGAGCCGCGCATGCGACCGACGAAATTCAAGTCTACAACGCCGGGATCGCCGAGGTGGGCCAATTCACGATCCAGCAGCACCTAAACGACGTCGCGCTCGGTCAGAAGAATCCGCCCTTTCCCGGGGAGCTCGCCTCAAATCACAGCCTGAACGGCACCCCGGAATTCGCCTACGGCGTGACCGACTGGTGGGAGGTCGGGCTGTATCTACCGTTCTCGGTCCAGGACGAGCGCTTCTATTCGGACGCCTTCAAGCTGCGAACGCTGTTCGTTTCGCCGCACGCCGAACAACGCAATTTTTTCTACGGCGTGAACTTCGAATTCAGCAACGAGACACCGCCATTCTCCCAGTCCCGCTTCTCGATGGAGATTCGCCCGATCATCGGGATGCGAAACAGCGACTACGAGTTCATCGTCAATCCGATCGTCGACATCCATTTCGGGAAATTTTCTGAACAGCACTTCACGCCGGCAGCGCGTATCGCACGCAGGTTCGGGGACGACCTGTTCGCAGGATTCGAGTACTACAGCGACCTCGGCCAGATCGGTAGTTTCGACAAGCTTGCGGACCAGCAGCACACGTTGTTTGCCGTTACCGACTTCAAGGCCGGTGTGTTCGATGTGAACTTTGGCGTCGGCTACGGGTTAACGCCGGCGTCCGACCGGCTGGTGGTGAAGACCATCATCGGCTACGCCTTCCCCGTGCCGGGACAGAAGCCGGACGGCAACACGCGCATGGGCAGCGGGCCCGTCAATCCGTTCACCCATGCCGCGACGCGGGGTTTCCAGCCCTGATCGGCACGGCATTCAATGGCAGGAGCCTCATGACCAACCGTCTTCAATACGGCACACCAGCCAAGATCTTCCACTGGCTCATCGTCGCGTTGCTTGCCGTGCAATATCCGATCGGCTGGCTGATGCCGGATCTCCACCGCGACATGCGTCCGGGTGCCGGCATGACGTTTCATGTCTCGATCGGGATCACGGTTCTGGCGCTGACGGCACTCCGCCTCGCCTGGCGTGTCACCCATCCCGTCGCGCCCGAGAGCTCGCTGCCCGCCTGGCAGCGCATCTCGTCGGAGGCCATTCACTGGCTGCTCTACGCGCTGGTGCTGGCGACGACGATTTCGGGCTGGCTGTTTGCGTCCTTTCGCGGATGGTCGCTGTCTTTCTTCTATCTCGTGCCGCTGCCGATGCTGGCATCTGGCAACGCAGCGGCCGGCAGGACCATCGACGGCCTCCACCAGGCGATGGAATGGGCGCTGCTCGTCACCATCGCGGTTCATGTCGCCGCCGCGCTCGCGCATATCTTCGTCTATCGCGACCGTGTGATGCAGCGAATGCTACCCGGATAAAGACCAAGGCAGATCAACCGCGATCAAACGGCGGTTGCGGCATCGGCTAAAACTGCGCATCATCCCACAAGTGAAGCGCAGGAGCATGTCGTGGCGAAGTCGGAATGGAGTTTCAAGAGTGCGGTCGAGCTGTCGGCCGCGTTGACGGCAAGGAAGGTCTCCGCCGTCGAGCTCGCGCAGGATGCGATCGACCGCATCGAGCGTCACGACGACAAGATCAACGCGATCTGCGTCCGGGATTTCGATCGTGCGCTGAGCGCCGCCCGTGACGCGGATGCGGCATTGGCCCGCGGCGAGCGCAGGCCGCTGCTCGGCCTGCCGATGACGGTGAAGGAATCCTACAACATCGCCGGCCTGCCCACGACCTGGGGCAATCCTGCGCAGAGAGATTTCATCGCCAAGGACGACTCGCTGCCGGTGGCGCGGGTGAAGGACGCCGGCACCGTCGTGCTCGGCAAGACCAACGTGCCGCTCGCGCTCGCCGACTGGCAGAGCTACAACGACATCTACGGCACCACCAACAATCCCTACGATCTCGGCCGCACGCCGGGCGGCTCGTCCGGCGGCTCTTCCGCGGCGCTCGCCGCGGGCTATGGCCCGCTGTCGATCGGCTCGGACATCGGCGGCTCGCTGCGCGTGCCAGCGTTCCATTGCGGCGTCTATGCGCACAAGCCGACCTTCAACTTGGTCGCCATGCGCGGGCATGTCGCGCCGCCGGCGCCGCCGCTGCCGTTCGAGCGCGATCTCTCGGTGATCGGTCCGATGGCGCGGAGCGCTGCCGACCTCGCGCTGCTGCTCGACGTCATGGCCGGCCCTGATCCGATCGAGGCGGGCGTCGCCTACAGGCTCGATCTCCCCGCGGCGCGACATGCCGCGTTCAGGGATTTTCGTGTGCTGGTGATCGACACCGATCCGCTGCTGCCGACCGACACGGCCGTGCGCGGCACCATCAACACGCTCGCCGACAATCTGGCCAAGGCTGGCGTCAAGATCGAACGCAGCAGCCCGCTGCTGCCTGACTTCACGGCCTCGTCGCGGCTCTATATGCGCATGCTGCTGTCGTTCCTGGCGGCCAGCTTTGCACCTGATGTCTATGCCGGCGCCAAGGCGGCCGCCGCGGCCCTGCCGGAAGGCGACAACAGCCTCGCCGCGGAAAGATTGCGCGGCATCTCGCTGAGCCATCGCGACTGGGTGGTGGCGAACGCCGGGCGCACCCGGTTGCGCGCGCAATGGCGCGAGCTGTTCAAGACGTTTGACGCGGTGATCTGCCCGGTCATGCCGACGCCGGCCTATCCGCACGATCACTCGGACGACCAGGAGCAGCGCCGCATCAAGATCGACGGCGAGGAGTATGTCTATCCCGACCAGCTCGCCTGGCCCGGCATCGCGACGCTCCCCGGCCTGCCCTCGACCGCGATCCCATCAGGCTTCGCACCGGATGGGTTGCCGGTCGGCGTACAGATCGTCGGCCCGTGGCTGGAGGACCGCACGCCGCTCAAGCTTGCCGAGCTGATCGAGCGCGAATTCGGCGGATTCGTGCCGCCGAAGATGTTTGACGATTGAAGGCCTCATCCCAGGGAGAGGAAGCACCATGAACCAGGACCTCGAACAGCTCACCGCACTCAACCGCGACTACGTCGCATCCGTGCAGAACTGCGACGTCAAGCGCTTCGACGAGATCCTGGCGCCGGAATTCTATTGCTCCAATCCCGACAAGACACTGGTCGACCGCGCCGCCTTCCTGGAGCAGACGGCACGGCCGATCGCGATCCGCAATCTGCACGCATTCGACGTCGTCATCCGCATCATGGGCGATTTCGCCATCATCCACGCGGCGACGAGCTACACCACCGCGGACGGCCAACAGGCGACCGGGCGATATACCGATTGCTGGGCGAAGAAGAACGGGACGTGGCTGGCCGTGTCGGCGCACGTGTCGCGCTGAGGCTTCCTGCCTCTCCCCGCAAAGGGCGGGGAGAGGCAAAAACGCTCAGCTATCAAACACGATTACACTGCGCAGCGTCTTGCCGGCTTTCATGTTGGCAAAACCCTCGTTGATCTCGCTGAGCTTCAGCTTGGCCGAGATCCAATCCTCCAGATGCAGCCGGCCACGCAGGTAGAAATCGACCAGGCGCGGCATGTCGACGCGGAAATGGTTCGAGCCCATCGACGAGCCCTGGATCCGCCGCTCGCGCAGGAAGTCGAAGCCGTGCAGCTCGATCTTCTGCCCGAACGGGATCATGCCGACGATGGTGGCGGTGCCGCCCGAGGTGAGCATGGCGAAGGCCTGCTCCGCCGTCTCCTTGCGGCCAAGCACCTCGAACGAATGCTGCACGCCGCCATTGGTGAGATCGCGCACCTGCTTCACGACGTCGCCGTCGGCAGGGTTGATGATGTCGGTCGCGCCCAGCTTGGTCGCGAGCTGGAGCTTTGCCGGATTGGTGTCGATGGCGATGATGCGGCCGGCGCCGGCGATCTGCGCGCCGTTGATCGCGGCCATGCCGACGCCGCCGCAGCCGATCACCGCCACGGTCTCGCCCGCCGTCACCTTCGCCGTGTTCACGACTGCGCCATAACCGGTGATGACGCCGCAACCGATCAGCGCCGCGAGATCGAGCGGCATTTCCTTGCGAATTTTGACGATGGCGTTTTCGTGCACGAGCATCTGCTCGGCAAAGGACGAGAGGTTGAGAAACTGGTTCAGCTTCTCCGGCCTGTTCCACTGCATCCGGTTGGATGCACCCGGCAGCATCTTCACCGTCGTGTCGGTGCAGAGCACGGTGCGGCCCGTGGTGCAATTGTCGCAGGTGCCGCAGAACACTGAGAGACACGTCACGACGTGGTCACCCGGCTTCACGTAGGTAACGTCGGAGCCGACCTGCTCGACGATGCCGGCGGACTCGTGCCCGAGCACCGCGGGCAGCGGATGCGGATAGAGGCCTTCCATGAAGTGCAGGTCGGAGTGGCAGAGGCCGGCCACCGCGGTGCGGATCAGGACCTCGCGCGGGCCGGGCTTGGGCAGGCTGACATCCTCGATGACCAGCGGCTTGTTGACTTCATGGAGGACGGCGGCCTTCATCGAGCACTCCCTATCACGTTTTTTGTTCGAGCGTGGCGCGCAGCCTACGCTGCCAGAACCAGTTCGCCAACCTCGCTCATGCCGGCGGCACGATCGCCGAGCAGCAGCGCTGCGATCCTTGCCTGCACGGCATTTTCCGTCAGCCGGAACGGATCGCTCGGCGACACCCGGTGATCGATCACCAGCCGCGACAGCAGCAGCCGGCGCGCATCGCCGCGCATCTCGTGGATACGGTGCGCCTCCCAGGCCAGCGCGACCGCGCTGGCGACATGATAGAGCAAGCTCGTCGCGCGGCGCGCATCGGCCTCATTCTCGGACTTGCCGGCGACCTCGCGCGCGAATCCGACCGCTTGATCCACGAGGCCGCGCAGATTGTCGCGCCAGGCCTGCGGCACCGACGCGCTGTCATCCAGCCGGGCATGCAGATCGGCAGCGAGCGCGGACTCGGCACCGTGGCGACCAACGGCGCGCCTGAGCGCATCGATGGCCACGATGTTGCCGGTGCCTTCCCAGACCGAGCCGAGATGCGCGTCGCGCAGCAGGCGCGGGGTCGCGAATTCCTCGATATAACCGATGCCGCCCCGCATCTCGAGCGCATCGCCGCAGACCTTTCGCGCATCGCGCGTGGCGCGGAATTTCAGCGTCGGTGTCAGGATGCGCAGCAGCGCCGCCGCATCCTGGCTGCCCGCCTCGGCGCGGTCGAGCGCATCGGCGGTGAGAAAGCTCATCGACAGCGCCTGCTCGACCGGCAACATGATCTTCAGCATCTGCCTTCGGCCGAGCGGCAAATCGATGATGCGGTTGCCGAACACGACGCGGTTCTTCGCCACCGTCATCGCGTCGTGATAGGCGCGGCGCATCAGCGCGGTGGATTTGACGCCGTTGGACAGCCGCGACGAGTTCACCATCTCGGCCATCTGCACGAAGCCGCGATCGAGCTTGCCGACGGCATAGGCGATCGCGCCTTCGAGCTTGATCTCGCCCGAGGCCATCGAGCGGGTGCCGAGCTTGTCCTTCAGGCGCACGATCCGGTAGTGGTTCTGCGAGCCGTCGTCGAGGAAGCGCGGCATCAGGAACAGGCCGACGCCGCGCGTGCCGGGGCCGGCGCCTTCAGGACGCGCCAGCAGCATCACGACTTTCGCATCGGCATTCGAGCAGAACCATTTTTCGCCGTAAAGGCGCCAATGGTCGCCCTCCTGCACCGCGCGCGTGGTCAGCGTGCCGACGTCGGAGCCACCTTCCTTCTCGGTCATGAACTGGCCGCCTTGCGTCAGCCTGCTCATGTCGGTCGAGGTCAGGCCCTCGAGATATTTCGCCTTCAGCGCCTCACTACCGAAATTCGCCAGCAGCTTGGCGCAACCGTCGGTGACGTTGATCGGACAGCCCATGCCGAATTCGGTCTGGTTGAACAGGAAGGTGAAGGCGTGTTTTGCCACGACCGGATATTTGTCGGGCCAGCCCATGATGCCCTTGCGGATCGAGAGCGCGTGGATGCCGAACTCGCCGAACGCGGCGTTCTCCAACTCGCGATAGGCCGGATGATATTCGACCGACTGCACGTCGCGGCCGAACTTGTCGCGCTGGTGCAGCACCGGCGTGTGCCGGTCGGCGAGGCGCGCGCATTCGTCGAGCCGGCCGCCGGCGAGTTCGCCGAGACGATCGAGATGCGGCTCGATGTGACGGAACAGCGTGTCGGGCAGATGAATGCGCAGGAGGTCCGTCAGCGCCTGATCGGCGCGGTAGAAATTCATGCCCGACGTATCCGGGGCCAGCAGACCTGAAGGTGCGGCCACGACATCTTTGGGCTGCGCTGTGACCGGCTTGTGCATCATCGTCCTCTTCGTTTCCGCCCGACGGCAATTCTTATCGCTTGCCGCTTGAGATGATGTCGATCATGCTCCCATCGCGAGACGCGTTAAAGCCGCAAATTGTCAGGGAGGCATGATCGCCGTGAAGGTGCAATTCGCTCTGCGGAATTGTGATCGGCAGGCCTTGTATCCCGGCTGGTTGTCCGCGCCGCGGATGCCTAGATCAACGGTTTCCCGTCCTAAGAGATCTCCCCATGGAACATCCGAAATACAAGATCGCCCTCATCGTCGGCGCCGGCGAAGGCCTGAGCGCCTCGCTGGCGCGGCTGCTTTCCAAGCAAGGTATCCACGTCGCGCTGGCCGCGCGCAAGATCGAGAAGCTGGGCGCGCTCTGCAGCGAGACAGGCGCCAAGGCCTATGCCTGCAACGCCACCGATCCTGAGGAGGTCGAGCGGCTGTTTGGCCTCGTCGAGCGCGAGATCGGCACGCCCGACCTCGTCGTCTACAACGCCAGCGGCCGTTCGCGCGGGCCGCTCGTCGACCTGGTCCCGGCCGATGTCGCCAACGCAATCGCGGTCAGCGCCTATGGCGGCTTCCTGGTCGCACAGCAGGCGGCAAGGCGCATGCTGCCGAGCCAGCACGGCGCGATCCTGTTCACCGGAGCATCAGCGAGCGTCAAGGGCTATGCGCAGTCCGCTCCGTTCGCGATGGGCAAGTTCGCGCTGCGCGGGCTGGCGCAGAGCATGGCGCGCGAATTGTCGCCGCAGGGCATCCATGTCGCGCATTTCGTCATCGACGGCGGCATCCGCAGCGCAGTACGGACCGAACCTGGCGATAAGCCGGATTCGATGCTCGATCCCGATGCGATCGCGGAGAGCTATTGGAACGTATTGCAGCAGCCGCGCAGCGCGTGGAGCTGGGAGCTGGAGCTGCGGCCCTGGGTGGAGAAGTTTTGAGTTAATTTCGTCGTTCCGGCGCGGCTCGAAGAGCCGACCCCGGAATCTCGAGATTCCGGGGTCGATGCTTCGCATCGCCCCGGAATGACAACAAGAACGGAGGAGCGAGCATGACCACGGAAACCACCGTCGATACCGGCACCAATGAACTGCTCTGCGTCATCCGCGACCGGGTCGCCGTCATCACGCTGAACCGGCCGGAGGCGCGCAATTCGCTTTCTGACACGCTGACGCCGGCGCTGCGCACGATGATCCGCAGCTGCGGCGAGAGCCGCGACGTCGGCGCGCTCTTGATCACCGGCGCGGGCGAAGCTTTTTGCGCCGGCGGCAACGTCAAGGGGATGGGCGCACATCGAGATCCCAAAAAGCTCGAGATGTCGCTCGAAGACCGCGTCGCCGATCTCCAGGAGCGACAGCGGCTGCTCACCGGCGCGCTGGTATCGGTGCGCAAGCCGACCATCGCTGCTCTTCCCGGCCCCGCGGTCGGCGCGGGGCTTGCCCTTGCCATGGCCTGCGATATCCGCATCGCCGCGCAATCGGCTTTCGTCGCCACCGGCTATGCCCGCATCGCGCTGTCCGGCGATTACGGCATCGCCTGGCTGCTGACCCGCCTCATCGGCACTGCGCGGGCGCGCGAGCTGCTGTTCACCGGCGACCGCGTCGATGCGGCGCGCGCCGAAGCCATCGGCCTCGTCAACCGCGTCGTGCCCGACGACAAGCTGCAGGCCGAAGCTTTCGCGCTAGCAAAATCACTTGCCGAAGGTCCGCGGCTGGCGCTGCGATACATGAAGGACAATCTCGACGAGGCCTTGCAATTCGACTTCGAGACCGCCAGGGACCACGAGGCCGAGCGGCTGGTCCGCCTGACCACGACAGCGGATCACAAGGAGGCTGTGCAGGCCTTCATCGAGAAGCGGAAAGCCGTGTTCACCGGGAAGTAGGCGCGCGCCTCGTGAAAGCAAAAAAAGCCCGGCACTGGCTTGGCCGGGCCGGGCTTGGAGTGGTGTCAGGCCGAGGCTGAGGGGCTATCGGCCTGACGGGAAAGGGCGGCGAGGCGCCAGCTCGCACAGGGAATGTCCTTTGGTGCGACGTGGATCTCCTTGTCGAAGCGGACCAGCTTCCAGTCGTCTGGATGGTTCACCAAGGCGAAGCCCGACTTGCGTGCAAGCGAGATCATGGTTTCGTTGGAGCGCAGCGTGTCGCCGAAGATGTGCTCGGCGCCGAGCGCAGCGGCGCGGCATTCGAGATTCTTCATCAGCGCAGTCGCGATGCCGTGGCCTTGCCAGCGATCGTCGACCGACAGGCCGAATTCGAGCGTCGAGGTCTCCGCGTGGAAAGCGTAGCGCGCCTCGGCAACGATGGTCTCGAAGCCATCGACCATCTTGGTCGCGACCACGGTAAAACGCTCGCGTTCGCCGACCGCGAGGAAATCGCTCAGCAGTGCTTTCGGCAACTCGCTGAGGGCGCCGAAGAAACGGTTGTAGCGGGAGCGGGTCGTGAGCGAGCGGAAATAGTGTTGAAGCTCCTCGGTGTCACCAGGCTCGACGAAGCGAACGTTGACCGCCTCTCCGCCGCGGGTGCGCAGCATATCGGAATATTGCTTCAGGTCTTCCAGCCGATAGGTGCTCATGACACGAGCCCAATAGAGTGCAATGGAACAAGGGACCGCCGGCGCCCCTGTGATCAGGCGGCGCCGGCCTGGCGGCCTATCAGGCCCGCCAGAAGGGTTTGTCAGCCTCGTAGGCAATGTCGGCCCAGGACAGACCGACGTCGTGGAGATCGCGGGCGGTCCAGTTGGTCAATTCGCGCCTGGTCCGGTAGCGCTCGTGCCAGATATGGAGGGTCTCGCCGATCTGCTGGATCAGGCCCGGTGCATGATGATTTGTCATCGAATTGTGGGTCAAAGTAGACATATTCAGCTCCTTGAGCTAAGTTGGGAGCTAATATCTGCTTCGAAGTGCACTGCGACAAACGACAAATTGTACCATTTCGCATGAAATAAACTCATGCACTCTGCTGCCAAATGACTGCCAGATTGCCCTCTCTGAACGGATTGCGGGCGTTTGAGGCCGCCGCACGCCATCTCAGCTTCACGCTGGCCGCATCCGAGCTGAACGTGACGCAGACCGCGATCAGCCATCAGATCCGCAGGCTCGAGGAGGAGCTCGGCATCCGCCTGTTCATCCGGCAGAACCGCGCGCTGGCGCTGACGCCGGAGGCGCGCGACTATTTGCCGGGCATCCGCGCGGCCTTCAACGACCTCCGTCTCGCGACCGACCGCCTCCTGCGCAAGGACGACGACAAGGTGCTGACGGTCTCGACGATCGCCTCGCTCGCCGCAAAATGGCTGCTGCCGCGGCTGACCGATTTCCAGGAAAGTCATCCCGGCATCGACGTCCGCATCACGACGTCGACGAGCCTCGTCGATTTCCAGCGCGACAAAGTCGATGCCGCAATCCGCTACGGCCGCGGTCAGTGGCCGGGCCTGCGCGCCGACTGGCTGATGGCGGACGAGCTGTTTCCGGTGTGCAGCCCTTCACTGCTTCGCGGCGACAGGTCGCTTCGCACGCCTGAGGATTTGAAGGGCCACGTGCTGCTGCATACCAACAACAGCGATGACTGGCGGCTGTGGTTGACGGCTGCGGGGCTTGCGACCGGCATCTCCCGCCAGCCCGGCCTCACCTTCGACATGACCTTGATGACGGTGCAGGCGGCCATCGACGGGATGGGCGTAGCGATGGGACGGACGTCCTACGTCCAGGACGACATCGCCAAGGGCCGGCTGGTGGTTCCCTTCAAGATCACGTTGCCGGCGGATGCCGGCTTTTACCTGGTCTCTCCGGAAGGCCGCCGCGAGGCGCCCAAGCTTGCCGCATTCCGCCAATGGGTGGTGGCTGCGACGCGAAATAAAGCCTGAAAAATCATCAGCTTCGGCGGTAAAATTGGTTGACTCGCCGCGCCCCGCGCGGGATGGGGTAGGTGGACAAATTGTCGCAGCAACAATCCGTCGCCTGCCGCGAAGTGAGTTCCGGTCCGGCCGCACCTTCAAGGGGATTAACGTCATGGCTGGACCAGCAGCATCAACCAATCCGCCCGCCATCAAATCGCGCATCGGCGCGATCCTGCGCGCCACATCAGGCAATTTCCTCGAGCAGTTCGACTTCTTCCTGTTCGGCTTCTATGCGCAGGACATCGCAAAGGCGTTTTTCCCCGCGGCAGACGACACCGCTGCACTGCTCAACGCGTATGGCGTGTTCTGGCTCGGCGCGCTGATGCGCCCGGTGGGCGCCATCGTGCTCGGCGCCTATATCGACCGCATCGGCCGCCGCCAGGGCCTGATCTTGACGCTGGCACTCATGGCGCTCGGCACCGTGGTCATCGCCTTCTGTCCGTCATATGCAGCGATCGGTGTAGCAGCCCCGGTCATCGTCCTAATTGGCCGATTGATCCAGGGGTTCTCGGCCGGTGTGGAACTGGGGGGCGTCTCCGTTTACCTGTCGGAGATCGCGACACCAGGCAATCGCGGTTTCTACACCTCGTTCCAGTCTTCCAGCCAGCAGGTCGCGATCTTTGTCGCAGCGATCATCGGTTTCATCCTGAGAGAAGCCATGCCGAGCGACACCTTCCTGGATGTCTTCGGTGGCGTCGCGAAGTGGCGCATCCCGTTCTTCGTCGGCTGCATCATCATCCCCGTCATCTTCTTCCTGCGGCGTTCGCTCGAGGAAACACCGGCGTTCCTCGCCATGAAGAGGCATCCGACCGCGCGCGAGGTGTTCGCATCGGCGATCGCGAACTGGCGCATCGTCATCCTCGGTATGATGATTGCCGTGCTGACCACAACGACCTTCTACTTCATCACGGTCTACGCCCCGGGCTTCGGCAAGCAGCTCAACCTATCGGCGACGGGAACGCTGCTTGTGACGCTTCTCGTCGCGGTGACCAACTTCATCTGGAATCCGGTCGGAGGCGCGCTATCCGACCGGATCGGTCGCAAGCCCGTACTGGTGACGATCGCGGCCCTGTCATTCCTGACTGCTTACCCCGCGCTGTCCTGGCTCGCGGCAGCTCCCAGCCTCGGAAAGCTGCTGGCAGTCCAGATGATGTTCTCGTTCTACTTTGGCGTTTACAGCGGCACGATGCTGGGTTGTCTGGTCGAGATCGTGCCGGCCCATGTCCGGACCACCTGCTTCTCGATCGCTTTCGCATTGGCCGCAGGCATCTTCGGCACGTCGACGCCCGCCGTAGCGACCAAGTTGATCAGCATGACCAACGGCGACAAGGCCTCGCCAGCGTACTGGCTCATGTTCGGTGCAGCGCTCGGCATCGTCGCCGCGCTGATCGTCTATCGCGGCGGCAGCCAAGCCGTTCCGACCTATGATACGGCGACGGAGCCGGCGACGGGGCACTGAGACGGGAGTCTCACACCCCAATCCTCTCCCCGTAAGAACGGGGCGAGGGATCGGAGTCCCGGCGCGGCTGACTTACAGTTCCACCACCACGTAGTCGCTCTCGACCTTCACCGTGACAGTCTCCGCGACATACGGCCCCTTCACCACGCTCGCGCCCGGTTCGACATGAGCCGGATAGGCCTTCACGCGAAAGCGGCGGGGGTCGCAATAGGACTGGCCGGTGCGGATGTCGAATTCCCAGCCATGCCAGGGGCAGCGGATGATCTCACCCAACTTGGTGTATTCGATCTCGCCGGGATTCGATGACTGCGCCAGGCCAATCAGCGGCCCCTCGCAGAGCGCCGCGCCCTGATGCGGGCAGCGGTTCATCAGACCGAAATACTCGCCCTTGATGTTGAAGACCGCGATCGGCCGTCCTTCGATCTCCAGAAATTTTCGCGTGCCGGGCGGAAGCTCATCCACGGGCGCAATCACATGACGCGCCATCAAGCAATTCCATACAGCTTCTTTGCGTTGTCGAGATAGAACGCCGCGCGATTGGCTTCGCTGACGCCCGCCGGCAGGACGCGCGACGGCTCGTCGTAGTCCCAATGCGGATAGTCGGTGGCGAACAGCAGCCGGTCCCAGCCGATCCAGTTGATCACGTCGAACAGATCCTCGCGGCGTTCAGGATCTTCCATCGGCTGCGTCGTCCACCACACCTGCTCGCGGATATATTCCGACGGCGGCCGCTTCACATCCGGTACCTCGCTGCGCAGCCGCTGCCAGACTTTGTCGAGCCGCCACGCCAACGACGGCGCCCAGCCGAAGCCGGCCTCGATCATCACCATCTTCAATTTTGGGAAGCGCTCGAACACGCCCTCCAGAACGAGACTTGCCAGCGCCGATTGCTGGCACTGCGAATGCCCCACCATCTCCTCGATGTAATAAGACGGCCAGCCCGACGGCGTGATCGGATTGCCGCCGAAACCGAAGGCGTGCACACCGACCGGCAGGCCCGCCTCTTCCGCAGCCTGATAGATCGGCCAATAGCGGCGCTGGCCGAGCGGCTCGACATTGCGGCTGAGCAGCAGCACCTGCACGAAATTCTTGTCGCCGGCACGCTCGCGGATTTCTGCGGCGGCCGACAGCCCATCCTCATTGCCGACGACGATCGACGCTTTGAGTCGCTTGTCCTTGCTGGTCCATTTGTCGATCTGCCAGTCGTTGATCGCGGAACACAGCGCAGCCGAGAGATCGTGATTGCGGATGCCCTGCCCGGTATTGAGCGGATTCAGCACGCCGAGTTGCACGTTGTTGGGATCTAGCAGCTGCTTCTGCATGAAGGAGAGCGAGGAACCCTGTGGGCCGCCTTCCGGCGGATAGGCATCTCGCCGCGAAGCGTTGGGCTGCGCCTTCGGATAGGGTGGGCCTTCCATCATGCCCTGATAGGCGTGGACACCGTAGACTTCGAGGTGATGCTGCCAGCGTTTGGCAAGATAGGGATAAAGCTCGGTCCGGGTCGCGCGCGCCGGATGGATGTCGCAGTCCGCAATCGCGGTCTTGGTCGTCGGATGGGAAGCGGCCTCTGGGCTTTCGCGGAACTGGATATTCATCGCCTTGCCTCCTTTGGCAGCGGGCTCACGTCAGGCGGGGATAGGTTGCATGCGGATTGTCGATCATGATCTTGCGCACGAGATCGGGGGTGAGACCTTCGGGCAGCGCGTCCTGGCCGTCGAACTGCCAGTGTGGATAGTCCGTGGAGAATAAGACCAATTCGTCGGACTGCATATGATCAAACAGGCGAATTAATGTCTCAGCGTCCGGCGGCGCATCAAATGGCTGTAATGAGAAGCGGATGTTGCTACGCACAATCTCGAGCGGCGCGCGATCGACCCATGGCGTTTCCATCCTAACGCCGCGCCAGAACTTATGCAGGCGCCAGAGATAGGGTGAGATCCAGGACACGCCGGATTCCAGCATCACCATTTTCAGCCGCGGATACTTTGCGAACACGCCCTCGACGATGAGGCTGGTGAGCTGGGTCTGGAACGCCTGGGCCTGACCGACATAGTCCTCGATGTGATAGGAACCCCAGCCCACTGCGGTCGGCGGATTGTGATAGGCGGAACCGGCGTGGACGCCGACCGGCAGGTCGAGCCGTTCGGCAGCCTCGTAGATCGGCCACAGCGCACGCTTGCCGAGCGGCGTGTCCCCCATCACAAGCACCAGCACCTGCACGAAGCGCTTGTCCGGCGCACATCGCTCGATCTCGGCGACTGATTTCTCGACGCTTTGAGTCGGAATCACGATCGAGCCGCGCAGCCGGGAATCGCGATCGAGCCATTCCGTGGCGAGCCAATCATTCAACGCACGGCAGAACGCGGCCTGCATGTCCTCGGAAAACACCATTTGCACGCCGTAGAGCGGATTGCAGATAGCGTACTTGAGCTGGAAGGGATCGAGCACATGGCGCTGCATGCCCTCGAGGCTCTCACCCGGTTTGCCGGTTTCCGGACGCCAATCGGGCCGCGCCACGATCGGCGAGTTCTTCGGATAGGATTGCGAGATGAGATCGACCATGCCGCGCGTGGTCACCTGATCGCGCCAATAGTCGTTCAGGTAGGGCAGCAGGCTGGTCAGATGCGGCACGGCCGGATGCACGTCGCAATCCACTCCGCCGGCGATCAGGGACGCCATCACGTCTCTCTTCTCACGTTTCCTCGTCGAATCTTCTCGCGGATACCGCTTCGGCGCTCCGCCTTGGTTGCCATTCAAGCAGGCCTGCCCCTCGCCCGCAACTCGGCCAAGGCTTCTGTCATATGCTAGGAAGGCTGAGCTCGGTTGCGAAGGAACAGGGGATAGGGATGAAAGAGCTCGTCGGCATTGCGGAACAGGTCGCCGCGAAACTGATCGCGCGCAAACAGACCATTGCGGTTGCGGAATCGTCGGCTGGCGGCCTGATCGCGGCAAGCCTGCTCGCGGTGCCCGGCGCGTCGGCCTATTTCCTCGGCGGCGCGGTGGTCTACACCCGCGATGCCAGGCGCGTGCTGATGGATATTTCGGACGAAGGAATGAAGGGCTTTCGCTCATCGTCGGAGCCCTACGCGAAGCTCCTCGCCGAGCAGATGCGCAGCCGCTTCAGTTCCGACTGGGGCCTGTCGGAGACCGGCGCTGCCGGCCCCACCGGCAACCGCTACGGCGATGCCGCCGGCCATAGCTGCATGGCGGTCGCGGGACCTGCGGTCGAGGTCATGACGCTGGAGACGGCGAGCGGCGACCGGTTCGCCAACATGCAGGTGTTCGCGGCGACGGCGCTGAAGCTGTTGCTGAGGAAGCTGGAGGTGTGAGCGCCTGCTGCCGTGTGAGTGAGTCGCAATGATCTCACCACAAACACGACTGTCATCGCCCGACTTGACCGGGCGATCCAGTATTCCAGAGACACTCGTTGTCGAATCGATAGGCCGCAGCGTACTGGATGCCCCGGTCAAGCCGGGGCATGACAGCGGTGGGTAGGACGACCACATCGTGAGACATCACTACCTTTCCAAATGCCGGATAAAGATCCGCACCACATAGCCTTTGAAGCGCGGCGCCTCGTCGTAGAGGTCCGAAGCGATCCGTTCGATGGTCTCGCGCAGCGAGGTGAACTGCGCCTGCCGCGCGCTGCTCTCGGTGCCCTGCATGCCTGCAAGCTCATCCATCGCCGCATCGCTGATCTGGCATTGCACGGCCTCACCATCGTTCAGCATGGTGAAGCGGAAGGCCAGCCGTTCAAGGTCGTGGCCGATGATCCTGTCGCGCGTCAGCGGCATGCAATTGTCCCGTTCGCGCCCCCGAGCGGGACAATGCTGAAAATCCGGCGCCTTGTCACCATCTGCGCCAGGAAGACGGGGTCGTCATGCGGAGCCTGGCAACGGCGCCGGGCGCCTCTCCGGCGTCAATAGGCGAACGCCGTCCCGGTCGGCTTGTCGAGTGCCGCCGCCAGCGATCGATACTCCTCGCAATCCGTCCCGCAGATGGCTGCAATCCGGCTGAGGTGATAGAGCGCCTGCTCGCGATTGCCCCGCTCGAGTTGCCACAGCCCGTAATACTGCCACGTCAGGACATGGTTCGGGTCGGCCTTCAATGCACGCTCGTACCAGACCTGCGACTGCTCGTAGTCACCGAGCTTTCGGTAGGAGTAGCCGATGAGGTTGGCGACGTTCGGATGGTCGTCATGGCCAAGCGACTTCAGTTGCGAGATCGCGGTCGCGTAGTCGTTGCGCTGGTAGATGGTGTCGTAGGCCACGCGGTAACCGGCCGCGAATGCCGGATCGTCGATACTGGACTGGTTGTTCGGCTTCTTCCCTTTCTGGGTTGCCTTGGTACCCGTCCGCTTCGGATAGACTGGCTGCGGTTGCGACTGCGACGATGACGAGGCAAAGGGATCCATGGATCCCCCTCCGCCTCCGCCGCCCCCACCACCGCCTCCGCCCGCGGCAAACGCGGGCGCGCCCAACAAACCTGCCGCCAACATGCCCAGCGTGACGAACCTGATCGTTGTCGTGAACATCTCCGCCTCCTGTGAGGTTTCAAGCGGCCCCGGACCATCTGATAACCCTGCCACGGCAGCAATATTCCGGGACGCCGTCCACGCGGAGACGTCGGCGTTCGTATGACAGCTCTGTTGCCTTACTGGAAGGCCACCTCGGCGAAGCTGCGGAGCTTGCGCGAATGCAGTCGTTCCGACTCCTGCTGCTTAAGCCGTTCCAGCGCCTTGAGGCCGATCTCGAGATGCTGGCCGACGCGGCGACGGTAGAATTCGCTGGCCATGCCGGCGAGCTTGATCTCACCATGCAGGGGCTTGTCAGAGACGCAGAGCAACGTGCCGTAGGGGACGCGGAAGCGATAGCCGTTGGCGGCGATCGCTGCCGATTCCATGTCGAGCGCGACCGCGCGTGATTGCGACATGCGGCGGATCACTTCTGGCCCGGATATCTCCCAGTTGCGGTTGTCGACGCTGGCAACGGTGCCCGTACGCATCAGGCGCTTGAGCTCGAAACCCTCCAGGCCCGTGACGTCCTCCACCGCCTGCTCCAGCGCGACCTGCATCTCGGCCAATGCCGGGATCGGCACCCACAGCGGCAACTCGCGGTCGAGCACGTGGTCCTCGCGCACATAGCCATGGGCGAGCACGTAGTCGCCGAGCCGTTGCGTGTTGCGGAGGCCCGCGCAATGCCCGAGCATCAGCCAGGCATGCGGCCGCAGCACCGCGACGTGGTCGGTGACATTGCGCGCGTTCGACGGACCGGTGCCGATGTTGATCAGGCTGATGCCACGATAGCCTGGCATGACCAGATGAAAGGCCGGCATCTGCGGCGAGCGCACGGGTGCATCGCCTGTGGTCGCACCGCCGCTGCGCGTAATCACGTTGCCCGGCGCGACGAAGGCGTCGAGGCCGGCTTCGCCGGACTGAAGACGCTGCTGACACGATTGCGCGAACGCATCGACGTAAAACTGGTAGTTGGTGAAAATGACAAAGTTCTGGAAGTGCTCGGGATCGGTGCCGGTGTAGTGATAGAGTCGGCGCAGCGAGTAATCGACGCGGGCGGCACGGAACAGTGACAGCGGCTCGGGCGTGCCCGGCCGAAGTTCGAAGGTGCCGTCGGCGATGGAATCGTCCATGGTGGCAAGATCAGGTACGTCGAACGCATCGCGCAGCGACCGCGTGACCGGCGAATTCTCGCTGGTGGTGATGGCCGCTTCGATGTTGATGTCGCGGCGATAGGCGAAATGGATCGGAATCGGCTCGGCGGATTCGCCGATCTCGACGGGCACGCCGTGGTTCTGGATCAACAGGCCGATTTGCTCGGTGAGATAGGCGCGAAACAGGTCGGGTCGAGTCACGCTAGTCTCGTGCACGCCGGGTCCGGCGACGAAGCCGTAGGAAAGACGCGAATCCAGCCGCGCATGCGTCGCGGTGGTGAGGCGGACGAAGGGATAATAGGCGCGCACCCGCGTCGTGATCGCTTCGCCCGAGACATAGGCCTCGAACCGGTCGCGCAGGAATTTGGTGTTGCGCTCGTAGATTTTCTCGAGACGGGCGACGGCGAGGCCCGCATCGGAGAAGGATTTCGTGGCGATGGAGGGGGGAGATTGCATGGTTCGACCGCCGGGCTGTTTGCGTGAGTCGAACTATAGCAAAGAAGAAGGTGCCGTAGGGTGGGTTAGCCTTGGCGTAACCCACCCTACGAGATCGAATTTGCCGCGCGTCACTTCTCGCGGAAGGCCCGCATGAATTGGTCGTGCAGCGGCTTCAACAGGTACGACAGCATGGTGCGGTCGCCGGTCTGCACAAACGCTTCCACCGGCATGCCGGGGATCAGCTTGGAGTCGCCGAGGCGGGCGACCTCCTCGGGGGACATCGAGACGCGGATGGTATAGTAGCTTTGGCCGGTGCGCTGGTCGGTGGTGACGTCCGGCGACACGCGGCTGACGACGCCGTTCAGTTCAGGCGTGGTGCGCTGGTTGAAGGCGGAGAGACGCAGCAACGTCTTCTGGCCGATCTGCAGCTTGTCGATATCGACAGGATTGACCTTGGCCTCGACCTGGAGGTCGTCGGTCTGCGGCACGATCAGCATCAGGGTGTCGCCGGCGGTAACGACGCCGCCGACGGTATGCACCGTCGATTGCAGCACCATGCCGTCCTGCGGCGCGCGGATGTCGACGCGACGGAGCTGGTCTTCGGCCGCGACCTTGCGCTCGATCAGCTCGCCGCTCTTGTCATTGGTTTCGCGCAGATCCTTGGAGACCTCGCTCACCATGTCCTTGTCGACCTGGATGATCTGAAGCTCGGTCTCGGTGATCTTGCCCTTGGCCTGCGCCCGCGAGGCGATGTACTGGGCGCGCTCGCCATTGAGGCGGGCGCTGTCGCGCTCCAGCGTGGTCAGGCGCGAGATCTGCACCAGATGCTTGTCATAGAGATCGCGCACGCCGGTGAGCTCCTGCTGCACCAGCGCGATCTCCTTGTCCTTGGCTTTCTCCTGCGCCTGGAGGCCCTCGATCTCCTCGTTGAGCTGCTGGATGCGCTCGCGAAGCTGCGCCTTCTGGCCGGCACGGCCGTTGACGCGGACGTCGAACAGCTTGCTTTCGCTGTCGAGCAGCGCCTTGACGTCGGGATCGCTGACGCGATCGAGCAGCGATGAAGGGAACACGATCTTGTCGAGACCGCGCTGCTCGGCCTGGAGCCGCGCCGCGCGCGCCAGTGCAGCGTCGAGATTCTTGGTGACGATGGCGAGATTGGCCTTGGTGACGGTGTCGTCGAGCCGGACCAGGATGTCTCCGGCCTTGACCACGTCGCCATCGCGCGCGCGCACCTCGCCGACCACGCCGCCGGTCGGGTGCTGCACCTTCTTGACGTTGGATTCGACCACGATCTGGCCCGGCGCGATCAGCGCGCCAGAGATCAGCACCGTCGAGGCCCAGCCGCCGAGACCGACGGCGAGGAACAGCACGATTCCGAGCCCGAGGATCAGGTGAAACCGGATCGATTCCCGCACGGTCCTGTTCGCGGCGGGCTTTGTCCCGTCAACCGTCACCGTGCTCATGGTTTGGCCACTCCGCCTTCGCTGACGATCTTGATCGGCGCCGGCGGCGCAACGCGGGGCTGGAGCACCTGGGCGAGCACCTGCTCCTTCGGACCGAAGGCCTGCATGCGGCCGTCACGCAGCACCAGGATCTGGTCGACCGCCTCGACGCCGATGGGCCGGTGCGCGACCACGATGACGATGGCCCCGCGTCCGCGCGCGCTGCGGATCGCACGGGTCAGGGCCTCGTCACCTTCGGTGTCGAGGTTGGAGTTGGGCTCGTCCAGCACGATCAGGAACGGATTGCCGTAGAGCGCGCGCGCCAGCGCCACGCGCTGGGCCTGGCCTGCGGAGAGCGATCCGCCCTGCTCGCCGACCTGCGTGTTGTAGCCCTCGCGCATCTTGATGATCATCTCGTGCACGCCGGCCTCCTTGGCCGCGGAGATGATGCCGTCGGAGGTGGCCTCGGGATCGAAGCGGCCGATGTTCTGCGCGATGGTGCCGGCGAACAGCTCGACGTCCTGCGGCAGGTAGCCGATGTGACGGCCGAGCACGTCCGACGACCACTGGTCGAGCGCCGCGCCGTCGAGCCGGACCTTGCCGCGGACCGGCTGCCAGACGCCGACCAGCGCGCGGATCAGGGAGGATTTGCCGGAGCCGCTGGGGCCGATCACGCCGAGGCCGTTGCCGGCTTCGAGCGCGAAGGTGACGTCCTGGACGATGAGCCGCTGGTCACCCGGCGCCACCATGGCGAGGGCCTCGACCGCGAGGCGGCTGGTCGGCGCCTGCAGCTGGGTCGGTATCGCCTGCGCCGGCATCTGTTCCAGCAGACGGCTGAGGCGATGCCAGCTCTGACGGGCCGCGACGAAGGATTTCCAATGCGCGATCGCGAGATCGACCGGCGCCAATGCACGGGCGGAGAGGATCGAGCCCGCGATGATGATGCCGGCAGTCGCCTCCTGGCGGATGACGAGCGTGGCGCCGACCGCGAGCACCGCCGATTGCAGCATCATGCGCAGCACCTTGGCGATCGCACCGAGGCCGCCGGCGACATCGCTCGCACGCTGATTGCCGGCGAGATATTTTTCGTTGGCCGCGCTCCAGCGCGCGTTCAGCCGGCCGGCCATCCCCATCGACACCAGAACTTCGGCGTTGCGGCGGCTGGACTGGGCGAGGTCGTTGCGCTGGGCGGCAAGGCCCATCGCCTCCCTCGCCGGCTGGCGGGACAGGAATTCGGTGACCAGCGTCAGGCCGACCAGGATGACGGCGCCGATCAGCGCGGTCACGCCGATCCAGACGTGGAAGGCGAAGCAGATGCCGAGATAGAGCGGCAGCCATGGCAGGTCGAAGAACGCACTCGGGCCCATGCTGCCCAGGAAGGAGCGGACATTGTCGAGGTCGCGCAGCGGCTGAAGTCCCTCGTTGCGGTTGCCGACCAGCAGCGGCAGCCGCACGATGGTGTCGAACACGCGCTTGTTCAGCGCTTCGTCGAGCGCGGTGCCGACCCGTCCCAGGATGCGGCTGCGGATCATGTCGAGCACGCCCTGCGCCATGTAGAGGCCGCCGGCGAGCACGATCAGGCCGACGAGGGTCGGAATGCTGCGGCTCGGCAGCACGCGGTCGTAAACCTCCAGCATGAAGAGCGACCCGGTCAGGTAGAGCAGGTTGATCATGCAGCTCATGAAGCCGACGCCGACGAACGCGGTGCGGCAGGCACGCAGCGCGTCACCGAGCTCTGAACGGCGGAGGCCGGGAACGGCTGCCATCAGTCTGATCTCTTTCGGGTAAGGGGGAGGCCCCCCGAATTCACAGGCAAATCGAGGCGTACCCGCCCCGGATTAATATCGGGTTCTTCCCGCGGGCAACGCAATCGAATTTATCCGGGCCCGCATCACATCTACCCCGGACGGCTCGATCCGCAAGTCCGGTATTTCACAGTCTTTGCGGCTTTTTCTAGCAAAGACAAGCGCCTCCCCCCAGGGCTGGGGAGAGGCGGAGGTTCCGGTCGATCGAGACGGCTAGAGCCGGCCGCCGCCGCGCACCAGTCGCACCACCAGCAGCAGGATGACGGCGCCGATGGCGGAAAAGATGATCTCCGAGACCAGCCCGACACCGATATGGATGCCGAGCTTCGGGAACAGGAAGCTCGCGACGAACGCGCCGGCGATGCCGATCACGATGTCGCCGATGATGCCGAACCCGCTCCCCCGCACCACCTTGCCGGCGAGCCAGCCGGCGACCAGGCCGACGAACAGGATGACGATGAGGCTTTGACCAGAAATGTACATAAGTTGAAGTCCCTCTCCGTGAACGCGGCCATGGAACCGGAACCGGGATGAATGGGGTCTGAATGGTGCCCAGGGCGGGACCGGTCAGACACGAATCGCGAAAACAGCCCATGCACAGTAGAACTGGCCCATCGGGATGCGCTCGGTGGGTTGTCATAGTCCGATGTTCGCGCAGGAGAATCCTGCGAGCATGACGAGAGAGGTGTAACCGCAGCTCGGTGCTCGCTTCGGTCGCCCCCTCGCCCGCCCCTCATGACGGCAGTTTCGGGACCCGGTCGTGATGGTCGGTGACGCGCTGGAAGGCGGCGCCGACGGTGAGCAGGGTCGCTTCATCGAAGGAGCGGCCGATCAGCTGCATGCCGACAGGCAGCCCGCTCCTGGTGAAGCCCGAGGGCACCGTGAGCGACGGCAGGCCGAGGAAGTTCACCGGGCGGGTGAACAGCGTCAGCCGCTGCAGCAGCGCCGGCGCGTTCGGCCCGCCGCCGACATCGCTCTCCTCGATGGTCGGCGCCGGGATCGGCGAGGCCGGTGCGATGATGGCGTCGACGCCTGCGACGGCCGCGTTGTGCGCAGCGAGGGCCGGGCCGCGCCAGCGCATCGCCTCGAGATAGGTGACGGCGGGAACGGAAAGGCCGTTCTGCAGCCGCATCAGCGTCTGCGCGCCGTAATCCTGCGGCCGCTCGATCATCCAGCGCTTGTGGAAGGCGGCGGCTTCGGCCGCGAGCACGAGCTGGCTTGCGGACGACAATTGCCGCTGGTCCGGCAGTTCGACCTTGACGATGTCGGCGCCTTCGCGCTTGAGCACCGCGATGGTCTCGTCCAGCACGCGCGCGACCTCGCTGTCGAGATCGTCGACATAGAAGGACGCGGGCACGCCGATCTTCAAGCCTTTCAGCGAGCCTTTGGTGGCGGCGACGTAATCCGACAGCGGTTCGCGGCTGGTCGTCGAGTCCTCCGGATCCGCACCAGCCATCAGCGCCAGCAGCAGCGCGCAGTCCTCCGCCGTGCGCGCGAGCGGGCCAACCGTGTCGAGCGATTGCGACAGCGGCATCGCCCCGGCGCGGCTGACGCGGCCGACGGTCGTCTTCAGCCCCGTGACGCCGCAGAAATGCGCGGGCATGCGGATCGAGCCGCCGGTGTCGGAGCCGAGCGCCGCATAGGTCAGCCGCGCGGCGACCGACGCGCCGGAGCCCGAGGAGGAGCCCCCGGTGATATGCGCGACGTTCCAGGGATTGCGCACCGGGCCGTAATGGGCGTTGTGCCCGGTCGGACCATAGGCGAATTCGGCCAGATGCAGCGTGCCAAGGCGGACCTGGCCGGCATCCTTCAGCCGCTGCAGCGCGGTGGACGTCACCGTCGGCACGAAGTCGCGGCGGATCAGCGAGCCGCAGGTCGCGACCTTGCCGGCGTCGTAATACATGTCCTTGTGCGCGAGCGGAACGCCGTGCAGCGGACCACGCACCTCGCCTTTGGCGAGGTCGGCGTCGGCGGCATCGGCTGCCCTCAGCGCCGCTTCCGACTCGATCGACATGAAGGCGTTGAGATGCGGCTGCCATTGCGCGATGCGGTGCAGCAGGGCGCGCGTCACCTCATGGGAGGAGACCTGCCTCATCGCGATCGCACGCGCGACCTCGGTGAGCGTCATCAAGGCGGGCTCAGCGCTCATTTCGACACCTTCGCGGCTTGCGCGAGCGGATAGAGCGCCGGCTCGAGGTCGAACGGCAGCGTGCCGGCGATGGCCGCGAAGCCTTCGAAGGCCGGCCCGATGGAGTTGGAAATGCGGGTCGCGATCTCGTCGTCCACGGGAATGCCGGCGATCCGTACCGTCGCCTGGATCTCTTTTGTCGTTGGTCTCGTCATGCGGTTTCCTCTTTGGCCGCTCGGCCATGGCCTGATCCCGAAGTGGCCATGGAGCAGGCGGCCTCGTGACCCATATTACCGAGCGCCGTGAGATTTGGTGCCGCATTTGCGCAGGGCGGCTCCGCAAATGGGCGGCGTCGCGATGTCCCCGCCTGCGCGGGGGCGACACTTTCGTCGTGGGACGAGCGTAAAGCCTCGCCCTCTATTTCGTCAGCAGCGCATACGCTCCGGTCCAGCCTTCCGGCGGCGGGTTGATCCTGAACTCCTTGATGCGCGCCTCGTACAGCTTGAACAGCTTTTCCAGCGTATCGGCATCCTCGCTGCGGCGGCCGCGCTCGATGGCGTCCAGCGCGCCCTGCCAATCGCAGCTGCGGTAGCAGCCGAGCATCTCGATGGTGATGTTGCGCAGGCGCTGGAACGCGGCCGAATGCATCACGTCCTCGCGGCCGGCGATCGCATAGATCACTTCCGGCTCGGTCTTGCCCTTGACCATGATGAAGTCGAGCTCGAGGATCGCGAACCTGTCCTTGGCGGCGAGCGCGGTGCGGGAGCCGACGATGATCGGGAAGCCGTATTCCTTGGTCTGGCCTTCGAGGCGTGACGCCAGGTTGACGCTGTCGCCGAGCACCGAATAGTTCTTCTTCAGATCGGAGCCCATGTTGCCGACCACGCCGATGCCGGTGTTGAGACCGATGCCGACATTGAGCGGGATGTAGATGCGGCCGCCGTCGGCGGCCTCCTGCTCGCGCTCCTTGTTGACCACGTCGATCTTCTCGAGCATCTGGACCGCGGCCTCGCAGGCGTTGACCTGGTGGTTGGCATCGTCGAGCGGTGCATTCCAGAACGCCATGATGGCGTCGCCCATGTATTTGTCGACGTAGCCCTTCTCTTCGATGATCACGTCGGTGAGCGGCGTCAGGAAGCGGTTCATCAGCACGATGAGCCCTTGCGGATCGTGCTTGTAGCTCTCCGAAATCGTGGTGAAGCCGCGCACGTCGGAGAACATGATCGTCATCTCGCGCTCCTCGCCGCCGAGCACGACCTTCTCCGGCGACTGCGCCATCTGCTCGACCAGGACGGGCGACATGTATTGCGCGAAGATGCCGCGGATCTCCTTCCGCTGCCGCTGCTCGCGCACGAAGCTCGCGAAGATGAAGGTCAGGTAGATCGCGGTCGTCGACAGCAGCGGATAGGTGAAGTCGATGATATAGCGGTACTGCGAGTAGAAGAACCAGGACGTGCCGATCAGGATGGCGGCGAACATCGCGCCCGCAACCACCAGCCTGACCGGGCCGAGATTCGGCGTGAAGATGATGACGAGAATGCCGATGATCATCGCTGCGAGCAATTCGATGCCGAGCGCGTAGTTCGGCCGGGAGATCGTTGCGCCCGTCAATATGCTTTCGAGCACCTGGGCGTGAATCTCGACACCCGGCATGGCGCGCGACACCGGCGTGGTCTTGATGTCGTTCAGGCCGACCGCGGAGGTACCGATCAGCACCAGCTTGCCGTTGATCTTGCTCGGCGGCACGGTGTTGTCGAGCACGTCGGCCGCCGAGACGTAGATCGAGGGATCGTGACGGGCATAGTGCACCCAGATTTGACCGTTCTCGTCGGTCGGGATCTCGACACCCTTGAGGCGGACGGCGCGGACGCCGGCCTTGTCGGTCCGCACCAGCAGCGTCGGAGTCCCCGTGACGACCCGCAGGATCTCGAGGCTGAGCGAGGGCATGATGTTGCCCTGCGCGAGCATGACCGTCGGCACGCGCCGGATCAGGCCGTCGCGCTCGGTCCTGATCGTGAACAGGCCGCGACCGGCGGCGACCTTCTCGATGACGGGCACGTTGCGCAGGAGGCCCGGGAATTCGAACAGAAAGCGCTCGGCCCCGGCTTCACCGACCGTCGCCACGCCGGTGAAGGGAAGCTCCTTGTCGATCTCCGACGTGATCGTCGACTGCCCGGTCTCGCCCAGCACCACGCGCGAGCGCCTGATCGCTTCGGAGAGGACCTGGTCGTTGCTCGGCAGTTCGCGCAGCCTGGTGCGGGTGGCGTCGTCCAGATAGCGCATCTGGCTCGCAACCAGATCCGGATTGAGCCGGTCGGGCTCGGAGAACACCACGTCGAAGCCGATCGCCACCGCGCCGTTGCTGGTGAGGTTGATGATCATGTCCGCGATGCGCGTGCGCGACCATGGCCACTGGCCGAACCTGGCAAGGCTCTTGTCGTCGATGTCGACGATGGTGACCGGCCGCACCGTCTTGTGCCGGGGATCGATCAGTTGGAACATGTCGAAGGTGCGCAGCCGCAGTTCCTGGACCGGCGGCGGATCCCAGAGCCGAAGGGCTGCAAACACGATCAGCAGCCCAAGGCACAGCAGCCGCGCGAAGCCGAATTTTTGCGCGAACCACCGGCGCCAGATTTTGAGACGTTTCATGTCAGTCGAGCTTCCTGCCGCGCGCCACGTCCTCGGAGGCCGATCATGGAACTTCAGTGCGCGGTTGGCTATTCCCTGGGGCGAAGGATTGTCGATTTTTTGCCGGGGTCAGGCTGGGCGTTCGCCGCGGGCCAGCCGGCCGGATCCGGCGCTCGTCAGGTCACGTGGAAGATGAAATCGCTGGCCTTGAGATTGGCGGCAATCACGTTCTTCAGCAGGAGCTGTTCGTTCTCCGTGACCGGCGGTCCGTCCGAATGACTGATCTGCTGACTCCATGTGACCAGCGTGTCGGCGGAGGTCTGCTGCTGGACGATGGTCAGATTGCCGATGGAGCTGACACCGGAGAACTGGCGCAGGTCGATCGTGTCGAGGCCTTCGATGAAATCGGTGACGGTATGCGTGGCGTCGCCCCCGCTCGAGCCCGGTGCGAACACGAACTGGTCCTTGCCGTCACCGCCCGTCAGCGTGTCGCCGGTCGTCGTCGCGAAGATGACGTCCTTGCCGCTGGTGCCGGTCAGCGTGACGCCGTTGCTGGCGTCGCCCTCGTTGAAGATGAAGTTGACAGTGTCGTAGAGACCGGTGGTCTTGTCCGTCACCGTCACCGCGATCTGGTCGGTATCAGGCGGCGTGACGCCGCCACTGTAGGTGACACCGTCCGTGAAGGCCGTGTTGATGTCGGCGAGCGACCCCGACGTCGGCGACAGATCGACGCTGCTGCCCGGCGCATGCGCGGTGGTTGCCGTGACCGTGAAGCCATCCGTCGAAGCGCCGGAATCGGTGTCAGTGACCAAGAGATTGAAGATGGTGTCGGTGCCGAGCTCGCCGTCATGCACGACGTAGAAATGAGTGGTGTCGATCACGGGCCCGCCGACGGGGGCGGTCACGCTCGTGCCGATCGTGGCGGCCTGGTGCGAGACCGAGGCCGTGCCGTCTGTATCCATCACCGTGATATCGGTCGTCACCGGCGAGGCGGAGCTCGTGATGCCGCCAGTATAGGTGTCGTCGAGGGCGTGGACACCGAGCGGATCCGGGGTGCCGGTGAAGCCGTTGGCCGGGACGAATCGCACCAGCGTGCCGGGGTCCAGCACCAGCGCATGGGTGTCGCTGACCGAGCCGATGTCGACCCACTGGCCGGTGTCCGCGAGCTCGTATTGCCAGACGCCCTGGCTCGATGACGCCGTGTCCGACGTCACCGCGATGGCCTTCAGGCTGCCGCCATCGTCGACGTCGGCGAACTTGCCCTGGAACAGATCGCTGAAGCTGTGCCCGGCCGGGTCGCCCTGGTTGCCGGCGACGGACGGCAGCGTCGTGTCGGCGAGCGTCGGCGCGTCGTTGGCGCCGGTGATCGTGACCGTCACCTGCGCCGTATCGCTCCCGCCGTGATGGTCGTCGAGCGTGATGGTCGAGACCACCGTCGCGGTCTGGCCCCGCGCGAGGAAATCCAGCGCGCTGTCGGCGATCGAATAGCTCCAGTCGGCGGTGCCGTTGTTCTTGCCCGACGTCAGGACCGAAAGCGCATTTTCCAGCGCACTTGCCTGTCCCGAGGTCAGCGTGAGCTGGGTATCTCCATCGGCAGCGAGCCAGGTGGCCGACCTGTCCGTGATCATCGCCGTCGGGCGGTCGGTCAGGTCGATGTCGGTGAAAGCGATCGAGCCCGTCGCGGCCGGCGACGGGTCGAGCGTCGGAGAATTGGTGGTATCGGCGAGCTCGGAGACGCTCGCCGTCAAGGTCGCACCATCCGTGCTCAACGCCGGTGCGTCGTCGTCGGCGTGGATGGTGATCAGCGTGTGGCCGCCCTCGTCGCTGCCGGCGAAATGTGCGTCGCGATAGTCGCCGACCAGGGTCAGGCTGATGGTCGCGCCATCGTCGCCGGTAACCGTCAGCACACCGCCGCTGGCGGGATCGTCGGCATTGGGGACATAGTCCGCGGTGGTGCCGAGCCCCCACTTGATCATCGTCAGGTCGATCTTGTCGTTCGCGGTCAGGTCCGCGATCGCGCCGCCAAAATGCTGCGTGTCGATCTCGAACTCGGCGCCGTCGCCGGCGAGCGTGACCGTTTGCGATACCGCGCCCTTGACCTCGAGCGTGGCACCGGCATCGACGACGACCGCGCTCGACGTCGAGCCCGTCAGCGAGCCGAACAGCGTCAGCGTCCCGGCGTGAACCTCGATCAGGCCGGTGTCGGTATTGGTGATATCGCCCGCGATCGACGCAGCGCCCCAGCTGTCGATGCCGCCGTCATTCTCGACGCTCAGCCCGGTGCCGGAGATCGAGGCGCCGTGCAGATCGATGTCGCCGTGATTGACGATCGACGACGCAGCGCCGAACACGCCGCTGCCGGCGACCGTCCAGGTGCCGCCCGCCTCGTTGTTGAACGTGGCGGAGGCGACAGAGATGTTGCCGTTGATGTGGCCGGTGTTGTTGATGGTGACGGCGCCGCCGGTCTCGACGATCGCATGGGTCGTCGAGGTCACCGTGTCCGCATCAGCGGGTCCGATGGTGCCGGAATTGTCGATCACGGCCGCGTTGGCGTCGTTTTCCCGGATGGAGATTGCCGCAACACCGTCGGCGCCGACCACGGTGCCGTGATTGACGACGTGCGTCGCGCCGGCCGCGCCCGAATCGTTCTGGTCGATATCGATGCCGAACGAGGCCGTGCCGGTGATGTCACCGTCGTTCGTGATGGTGACGTCGCCGTCGCCATGGGACACGACATCGAAGCCGACGGCGCCGGTGACGCCGCCGCCGATCGTCGCCGTGATGCCGCCGGCCCCGTTGACGCCGTCGTGCAGCACGATGCCGCTGCCGGTCTGGCCCGTGATGTCGCCGACCGTCGTGAGCGAGATATCGCCGATGCCGTCCTGGGTGACGACGATGCCGTTGTCGTGACCGGCCAGCGTGCCGGTCGGTGTCAGCACGATGTTGCCACCGCCGCCATCGCTCGTCCCGCCCGAGGCCGTGAAGTCGAGCGCGTCGCCCAGCGATGTCGAGATATCGGCCGTTCCGGTGATCGTGAAGGTGCCGTCCTGCGACGAGGTACCCGCGATCGTGCCGGTGAAGCTCTGGCCGGCCACCTTGTCGAGCTGAAGCGTGCTGGTGCCGCCGGCAAAGCTGATGGCCTGCGCGTCAGCGCCGGCCAGCTCGAGCGTCGCCTCGTCGTCGATGATGATCTGCTTGCCGGCGCCGGTGAGGCCGCCGGACAGGTTCAGCGTGCCGCCCTGGACCTCGATGACACCGGTGTTGGTGACGCCGCCTGTCACCGTGTCGAGACCGGCGCTGTAGAGATTGCCGGCGTTGGTGAGGCTGCCGCCGTTGATCGAGACGTCGGTCAGAAAGAGCTTCGACGTGCCGTCAACCGAGATCGTGCCGTCGGCATTGCCGATCGTGGCAGTCGTCAGATTCAGCGTGCCGCCGGTCACCGCTTCGATCAGGCCGTGATTGGTGATGGCGTGCAGCGTTCCAGGGTCGATCGTCAGCGTGCCGCTGGTGACGGAGATCGTTCCGGTCGTGGCTACGGTGGTGTCGGCGCTGTCGATGGCGCCGGTGCCGGTCGTTTCAAGCGTGCCCGTGATCGCCAGCGTGCCGCCGGTCAGGGTGGCGCCGGCAAACGTCAGCGTCTCGTCGGCTTCGACCTCGACGGTGCCGCCATTGTCGATGGCGCCTGTCGACACCGTCGCATCGCCGAATGTCAGCGTGGCGTCGCTTTCGACCGTCACGGCGCTCGCGCTCAGCGTCGCGCCGCTGTCGATCCGGCTGGCGCCGGTGACGTCGATGCTGCCGTCGCCCTCGACGGCGCCGCCGCTGATCGTGACGCCGTTCAGGGTCAGCGTGTCGTTCGCCCAGATCTCGATCGTGCCGCCGGCGTTGTCGACGAGTTCGTGGGCGAACTCCGCCGCACCCTTGACGTTGACCGCACCGGAATTGTTCAGCGTGCCGTTCTCGATCAGGCTGATGCCGTCGAGCTCCAGCGTGCCGAGAATGGTGAGGGTGCCGCCGTCGAGCGTCACGGTGTCCGCAACCAGCGTCGCAACGGAGTCGACCTGCACGCCACCGCCATCATTGGCGATGCTGGTGTTCAGCGCCAGCGTGCCGCCGGAAAGTTCGATCGTGCCGGAATTGGCGATGGTGGTCAGGGAGGCGATCTTGCCGCCTGCGGCCAGCGTGAGCGTGCCCGCATTGGCAATCGCGGCGGTGTTGACGACGACATCGCCGTTCTTCCGGGTGATCGTCTCGACATCGATCGCGCCGCCGACGAAGACGGTGTCGTGCGCAGCATTGGTCAACTTCGCGTCGGCATTGAGCGTGAGCGTGCCCGCGAGCGTGAGCGTGCTGTGGTTGATCACCTCTGGCGCGGTGTGGTCGGCCGTCGTGTCGTAATCATCCATCGTCAGCGACTTGCCGAACGCCGGGAGGTCGATCGTGACGGGATAGGAGGGCGTCAGCCCATGCAGCTGATCGGTGATGACGATGACGTCGTCATTGATCGTCGGAACGGTGCCGGTTTCCCAGTTGGCACCGTCCTTCCAGAAACCGCCCGAGGGCGCGTTCGTCGCGATCCACACCACGGCAGGAGCGTCGGTGCCGGTGATCGTGACCGTGATGGTCTGGTTCGAGGTCGCGCCCTGCGAATCCGTGACCGTCACCGTGTAGGTCAGCGTCAGCACTTCATCCTGCGGAATGAAGTCCGCGAGGTAGACCGGAATGTCCTTCAGCGACCAGGTGACCGTCCCCGTGCCGGTTCCGGTACTGTCATCGCCGGATCCGATCGAGACCAGCAAGGCACCCGCGAGGAAGTCGGAGATGGCCGTGGGAACAGTGCCACCGGGCAGGACCGCACTGAAATCCGACACCGACACCGTATGCGCGTCGGTGAGGTCGACATCGTTGAAAGTCAGCGTGCCCGACGTCGGCACGTCGCTGGTGAGCGGCCCGCCGGGGACGCTGGTGCCGCCCGCGAACGTGATGGTCGGGACGCTGGTGGCGATCACGGGCTTGTCGTTGGTGCCGGTGATCGTGATGGTGATCGGGATGGTCTTGGCTTCGGGCTGGACCGCGAAATTGTTGTTGACGCTGACATTGTAGGTCAGCGTCAACGTTTCGCCGGCCGCCAGAAAGTCGAAGACGTGGTCGGGGACCGTGTAGGTCAGGACCGCCGAACCGTTGTTGTTGTTGCCGCCGTCGGCGGCGACGGCGATCTGGACCTGCGTCGCCGCGATGTCCTGCTTCTGCAGAGCAGTGAGCGAGGCGGTGACGTCGTGATCACCGGCGTCCTTATAGGTGTAGCTTGATGCGTCGAGGCTCACCGACACCGTTGGCCGGTCGCCCAGGTTTTGGTCGACGAACGTGACCCGGATGGTGATCGTGTCGGAAGGCACGGGCGCGCCGGTCGCGTCTGCGCGGTCGCCGGTCGCCGCGGCGTGCTCGGTCGTGGCGAACGCCGTCGTGACATTACCGTTGGCATCGAGGGTGCGCGCGTCGGGCGGTCCAGGAAAACGATCGGCCCCCTTGTCCGTCCCGCCCTGCCCGGGGCCGGTGCCATTGTTGACGGTATTGGTGAAGGTCGCGGTCGCGGTCGCACCAGTGTCCGTCTTGATGATGACGATGTTGCCGTTCTGCGTGATGGTGTCGGTGAAGTTCGTGGTGAGCTTGGTGTTGGTGTTGTTGTCCGTGAACTTCAGCGTGAACACGTCCGTGATCAGCTTCTGCACGTCAGGCGACAGCAGCGCATTGGTGACCGAGACGTTGCCGCCGCTGATCTGGATCATCTGGCCGGCCTGATTGACCGTCGCGATCGGCAGCAGCGTCAGCTTGTCGAACAGGATGTAGGAGCCGGTGGTGCCGTTCGGCTCGACCAGCACCTGGAAATTCGCCTGCGGCTGCGGATCACCGCCGCCCGGGGGAACGACGAAGTTGATCTCCGTCAGCACCGCGGTGCCGCGGATGCCCATGGTGGCGACCGGCGTGTCGATCTTCATATCGCCGTGCTTGGCGGTGTCGCCGGCGACGAAGGTGATGGTGCCGGCGACCAGGCTGAGCAGCGAGGAATTGTTCGACCCGTTGGGGTCGTAGACCATCTCGTTCAGCACCATCCGCGCGTTGGAGGACAGGCCGAACACGGTGCCGTCGATGAAGGTGATGCCGAGCGTCGAGTCCGAACCGGTCGAAACCACGTCGCCCTTCTCGACATTGTCGCCGTTGTTCAGGATGACCGAGACGCCGTTGCGGATCGCGGTCGCGCTGCCGGTGAGCTTGGTGACGTGGCCGATCACCTGCGCCGTGGCGGCGCCGGGCGCGGCCTGCGCGACCTGAACGTAGCCCGTGAGCGCGCTGACGATGTCACCGGTGAGATGGGCGCCGTCGGGCGAGGCGATCGCCGCGCGCTTGTCGCCCCTGAAATAATCGTGAACGACGAAGTCATGGCCGTCACGGGACAGCACGAGATCGACACCGGTGCGCTTGAACTCGCCGTGGAAGATCAGATTCGGATCGGCAATGACGATCGCGCCGTCAGGCACGTGGCCATGCGCCTTGGCGGTAAAGGAATCGACATGGTCGGAGGCGGGCGCGCGAAAACCCTGGCCATCCAAAGAGAGCGCGGCGTCAAATTTGCCAGCGTAGTTCAACCGGGCACCGAAAAAGGGTTAATATTTAAGAAAGTATCCACCGCCTAAGCTTGCATATCATTACCAAGTCATTAGCGAAACCATCTATTGCTTGTGTGATTCAGCGTGACTCGGCGCGCAACGACTATGCTCAGGGCGACATCGATGGAGAAGCTGAAGTCATCCCCGCGATCTTGATAAGTATAGCTTCGTCTATTTGCGCATGTTCTTCTGGTCCCCATGTATTCAGAAGTAATCATCCAGCAGCAGATACTCGTGTCATCTATTCTTCGTGGTGCCCCGCAACATCCTGCGGCAAATACGGAGCCAAATCTGTGATCCAACTAACAAAACCCGTAAAATAGCGGGTCGTTAGCCATAGGCGCATAATCGCCCGGCCTGCAACCTCTGCATGCAATCGATTCGATTTCGCGGCAGCCGGGCCTCTCCCCCGCCCCCGATTCGTAAAACTTTACGCAATTTGGGCAGGCCCGGTTGAGCCTGCCCCGCGGTTTCGGCACCCTGCCTCGGCGCGTTAAGCAGAACAAAACGGCCCGTCTCGCACTATCTCCGCGAAAGCAACAAGCCCGGCACGTGCAGGTCGAAGGGGACCCGGCGAAGCTGGAAGGGGATGTCAGATGGAGACCGCTGCTCGCTCGCGCGCCTGGCGCGCTATCCTTGTCCTGTGCGGATTGTTCCTGCTCGGATCCGCCGCTGATCTTCGTGCCGGCACCTTGCTGTCGCCGGGTGCGGGTGTGCTCGTGCGCAGATCGGCCGAGCCGTTCGGCGTGTTCGCCTTCGCCATTTCCACCGGCGGCCTGCGTCAGAAATGGCTCGCATTGAAGGACCAGTTCGACGACGACATGGTGCAGCTCGCGCTGTGCGACGGCGACCGCGACCATTGCGCCTCGCCCGCGGCGCTGAAGCTGCTCGCCATCGTCGACCAGGCCCGCACGCGCGACGGCCGCGCGCGGCTCGGCGAGACCAACCGGGCCATCAACCTCGGCATCCGCGCCGCCGATGACGGCGCCGACGACGTCTGGAGCTCGCCGCTCGCGACCTTCGCGCGCGGCGCCGGCGACTGCGAAGACTATGCCATCGCCAAGCTCGCCGCGCTGCGGCTTGCCGGCGTCGCCGCGGAAGACCTCCGCCTCGTCGTGGTGCGCGACGTCAGGGTCGGCGAAGACCATGCGGTCGTCGCGGCAAAGCTCGACGGTCACTGGCTGATGCTGGACAACCGCCGCATGGCGATGGTCGAGGACGACGACGCACGCACCTACCAGCCGCTGTTCGTGCTCTACCAGTCGGCCGTGCTGAAATATGCCGTCGAGCCCGTGCGGTTCTCGATGATCGCCCCCGCGGCGCATTGATCTCGCCGTAACCCTACAAACCCATTTCGCCGCGCGATCCGAGACGCTAGCATGGCCACGGCAATGCTGGGGACATCCGGAATGCGGTCGATCGTGGTGACTGTGCTTGCGCTGCTGGCCTGGCCTGCGGCGCCAGGCTTCGCTCAGTCCGGCACGTCCGCTCCCGCCATCGCCGACAGGCTGCCGCTGTTCGCCAGGAACGACTGCCAGCAGATTCGCGATCCCGGCAACCAATTGTTCTGCGGTGACGCCGAGCTGTCCGCGGCCGCCGAGAAGCTGTCTGCGGCCGTCGAGGCGCGGCTCGCCCGCCTGCCCGATCGCCTGCCCGCGATCGAGGAGAACGCGATCTGGAATCGCCAGCGCAATCTCGGCTGCGGCATCGTCGGCCAGGCCGCGATCCGCGATGACGATTTCGACCGGGTGAAGGCCTGCCTGCTCAAGGTGACGGAGGACCGCGCCGCGATCGTGCGCGATCCCGATTTCGACTGTCTCGCGGCCAACACGGCGGCCGGCGCGCTGATCTGCGCGGACCCGTCCCTGGCGCTGACCGAGACCGAGCTCAACAGCCAGGTGCTCGGCCTGATCGGCAAGCTCGACCCCACCGCCGCACGCTTTGCCTTCGCCGAATACGGCCGCTGGACGCGCGAGCGCGATCGCAAGTGCAATCTGGTCGGCAAAGAGAACGTGCCGCTCGAGGAGCTCGGCTCCGCGGAAAACTGCCTCGCCGAATATCTGAAGCAAAAGACCGACGAGATCACGGCCGCCAAGGGCGATCCGAAGCAGGTGTTCGGCCGCCAGGTCGCAGCCCGGGAGCCCGACACCGACGCCGTCGACTTCTGCGCGGCGCGCATTCACGCGGCCAATTCGTGCGGCAATTTCCTGCGCATCAACCGCGTCTACGCGCTCGACAGCAAGGTGACCGATCAGGAGGCGCAGGTCACCGGCGAGATCGAGATGGTGGTGCTGGCACCGTTCACCACGTGCAGCAAGGTCGCCTCGACCTGTACCGGCACCTGCTGGGACGCCGGCACCGGCCGGCCGCAGCCGGCCGCGACCGGCAAGGAGCGCTCCGCGGCAGCCTTCAACGTCACGCGCCGGCTGAGGATCCAGCGCACCTTTGCCTTCGTCAAAGCCGCCGACGGCTGGCGCTGCCGCGAGGACGAGCTGGCGCCGGTGAATTCGGGGACGGCGGGCGGGGGATCGTAGACGACCTTGTCTCCCTCTCCCCGTTCTTGCGGGGAGAGAGTTGTGGCGAGGCTGCTTCCTCCCCCCGCAAGCGAGGAGAGGCGCACATCAAAACATCAGATTGTCCTTCACCAGCACCCAGCGGCCGCCCTTGACCTGCTGCACCTGGGTGATGGTGTTGGCAAGGTGGTCGGTCTTGGAGAACTTGGTCGGCGGCGAGTTGAAGATGTCGAGGAACTTGTCGCCCGACTCCAGCGAATCGAGCATCTTCTGACCCGTGAGATCCTTGCCGGCCTTGTCCGCGTAGAACGCAAACGTCATCACCGCGTTGTAGCCGATGATCGCCTGCGTGTTCGCATCGGTGTTGAACATCTTCTTGTAGTTGATCAGCCAGTCGTGGACCTTGCCCTTGGCGGTGTCTTCGTAGGGGATCTCGAAGCCCGAGGCCGCATAGAGCCCTTCGACCGCCTCCTTGCCGAGCATCGGCACCTCCAGCACGTTGGTGGGCGTGGCACCGAGGAAGGTCACGTCCCAGCCGAGCTTCCTGGCCTCAGTCATCGCGCCGATGGTCTCGCGGATGATGGTGCCGAGCACGACGAGATCACAGCCGTCGGACTTCATCTTGGCGATCTGCGCACTGAAGTCGGAGGCGCCGCGCTTGAAGCTCGTGATCGCGGCCGGTTGCACCTTCATCGCGGCGAGCTGCTGGTTGAAGCCGTCGAGCACGTTCTTCCCGTACTCGTCGTCCTGGTGCATGATGCAGGGCTTCTTGAAGTTCTTCCATTCCATCATGTATTTCAGCGCGGCGCGCGTGCTCTCGACGTAAGGCAGCAGATTGTTGAACTTCAGCCGCTCCTGCGGCTTGGCGGGATCGAACTTGAAGGTGAACTCGGCCGCGGTCAGCGGGAAGAGCTGGAGCACGCCGGCGTCGAACAGGATGTCCTGCGCGGCGAGCACGGTCGGCGAGCCCATCGGGCCGATCATGGCGAAGATCTTGTCGCGCTCGACCATCTTCTGCGAGGCCAGCACCGCCTTCTTCGGATCGTAGCCGTTGTCCTCGAGGATCATCCTGATCTTGCGGCCGTGGATGCCGCCAGCCGCGTTGATCTCCTCGACCGCCATCTTCATGCCGTTGGACACGGGCACGCCCCAGACCTTGATCGGACCCGACAGATCCTGATGGGTGCCGATGACGATCTCGCTAGCCGAGATGCCTTCATTGGTGACCTTGGTTTGCGCTGCGGCCGGCAGACAAGTGAGCGCCACCGCGCCCACAGCAAGGCCGAACGCTTTCAACGATTTCGACATTGACGTCTCCTCTCCTTAGGGCCCGTATGACGCGAAGGGCGGGGCCATCACCGCTTCGCCTTCTTGTCTGCACGCGCATGCGCGCGCTAAGCCACCGCGCGCTCGCGATACATCGCGTCGATCTCGGCGGCATAGCGCTTGTTCACGAAGCCGCGCCTCAGCTTCATGGTCGGCGTCAGCTCCTCGTCCTCAGGGGTGAGCTGGCGTTCGATCAGGTAGAATTTCTTGACGGTCTCGACGCGGGCGAAATTCGCGTTGACGCCCTCGATCTCGCGCCAGATCAGGTCCTGGATTTCGCTGGCCCGGCACAGGCTGGCGTAGTTGGTGAAGGGGATGTCGTGGTCTTGGGCGAATTTCTCGACGTTCTCCTGGTCGATCATCACGAGGCAGGTGAGATACGGCCGCTTGTCGCCGATCACGACGGCGTCCGAAATGTAGGGCGAGAATTTCAGCTGGTTCTCGATCTCCGACGGCGTGATGTTCTTGCCGCCCGAGGTGATGATGATGTCCTTCATCCGGTCGGTGATGCGGACGAAGCCTTCGTTGTCGATGGTGCCGACGTCACCGGTGTGCAGCCAGCCTCTGGTATCGATGGTCTCCGCCGTTTTCTCCGGCTGGTTCAGATAGCCCATGAACAGGAAGTCGCCCTTGATCAGGATCTCGCCGTCGGGCGACAGCGCGACCTCTCCCCAGGGCACCGCCGTACCGACCGAGCCGAGCTTGACGCGCTCTCCCGGCATCATGGTCGCGACCCCGCAATTCTCGGTCTGGCCGTAGACTTCGTGCATGTCGATGCCGAGCGCGAGGTACCAGCGGATCAGGTCCGGCGCGATCGGTGCCGCGCCGGTGAAGGCGATGCGGCAGCGATCGAGCCCGATCATGCGGCGGATGTTGCGGAAGGCCAGCCGGTACGCGACGCCGTTGGCGATGCGCAGGCCCAGTGGCGGCGCCTTGCCTTCGCTCCGGCAGTCGACCATGCGATAACCGATCGCGATGGCGCGGCGATAGACCCATTGCTGGAGTGGCGTCGCGTCCTTCAGCGCGATCGTGATGGCCGAATAGAATTTCTCCCAGATCCGCGGCACCGCGAGGAACACGGTCGGCTGTACCTCGCGCAGATTGTCCGGCACGGTCTCGGGGCTCTCGGCAAAGTTCATGACCGAGCCGAGCGCGACCGAGATGTAGTAGCCGCCGACGCGCTCGGCGACGTGGCAGAGCGGCAGGAAGATCAACCGGTCTTCGTCCTCGCGCGCAGGGATGAAGTCGTTGGCATGCCGCATCTGGTGCGTGACGCTGCGGTTGGCGTGCATCGCGCCCTTGGGCGGACCTGTCGTGCCCGAGGTGTAGACGAGCACGGCGAGATCGCTCGCGCTGCGGCTGTCGACCATCTCCTGCCAGAGCGCTTCGCGGCCGACCATGTGGTTGCGGCCGAGCGCGCGAAACTCCTCGAACGACATCACCATGTCGTCCGAGAAGCCGCTGAGGCCCTCCATGTCGAACACGACGATCCGCTGCAGGCTGGGACAGCGGGCGCGGCAGGCGAGGATCTTGTCGAGCTGCTCTTCGTCCTCGGCGAAGATCACCCGCGTCGTGGAATCGTTGATCAGGTATTCGACCTGGGCCGATGCGTCGGTCGGGTAGATGCCGGAGGAGACGCCGCCGGCGCAGAGAATACCCATGTCGGCGTAGATCCATTCCGGGACCGCATTGGCGATGATGGAAGCGACGTCGCCCGTCATGAAGTTGATGGCGCGAAGGCCGTATGCAATTTCCCTGGAGATCTGCAGCCATTCGCGCCAGCTCGTCGGCTGCCAGATGCCGAATTTCTTCTCGCGGATCGCAGGCCTGTCGCCGCGCACTTCTGCCGCGCGCAAGAAGCTCTTTGCGATCGTATCAGCGACCGTCAGCACCGCCGGTCGGGCCATGCGTCTCTCCTCGTTGCCGCTTCAGCGCTTCATCGACGTCTTTCACCGCCAACATTCACCGCCAGGTCTTTCATCGCCAGGTCTTTTTCTTCTTCCAGCGCCGTTCGCCTCGCGCGCCGGCTTCCTTGGCGCCAAGGTAGAATTCCTGGATGTCCTGGGAATGCATCAAGCGGTCGCAGCTGTCGTTCATCACGACGCGCCCGATCTCCAGCACATAGCCATAATGCGCGGTCTCCAGCGCCACGCGGGCATTCTGCTCGACCAGCAGGATCGACATGCCCTGCTCCTCGTTGACGCGGCGGATGATGGTGAAGATCTCCTTCACCAGGATCGGCGACAGGCCGAGCGAGGGCTCGTCGAGCAGCAGCAGCGTCGGACGGTTCATCAGCGCGCGCCCGATCGCGAGCATCTGCTGCTCGCCGCCGGAGAGCTGGCCGGCCGGCTGGTTGATGCGCTCCTTCAGCCGCGGGAAATAGCCATAGACCCGCTCCAGATCGTCCGCCACGCCGTCGCGGTCGCTGCGCGGATAGGCGCCCATCATCAGGTTCTCGCGCACCGAGAGGAACGGGAACACCTCGCGTCCTTCGGGGACATGGCTGAGGCCGAGCCGCACGATGCGATCGGCTTCCATCCGCTGGATCGGCTTGCCCATGAACTCGATCGAGCCCTTCTGCGGGTCGAGAATGCCGGAGATGGTCTTGAGCACCGTGGTCTTGCCGGCGCCGTTGGCGCCCAGCAGCGTGACGATACGGCCGCGCGGCACCTCCAGCGAGATGCCGCGGATCGCCATGATCGGCCCGTAATAGCTCTCGATGTTGGAGAGCTTCAGGATGATGTCGGGCGCAACGGTCGCATCCATCGCATCAGGCTCCCAGATACGCAGCGACGACGTCGGGATGCTGCTGGACTTCGGTGGGCGAGCCCATCGCCAGCACGCGGCCGTAGTTCAGCGCGATCACCCGATCGGAGACGCGGTTGACCAACGACATGTCGTGCTCGACCATCAGCACGGTGACGCCGAGCTCGCTCTTCATGTCGCGGATCCAGAACG
Organism: Bradyrhizobium sp. WYCCWR 13022; assembly: GCF_030435535.1. Classification (NCBI taxonomy): domain Bacteria; kingdom Pseudomonadati; phylum Pseudomonadota; class Alphaproteobacteria; order Hyphomicrobiales; family Nitrobacteraceae; genus Bradyrhizobium; species Bradyrhizobium sp. WYCCWR 13022. The sequence goes on from NZ_JAUIZJ010000008.1 coordinate 232,093, forward strand.
ACATGTCGTCGGTCTCCTCGACATTGAGGCCGGAGGACGGCTCGTCGAGCAGAATCAGCTTCGGCTCCGTGCACAACGCGCGCGCAAGCTCGATCACCTTGCGGACACCGTAAGGCAGGCCCGAGATCAGCTTGTCGCGATAGGCCTCGAGGTCGAGGAACTCGATCACCTGCTCGACCCGGCGGCGGTGCACCTTCTCATTGGCGCGCACGCTCGGCAGGAACAGCAATTCCTGCCAGAGCTGCGTGGAGGAATGGCGGTGGCGTCCGACCAGGAGGTTCGACAGCACGGTCGCATTCTCGAACAGCTCGATGTTCTGGAAGGTGCGGGCGATGCCGAGCTTGGCGATGTCGTAGGGCGGCTGTTCGGTGATGTCCTGGTCCTCGAAGAAGATGCGGCCCGAGGTCGGCCGGTAGATGCGCGAGATCAGGTTGAAGATAGAGCTCTTGCCGGCGCCGTTGGGCCCGATGATCGAGAGGATCTCGCCCCTCTCGACCGCGAAGGACACTGCGTCGACGGCCTTCAGCCCCCCGAAATGCAGCGACAGGTTTTCGGCGCGGAAATAGCTCATCGGTTCCGCTCCGACTTCACGTAGATCTTCTGCCGCTTGAAGGTCGAGCGCTTGTAGAGCGGGAACAGCTGGAAGAAGAGTTTGATCTTGAGCCAGCGGCCGTAGAGCCCGAGCGGCTCGAACAGCACGAACAGCACGATGATGATGCCGTAGATCGCACCCTTCAGCCCGTTGAGCGAGGCGAAGGCCGCGGCCTTCGACTGGATATTCTCCGCCGCGGCCGTGCCCGCTCCAAAGGTCGCGGCGATGCCGGCGATGATTCCCGGCATGTCGTCCTTGAGGTATGTCAGGAACGGATCGATCATCACGATGAAGATCGCGCCCAGCACCGCGCCGTGCAGGCTGAATGTGCCGCCGATCAGGATCACGATGATGAACTCGATCGAGAGCTGGAGCGTGAACATCTCCGGCGAGATGAAGGAGAGCTTGTGCGCGAACAGCACGCCGGCAAAGCCGGTGATCGCCGCCGAGATCGCGAAGGATTTCACCTTGTAGAGCGCGACGTTGACGCCCATGCTGCGTGCAGCGGTCTCGGAGTCCCGGATGGCGACGAAGGCCCGCCCCGTCGGCGAACGCAACAGGTTGAGCGTGCCGACGATGGTGAGCACCAGCACCGCCAGGCAGACGAAATAGAAGGTGGGGCTGTCGCGCGAGACCGTCACGCCGAGCAGCGTCAGCGCCTTGACCCGCATGCCCTCGTTGCCGTTGGTGACGCTCTCCCAGCGCGCCAGGATCTCCTCGACGATGAAAGCGAAGGAGATGGTGGCGATGACGAGATAGATGCCCTGGAGCCGCAGCGCGGGAAAGCCGACCAGCGCGCCGATGCAGCCGGTCAAGACGCCTGCGGCGAGGAAGTAGACCGGAAACGGTACGTTGTACTTCTGCAGGTAGGCCGCCGTGTAGGCACCGATCGCGAGGAACGCGGCGTGCCCGAGCGAAGCCTGTCCGGTAAAGCCCGTCAAAATCAACAGCGCCACGCCCACGGTCGCGTAGATGCAGACGAAGACGAGCTGGCTCATCAGATAGCTGGAAAGCACGTAGGGCGCGATCAGCAGCACCGCGAGCAGCAGGCCGTAGGAGACGACATAGCCCGAATGCGGAAACAGCCTGATGTCGTCCTCATAGTCGGTCTTGAACAGGAAGCGCATGCGTTCAGACCTTCTTGCGGGCATGAAGGCCGAACAGGCCTTCGGGCTTGAGCAACAGCACGGCCAGCAGCACGACGTAGGGCGCGACGTCCTTCCATCCCTCCGGCAGATAGAACCCGGCCATGCTCTCGATCACGCCGATCAGGACGCCACCGACGACCGCGCCGGGGATCGAGCCGAAGCCGCCGAGCACTGCGGCCGGAAATGCCTTGAGCCCGAGCACGAGCCCGACGTTGGAATGGATGAAGGTGATCGGCGCCAGCAGCACGCCGGCGCAGGTCGCAACCGCCGCGCTGATCGCCCAGACGATCGACACCACGCGCTTGACCGGGATGCCCATGTAGTAGGCTGCCAGCATGTTCTCGGAGCTGGCGCGCATCGCGGTGCCGAGCGTGGTCTTGTTGAAGAACAGCCAGAGCAGCGTGCAGAGGATGATCGTTGCCGCGATCACCGACAGCTTGTCATGCGCGAGCACCAGCGAGCCGATGCGCAGCACGCCCTGGCTGAACGGCGTCTCGATCTTGAAATCGTCGGTGCCCCAGATCATGCCGGCGACCGAGCGCAGGAAATAGCCGAGGCCGATGGTGGCCATGATGATGGAGAATTGCGGATAGCCGAGGATCGGCCGCACCACGATCCGCTCCGCGAGCATGCCGAACAGCGCCATCGCCGCCACGGCGCCGGCGAAGCCGACCCAGTAGTTCAGGCCCATCATGCCGATGAAGGTGAAGGCGAAGAAGCCGCCCAGCATCATCAGATCGCCCTGGGCGAAGTTGACGACCTCGGTGGCCTTGTAGACGAGCACGAAGCCGAGCGCGATCAGGCCGTAGACGCAGCCGAGCGCAATGCCGCTGACCAGCTGCTGAACGAAATCCAGCATCGCCGCGCATCCTCCCGACGCGACCGGCGGTTCTTTGACCGCCTTGTCGCATCTTGTGTCCAGTCGCTACGCAGTCGTTCTGCCGCGTTAGCGCATTTGCCCGGCGCCAATTCAGCCTGAAGGCCCGCGCGCTGTCAACAAACGGTGACTTGCCTTTAGTCCAAGGTGAATGACGGAATTTGCGGCGGCGCGATTCACGGGGCCGAAACATCTTCGGGTCATGGTCGCGGGCTATGCAAAACCTCATGGTGTGGCCGTCATGAAGCCGGACAGCTCGGCACTGGAAGTCCGAGGGTTAACGAAGCGTTTTGACCGTTTGGCGGTCGACAGCCTCGATCTCACCATTCATGCCGGCGAATTCTATGCGCTGGTCGGCCCCAACGGCGCCGGCAAGACCACCACTTTGCGCATGGTTGCGGGCCTGCTCAGGCCCGACGATGGCGGTGTCTCGATCTTCGGCGTCGATGCGCTCGCTCATCCGGTCGCCGCCAAGCAAGTCATGGCATGGGTCTCCGACGAGCCCATGATCTATGACAAGCTCACCCCACTCGAATATCTCGAATTCGTCGCCGGCCTCTGGGGCATCGCGCCCTCGGCCTCGAAGCCGGTCGCCGAGGAGCTCCTGACTTCGCTCGGGCTCGAGCCGCACCGGCACGAACGATGCGAAGGTTTTTCCAAGGGCATGCGTCAGAAGGTGGCTCTTGCCGGCGCGCTGGTGCACGATCCCCGTCTCATCATTCTCGACGAGCCGCTGACGGGCCTCGATGCCGTCTCCGCCCGCCACGTGAAGGGATTGCTCGGCGAGCGGGTCCGCGCCGGTTGCACCGTCATCATGACGACGCATATTCTCGAGGTGGCCGAGCGCATGGCCGATCGCATCGGCGTTATCGCCGCGGGCCGCCTCGTTGCCGAAGGCACGCTGACGGAGCTGCGTCAGCAGAACGGCCATGCCGACACCAGCCTGGAGGATCTCTTCATCGCCCTGGTGACGCTCCAGGAAGCCGCATGAGCTCGGCGACCGCCCTTTCGTGGTTTGCCCGTCACGAGCTCCGCCTCGCCTGGCGCGAATGGTTCGCCATGATGACGGGCGGCCGGCGCCGGCGCGCGCGCGCCGCTATGATCGGCCTCGTCTTCTTCGCCGCGCTGCTGCACGTGCCGGCCTGGGCGGTGATCGGCCGCTTCGCCAATCTGCAACTGCCGCTCGACAAATCGTCGCTGATCGTGATCTCGGCGACGATCTTCCTCGCCTGGACCTTGATGCTGTCGCAGGCGATCGAATCCGTGACGCGGGTGTTTTACGCCCGCGCCGATCTCGACCTGATCATGTCCTCGCCGGCGACGCTGGCGAACCTGTTCTCGGTCCGCATCGCCGCAATCGCGCTCACCGTCACGGCGATGGCGCTGTTGTTCTCGACGCCCTTCATCGACGTGCTCGTCATCGGCGGCGGCGCGCGGTGGCTTGCCGCATTCGGCGTGGTCGTCGCGATGGGCCTGTCGGCCGCGGCCATCGCCATTGCCGTCACCATTCTCCTGTTCCGCCTGATCGGCCCGGCGCGGACGCGCTTCGTTGCCCAGATCCTGGCTGCGATCATCGGCGCCGGTTTCGTGATCGCGCTCCAGGTCGCGGCGATCATATCCTACGGCACGCTGTCGCGCTTCACCATCCTGACGTCGGGCACTCTCGCCGCCCACGCGCCCGACATCGACAGCATCTGGTGGTGGCCGGCACGTGCGACCATGGGCGACAGCGAGGCGCTGCTGTCGCTCCTCGCGCTCGGGCTGGTGCTGCTCGGATGCGTCATGGCGATCTTCTCGGGCCGTTTCGCCGACACCGCGATCGACGCCGCCGCCTATGGCACGTCCAACCGCAAGCGCGCGAAGGAACGTCCATTCCGTGGCGGATCGCGGCAGCAGGCGCTGCGGCGCAAGGAATTCATGCTGCTCTGGCGCGATCCCTGGCTGATCTCGCAGACATTGATGCAACTGCTCTATCTGGTGCCGCCGGCCCTGCTGCTCTGGCGCAGCTTTGGCGACAGTTCCGCGGCGCTGACTCTCATCTCGCCTGTCATCGTGATGGCGGCAGGGCAACTCGCCGGCGGGCTCGCCTGGCTGACGATATCAGGCGAAGACGCGCCCGATCTGGTCGCGACCGCGCCACTCACACCCACGAGCGTCATCCGCGCCAAGATCGAGGTGGTGCTGATCGCGATCGCCGCGATCTTCAGCCCGCTGGTTGCTGCACTGGTATTCGCCTCGCCTTTCCAGGCTGCGATCACGGCGGCCATGATCATCGCCAGCGCAGCCTGCGCCACCGCGATCCAGCTCTGGTTCCGCGTCCAGGCCCGGCGCAGCCAATTCCGCCGTCGCCAGACCTCGTCGCGGCTTGCCACCTTCGCCGAAGCCTTCTCCTCGATCGGCTGGGCCGCTACCTCCGCGCTGCTGCTCACGCTGCCGACCGCAGGCATCGTCAGCGGCCTGATCACCGCGGGCCTGGTCGCGATGACCTGGAAGTTCAGCCCGAGGCGCGACTAAAGGCAGGGACTGAAGGTGCGACACTGACGCGCTGTTGATCGCGTCCTGTTGGCGACACGCTGCGTTGCACGCTAGACTTTCCCCTGAAGTCATCGAGGACCGGTTCATGCGGCGATTCATTTCGGCGGCATTTGCGCTGTTGGGCGCTTGTCTCTCTCCTGCCCTCGCCCAGCAGCCGTCTCAACGCAGCGAATGCCTGGCGATAGCGAACGCCGCGCCCCGCGCTATGCCGGTCGCCTTCCGGCAGGCGGCTACCGCGGCCGAGGTCGAGATCACCTATGCCGGCCACTCCACCTATTTCATCGACACGCCCGGCGGCGTGCGCATCGCGACCGATTACAGCGGCGCCTATCAGGTCGGCCGGCTGCCCGACGTCGTCACCATGAACCGGGCGCACAGCACCCACTATTCTCTCAATCCCGACAAGCGCATTCCCCATGTCCTGCACGGCTGGGGCGAGGACGGCAAGCCGGCCATCGTGTCGGAGCGCATCGGCGACACCTTCATCCGCAACGTCACCACCGACATCCGCCGCTATTTCGGTGACGATTCCGGCGCGGACATGATCCGTGACGGCAATTCGATCTTCATCTTCGAGGTGGCGGGCCTCTGCATCGGTCATCTCGGCCATCTCCATCACAAGCTCGACGACAGCCATTTCGCCCAGATCGGCCGGCTCGACATCGTGATGGTGCCGATCGACGGCACCTACACCATGTCGCTCGACGGTGTCTCCGAGATCACCAGGCGGCTGCGCGCCTCCGTGGTGCTGCCGATGCACCGCTTCGCGACCCCGCTCGACGAGTTCATGCGCCGCATTGGCCGGCAGTTCGAGATCGACCGCCGCACCGAGCGCTCCTTGCGGATCTCGCGAGATACGCTGCCGACGACACCGACAGTGATCATCCTCGACGGCGTCTAACGCGCAATTTTCTCCAAGTCGGCCGCCGGCCGGTCGTGCTGATCTCCCTGGCAGCAGGAGATCGACATGACCGACTTCGAGAGATTGCTGCACGCGGATGGCCCCAACCCCGAGCATGCGGCGGCGCTTGAGCTCTATGGCCGCTTCGTCGGAGATTGGGACGCCGGGATCACCGCCCACGGCGCTGATGGAACGAAACACACCGCGCCAGGTGAAATCCATTTCGGCTGGGTGCTGGAAGGACGCGCCGTTCAGGACGTCTGGATCATTCCGCGCCCAGCGGGCAGCTCCGCCTTTCCCATCGCGGGCAATTGGTACGGCACGACGCTGCGGGTCTACGACCCCACCATTTCCGCGTGGCGGATTTCCTGGTCCGATCCAGCGCGCTCGGTGTTCCGTCACCAGATCGGTCGTCCACGCGGCGAGGACATCGTGCAGGAGGGCACAACCGAAGCCGGTGACCTCACGCGGTGGAGTTTTGTCGAAATCACGGACGATTCCTTTCGCTGGCTGGGCGAGGTCAAGCCCGCCGCGGCAACCGACTGGCGACTGGTGGTCGATGTGAGGGCGCGGCGGCGTAAGAGGTGATGGGGAGCCCACCTCCTCCGCCGCTGCGATGGTGCTCTGAGCCACGCGCGCTGCTGCGCAACCAGATCAGGTGCTAGGCTCCCGCCATAAAAACATGAGGGAGCGAACGTCGATGGCTGCAAGCGGTCTGCCTGCCAACACCAGCGGACTCTTCGTCGAACCGCGCGAGGACTGGCTCGCGCAATATCAGGAAGAGATCATCGATCCCCTCAGGCCGATCGTCGATCCGCATCATCATCTCTGGAATCGCGGACATCGCTATCTGATCGAGGAGATGGCTGCCGATATCGCCTCCGGCCACAACATCATCGCCACCGTCTATGTCGATTGCCGCTCGATGTACCGTGCGCACGGGCCCGAAGCGTTCCGGCCCGTGGGTGAGGTCGAGTTCGCCAACGGCGTCGCCGCGATGAGCGCGAGCGGCGGCTACGGCAAGGCCGCGATCTGCGCCGGCATCGTCAGCCACGCCAATCTGCTGCTGGGCGATGCCGCAAAGCCGGTGCTCGAGGCGGAGATCGCCGCCGGCAACGGTCGCTTCCGCGGCATCAGGCATTCCTCCGCCTGGGACCAAGACCCCGTCGTCGCCGGCATGTACGCGAACCGGCCGAAGGGCCTGCTGCAGGACCCGACCTTCCGCAAGGGCTTTGCCTGCCTCGCGCCGCTTGGCCTCAGCTTCGATGCCTGGCTGTTTCATCCGCAGATCGGCGAGCTCGCTGAACTGGCGCACGCCTTCCCCGACACCAGGATCGTGCTCGACCATTGCGGCGGGCCGGCCGGCGTGGGCCGCTTTGCCGGGCGGCGCGAAGAGGTATTCCCGCAGTGGCGCGCCGCGATCCGGGAGATCGCTCGTTGCGAGAACGTGGTGGTGAAGCTCGGCGGGCTCGCAATGTGCCTGCTCGGCTACGACTTCCACCTGCGCGAGAGGCCACCGTCGTCCGAGGAACTCGCCGCCGCGTGGAAGCCTTATGTCGAGACCTGCATCGAGGCCTTCGGGCCGAAGCGGGCGATGTTCGAAAGCAACTTCCCGCCGGACAAGGGCCAGTGCAGCTACCAGGTGATCTTCAACGCCTTCAAGCGCATCGCGGCACCCTTGAGCGAGGCCGAGCAGACGGCGCTGTTCTCGCAGACCGCGACCGACTTCTACCGGCTCGAACTGCCGTCATGACACGAAAAAGGGGCCGGGATGTTGGTCCCGACCCCTGTTCCGTCGTGGTCGCTGGGAAGCGCCCGTGAGTTCGACTAACCGGCACCCATGAGGGTCGCGGGGCGGCGTTCGCCGGCCGAGAGGAACATTCGCTTCAGCTTGTTGACGACGCGGACCATGAAGCCGATCACGGCGGGGTTGGTCTTGCGGCAGAACGCGATCTTCTTGACGTGGCCTTCGACATGCCATTTGGCATGCGCGCCGTCGCGGAAGAAGATGACGTCGCCGACGCCGTAGCGCTTCGGCGGCAGCCCATCGCTCTCCAGCACGATCGATCCTTCCAGGATCATGATCGTCTCGTCGAAATCATAGTACCAGTTGAAGCGGCCTTCGGTGCAGGACCAGATGATGGTCGAGGAGGTGCCGTCCGAGCTGGTCGAGAGGATGTGCGAGCGCGAGATCGGGTTACCCTCGATGATCCAGGCCGGCTCGATCGGCCGCAGCTCCAGATCCACATTGCAACTACCGATTTCAATCAACGCGCGCGACATCTGCTTCCCCAGGGGATATAATATCGATGGCCGGGTCCAGGCCCGGATTGTTTCGAAAGATGTTGGAACGCTAGTGGCCGGCTTTTAATTCTTTCTTACGCGGGCCCCGACAATCAGCCGCAAGTTGCAGATGCGAAGCGGTTAACGCCTGGATTTGCCTGCAAATTCGCGCACATGAACCCATCTTTTCCGGGGTGCGACAAAATGCGCGACACGACTGAGAAGGAGCCGCATCGATGCCCCTGACCCCGGAGGCCGTGACAGCCCAAGGCGAGGTCGTCGCCTGGCTCGGCAGCCTCGGTGTCTCGTTCGCGCCGGACGAGGAGCCCTGGTTCACCATCGACGGCTTCGAAAATTCTCAGCAGATCGGCAGCGACGGCTCAGGCGGCGCCTTTGTGCTGCTGCCGTCGCAGAATGTGCTCTACGTTTCGTCGGAGGGACGCGCCGGCATCATCGCCGAGAGTTTCGAGGCGTTGATCCAGCTGGTGGTCGCCCGCCCCTACTGGCTCGACATCCTCAAATTCTCCGCCGGCGGCGATCTCCAGGAAATGCGGCGCGCGGCGGATGCGCTCGAAGCGACACTCGAGGACGAGGACGACGTCAACGAGGCGAGGGAGGAAATCCGGGAGCACCTCGACCTGCCCGAGCCGGACGATCCGGTCGGCGCGCTGTACGACGCGGTCGCGGCGTCCGACGCCATCGTGCGGGCCACCGACGGCAGCCCGTTCACGACACTGTTCAACCGCTTCAGCATCGACAACAACCCGATGCTGCGCAACGCGGCGGCGTGAGTGACACTCTAACAAATAAGTTCGGGAAAGATTGTCGGCCGCCGCCGGGAACTCACCTCTCCCCGACGGGGAGAGGTGAAGAGCTACTTCGCCCACTCGCCCTTGCGGAACACCGGTACCTTGCTGCCGTCGGCCAGAATGCCGTCGATGTCGGTTTCGGCCGATCCGATCATCCAGTCGATATGGATCAGGCTCTGGTTGCCGCCTTGCGCTGCGATCTGCTGCGGTGTGAGCTGTGCGCCGTTGATGAAGCACTTCGAATAGCACTGGCCGAGCGCGATGTGGGACGCGGCGTTCTCGTCGAACAGCGTGTTGTAGAACAACAGCCCGCTCTGCGAGATCGGCGAGGAATGCGGTACCAGCGCCACCTCGCCGAGACGCCGCGCGCCCTCGTCGGTGTCGAGCACCTTGTTCAGCACTTCCGCGCCGCGCGAGGCCTTGGCATCGACGATCTTGCCGTCCTCGAAACGGACCGCGATGTTGTCGATCAGCGTGCCCTGGTAGGACAGCGGCTTCGAGCTCACGACATGGCCGTAGACCCGCCGGCAGTGCGGCGTGGTGAAGACCTCTTCGGTCGGGATGTTGGCGTTGCAGCTGATGCCGTTCTTGGACAGCGACGCGCCGCCTTCCCATTCATGGCCGTCGGCCAGCCCGATGGTGAGGTCGGTGCCGGGTCCCGAATATTGCAGCGCGCGGAATCGCTGGCCGTTGAGCCAGTTGGTGCGCTCGCGCAGCACCGCATTGTGGCTCGCCCAATTGGCCATGGCATCCTCGCGGTCGACGCGGGACGCCGCAAAGATCGCGTCCGCGAGCTTGCCGATGGCAACCTCTTCGGAATCGTCCGGAAAGACCTGCTTGGCCCAGGATGGACTCGGATAGGCGATGATGTTCCAGTTGGTGTCGAAATTGACGATCTTTTCCAGCGCCGGCTGATAGGCCATGGAATTGGCCTTGCTGGCGCGCGCGACTTTCGACGGATCCTCGTTCGACAGCAGCATCGGATTGTCGCCGACGATGGCGAGGCGCGCGGTATTCTCCGAGAACGCCTTCGCCATGCCCTCGTAGAGCCAGTTGGCCGCGCGATCGAAACTGTCGTCGTGGCCGTAGCGGTAGCGCGCCAGCGTCATCTCCTCGTCGGAGAGGATCGGCGTCACGATACCGGCACCGGCCTTGTAGGCGTGCGCGGCGATCCGGCGCACCAGCGGCAGCGCGATCGCTGGTGCCGTCAGGAGAAGATCCTGTCCCGGCCGCAAGCCCAATCCCACCTTCACCGCCACCTCGGCCAGCCGGTCGAGCTTGACGGGATCGATGGACGTGGCGGAATTGCGTTGATCGGTCATGCCGGGTCCTCTGTCGAAATCTCTCTTTCAATCTAAGCCTAGCATCACGAGACACAAGTGTGCGAGCGTCCTGCAAGACGTGAAAGATACGGAGTTTCACGCAGTTTGGTTTTCAACGCGTTGCCGATTTCAGCACCCGGTCGACCATGGCAGGAGCAAGACCAAAGTAATTTTTCGGTGAAGTGAGCGCCTCGATCGTGGCACGATCGATCCGGCTCGAGACGCGGGCGTCGGACGAGAGCGCGTCCGCGAGCGTCAGGCCCTTCTCGTTGGCGAGCCGGCAGGCATCGTAGACCACATCGTGCGCCTCCTGCCTCCCGATCTGCGGCGCCAGTCCCATCATGACCGCTTCGGCCACGATCAGGCCGCGACTAAGGGCGAGGTTGTCGTTCATCTTCGTCTCGTCCACGATGAGGCCGGCGAGCGCGAACTTCGCCTGGTGCAGCGCGCCTGCGGTCAGCACGAAGCTTTCCGGGATCGCCATCCATTCGGCGTGCCACGGACCGGTGGCGCGCTCGAAATCCTGCACCATGGCATCCAGCATCAGGCCGGCCTGCTGGCGCACCGCCTTGCTAGCCGCGAGCATCAGTTCAGAAGAGATCGGATTGCGCTTCTGCGGCATGGTCGAGGAGGCGCCGCGCCCCTTGACGAAGGGCTCGTAGACCTCGGCGAATTCGGTCGAGGCCATGATCATGATGTCGAGCGCGATCTTGCCGAGCGAGCCGGTGACGAGTGCGAGGAAATTCACCGCTTCCGCGAATCCGTCGCGCGCGACGTGCCAGGTCGAGGCGGGAACGCCGAGCTCGAGCTCGGCGCAGAGCGCCTCCTGCACCTCGAACCCCTTGTCGCCCAGCGAGGCCAGCGTGCCGGCGGCGCCCGCGAACTGCCCGACCAGGACGCGCGGCTTCAGTTGAGCGAGACGCTCGGCGTGACGATCGAACATCGCGAGCCAGATCGCGGTCTTGTAGCCGAAGGTCACCGGCAGCGCCTGCTGGAGATGGGTGCGGCCGGCCATCGGCGTGTCGCGATGGCGCCGCGAGAGGTCGGCGAGGATCTTGCGCAGCTCGTCGATGTCGCGTTCGACGATCTCCAGCCCCGCACGCAGTTGCAGCACCACGGCGGTGTCCATGATGTCCTGCGTGGTCGCGCCCCAATGCACGTAGCGGCCGGCCTCGCCGCACTGCTTCACCATCTGATGCACCAAAGGGAGGATCGGATAGCCGACGATGTCGGTCTCCTGCCGCAGGAGATCGAAGTCGAGCGCGGCGACGTCGGTCCGCGCCGCGATCTGGTCCGCGGCAGACTGCGGGATCACGCCGCATCGCGCCTCCGCCCTGGCCAGCGCCACCTCGACCTCGGCATAGCGCCCGACCAGCGCGACATCGGAAAACACCTCGCGCATCGCGGGCGTGCCGAAGGCATCGCGGAACAGCATGGAGTCGAGCACGGTGGTCGAGGCGGGAAAAGCGGGCATGAGCGTTTCTTTTCGGCTGTTGTTGCGTGGGAGCAGCTTACGCGGGATATCGAGCCGAGCAATCAACATTCACTGTTCGACACACAGCCATCGTCGTCCTGGCGAAAGCCGGCGTTCGCCGGGACGACGATAGGAGATGTCAGGCACTGTCGCAGTACCATCTTCCTGTCCAAACTTTAATTCAGCACGCTTCTTCGACTGCACTATCACTTGTCACGCGGCGCGAATGCCGCCGCATGACGAGGAGAGCTCAATGTTGAAATCGTTTCGCTTCGTTGCCGGCGCCTGCGTGCTGGCAGGCCTGTCGGCTGCGACATTGACCGCGGTATCGGCGGCGCCGATCGCACAGCCGCTCGCGGTGGCAGAATCTGCGCCCGGCCGGATCGAGCAAGTGCGCTGGTATGGGCATCGCGGCTGGGGCTGGGGTGGCGGCGCGTTCGTCGGCGGGCTTGCGGCCGGCGCGATCATCGGCGGCACGGTCGCGGCGCCCCATTACTACGGTTCACCTTATTACTATGGGCCGGCCTATCCGCCGCCACCCGCCGGCTACGCACCGCCACCGGAAGGAGACGTCCAATACTGCATGCAACGCTACAGGTCCTACAACCCGAACACGGGCCTGTATCTCGGCAACGACGGCCGGCGCCATCCCTGCCCCTGAGGCTGTGCCGCGGCATCCGGATATCGCCCGGGTGCCGCGACAATCCGGCCAAAGGCGGCCACATTCTAACCCGGGTTGCATTCCTCGGCGCAAATGGCATAGCAGCCATCCGGACGTCGCGATGAACCGGATCGACCTTTCGTCGGACTCACAGACTTCAAGTCGAAATCCATTTGATTTCATCATTGCCTGAAGTCGCCGTGAGGCCTGAGTTTTCGACGTGCAGTTTCTGTTCCGGGATCACCTTCTCGACACCGACTTGCGCGAGCTGAGCCGCGAGCAGGTTCCCGTTTCCGTGGAACCACAGGTTTTCGACCTCGTGGTCCATCTCATGGAGAACCGCGACCGGGTCGTCAGCAAGGACGAGCTGATCGACAAGATCTGGCACGGCCGCAGCGTCTCCGAATCGACATTGACGAGCCGGATCAACGCGGCGCGCAAGGCGATCGGCGACAGCGGCGCGAACCAGTTGCTGATCCGCACCATCGCGCGGAAAGGCTTTCGCTTCGTCGGCGACGTCGAGACCAAGTCCGGAGGCGTGGCTGTGGAACCACGCCGCAGCGTCACAGCGTCGCAGGCAACGCCCGCGCTGCCCGACCGGCCCGCGATCGCCGTGCTGCCCTTCACCAATATGAGCGGCGACCGCGAGCAGGACTATTTCTCCGACGGCATCAGCGAGGACATCATCACAGCGCTGTCGAAGCTGCGCTGGTTCTTCGTCGTCGCACGCAATTCCTCCTTCGTCTACAAGGGTCGCGCCGTGCATCTCAACGAGATCGCGCGCGAGCTCGGCGTGCGCTACGTGCTCGAAGGGAGCGTGCGGCGAAGCGGCGACCACGTCCGCATCTCGGCCCAGCTCAACGACGTCTCGACCGGCGGCCATCTCTGGGCCGAGCGCTACGACCGCGAGCTCGCCGACATTTTCGCCGTGCAGGACGAGATCACCGAAGCCATCGTCGCCGCGATCGAGCCGCAGCTCTATGCCGCCGAGAGCTTTCGTGCCCAGCAGAAGCCACCGGGCAGCCTGGACGCCTGGGATTTCGTGGTGCGCGCGCTGTCGCATTACTGGCGCATCACAGGCGAGGACAATGCCTCGGCACAGAGGCTGCTCGAGCAGGCGATCGCGATCGACCCCGCCTATGGCAAGGCCCTGGGCCTGCTCGCGACCAGCCACATCTTCGGCGCGCATATGGGCTGGGCCGACATGGGCGCAACCGTTCCCATCGCGGAAGCTGCGGCACTCGCCGCGGTGGAAGCCGATCGCGACGATGCCTGGGCCCATCACGGCCTTGCCTATACCTATCTGTTCCGCCGCCGCTTCGACGACGCGCTGGCGGAGTTCGAGCTGGCGCTGTCGCTCAACCCGAATTTCGCGATGGCGCACGCCTTCTACGGGGTCACCCTATGCTACGCCGGACGATGGCAGGACGGCGATGCCGCCGCGCGCCGCGCGCTTCGGCTCAGCCCGCGCGATCCGCTTGCGGCGATCTATTGCGGTGTTGCGGCCTATGCCCAGTTCATCGGCCGCAATTACGACCACGCCGTGCAGTTGGCGCGAGAATCGATGCGGCAGCGAGCCGATTTCGTCGGCGCGCATCGCGTGCTGACGGCGGCCGCCGGCATGTCAGGCGATCCTGCCCTTGCGGCCTCCGCGCTGGAGGGATTGCGCCGCACCCAGCCCGGCATCTCGCTGGCATGGCTCACGCGGGAGCTGCCGATGCTGCGCGACGAAGACCGCGCGCATTATCTCGAAGGATTTCGGCGCGCGGGGATGAGGTAACGCCTTCTCTCTCCGCAAGCGGGGAGAGAGGTCCTACTCCTGCATCATCTCGCCGCTGCCGCCGAACTCGGCGGGAAAATCCTTCAACTTGGGCATGCCGTCGCGCATCGGCAGTACCGACTCGGCATAGTTGACGTGGACGCCGGGGGTGAAGGCGAGCGTCGGGATGGTCGCAGCGAACACGTCGATCAGATCGAGCGGCGGGTGATTGGTCATGAGATGACCGCCGCACTTCTTGCAGTATTTGCGCTGGCTCAGCGGCGTCTTGGCAAAGGTCTCGACGTTCTGCGCGCCTTCGGTAATACGCACGGCTTCCGGCTTCCACAGGCTGAACGCGTTCACCGGACCGCCCGACCACGAGCGGCAGGATCGGCAATGGCAATAGCCCATCGCCGCCGGCTCGCCGGTGACCTCGACTGTAACGGCGCCGCAGAAGCAGTGTCCGACATGTTTCATCCTGGTTCTCCTGAGATGGACTGGGGTAGGAATGCTGGATTAGAATTGTTGGGTTGCAAATGAAGCCCCGCCACGCATCCTCCGTTCGGCGGATGCGCGGCAGAGGATGCGACGGCTAGACTGACCGGCGCCAGGGAATAAGCATCGACACCCGTTGCTTGTACTGCCGATATTCGTCACCGAAAAGATCGACGAGATCGTGCTCCTCCAGGGCGATACCGACGAAGATGTAGGCGGTGGTCACGGCCGCAAACAGCAGATGGCCCGCGGTCATGGTCGGTGCCGCCCAGAAGGCGATGATGAAGCCGAGATAGATCGGATGACGGACGAATTTGTAGAGCAGCGGCGTCTTGAACCGCGGCGGCTCGACCTGCTTGCCGACGAGATGGTTGGTCACCTGATGCAGTCCGAACAATTCGAAATGATTGATGATGAAGGTCGAGGTGAACACCAGCACCCAGCCCGCGAAGGACAGCGTGACCAGTGTCACGGCAAGATCGGGGTCACCCGCGTCCCATACGACCGTCGGCATCGGACGCCACTGCCAGAACAGGAGGAGCAATGACAGGCTCGCGAACAGCACATAGGTCGAGCGTTCGACCGGCTTGGGGACGAACTGCGTCCACCATGCCTTGAAGCGCTGGCGCGCCATCACACTGTGTTGAACGGCGAACAGCGTCATCAGCAGCAGGTTGATGATCACTGCTTCGGCGGTCGGCGTGTCGGCTCCGGTGTCGATGGTCTTCGGCACCACCAACCCCATCACAAAGCCGATGGCATAGAGAATGGTGACGAAGAACACGAGATACGCCGCAATTCCGTAAAGAAAGGCGATGAACTTGAAAATGCGCGAGCCCGCAATCTCCGGGCTGATGGAATGAACCTGATGATCGATTTGGGTCATAGAAAGCTCCGTTGTGCCGAGGCATCGGCACTTGTTGGTCTCTGCACCATGCCGGACCGGACGGCTGAAGACTTTCGCGGACGGTTGATTTTCGCCTGAGACGACTTTGATTTTTGCTTGAGACGACAGAAACGTGCGATTTCTCTTTGAAAACAACGTGCTCGACGGCGACCGGCGCGAACTGACCTGCGCCGGGACGACCGTGCCGCTGCAGCCGCAGGTGTTCGATCTGCTGCTTTACCTCGTCGCGGAGCGCGCTCGCGTCGTCAGCAAGGACGACCTGATCAGCCGGATCTGGAGCGACCGCATCGTCTCGGATTCGGCACTGAACAGCCGAATCAATGCCGCGCGCAAGGCGCTCGGGGACGACGGCACGACGCAGCGGCTGATCAAGACGATCCCGCGCAAGGGGTTTCGTTTCGTCGGCGACGTCAGGGCGGAAGCGGCAGCAAAGCCTGCGCCGGCCGAAGCCGCCCTCAGTTCCCCACGCGTCGTGGCGGACCGTCCCGGCATTGCCGTGCTCGCCTTCGAGAACATGAGCGGCGATCCCGCCCAGGACTATTTCGGCGACGGCATCAGCGAGGACATCCTCACCGCGCTGTCGAAGCAGCGCTGGTTCATCGTGATCGCCCGCAACTCGTCCTTCACCTACAAGGGGCGCGCGGTACACATCAAGCAGATCGCCGAGGAACTCGGCGTCCGCTACGTCGTCGAGGGCAGCGTGCGCAAGGTGGACAACCGCGTGCGCATCACCGCACAGCTCAACGACGCCACCACCGGCGGTCATCTCTGGGCCGAGCGCTACGACCGCGAGCTGGTCGATGTGTTCGCCGTGCAGGACGAGATCACCGAGCGGATCGTCGCGGCGATCGAGCCGCAGATCCACGCCGCGGAGAATTTTCGCACGCATCGCAAGCCCCCGGCGAGCCTCGATGCCTGGGACCTCCTGATGCAGGCGCTCTCGCATTACTGGCGGATCACGCCGCAGGATCACGCCGTCGCGCAAAAGTTGCTCGAGCGTGCGATCGGGATCGATCCGGACTACGGCCAGGCGCTGGCGGTGCTGGCGGCGAGCCACATGTTCGGCGTGCATCTGGGCTGGGCCGAACTTGCCACCACCGCGCCGATCGCCGAGAACGCAGCGCTCGCCGCGATGCGCTGCGACCACGAGAATGCCTGGGCCCATGCCGCACTCGGCAGCGTCTGCTTCTCGACGAGCCGGCTTGCGGAGGCACTGTCCGAGTTCGAACAGGCGCTCGCGCTCAATCCGAACTTTTCGCTGGCGCAGGGATATTATGCGCTGGCGCTGTCCTATGCCGGGCGATCCGGCGATTCTTTCGAGGCGGCTCAGAAGGCGATCAGGCTCTCGCCGCGCGATCCGTCGCTGGCAATCTACTACGGCATCGCAGGCTATGCCCGCTTCACCGAGCGGCGCTATGACGAGGCCATCGCGCTGGCGCGCGAGGCGATCCGCCATCGCGGCGATCTCACCGGCGCCTATCGCGTGCTCGCCGTTTCCGCCGGCATGACCGGCGACAGCGCGCTCGCGGACATGGCACTGGGCGAACTCCGCCGCACCCAGCCGAACATCTCACTGGATTGGATCGCGACTCAGCTGCCTTGGGTGAAAGATGCCGATCGCGAGCACTATCTGGAGGGATTTCGGCGCGCGGGATTGAGCTGATCGGTGCTGCAGCTACGGCCGCTTCCGGCGCAGATGGACAATGACGTCGAGCCGCTCGATCTCGTGGCCTGGGAGTGGATCCGGCAACTTGCTGAAGGCAAGGCCGCCGGCAACGTCGACCAGCGCATCCTCGCCCTCCAGATAGAAGTGCGGATGGACCGATGTGTCGGTGTCGAAGAACGACTTGATGCCGTCGGCCGCGATCCGGCGCAACAGGCCGGCTTCGGTGAACTGGTTCAACGTATTGTAGACGGTGGCAAGCGACAGCCGCAGATTTGCAGCCGTGGCCTCCTCATGGAGACCTTCAGCCGTGACATGCCGGTGGTCGCCCAGCAGCAGCATCTTGCCCAGCGCCAGGCGCTGCCGCGTCACCCGCATGCCCGCATCGGCAAGGACTTGCGCGCAACGTACGGCCGCCTCGCCCGCGACCGGCACGGCGAGATCGTCCAAGTCCGTTTCACGAAGGCCCGAGCTAACGTCCATCGTATAATCAGATCGCAGAAGCGACGGCCCGACTTTGATCGGGATCAAATTTGCGGCAACAGGCGCAACCTACTTCGCCTTGACCTGCGTTGGCTTCGGCGGCGGCACCTGCACCCATTCCTTGTCGGCGCGGGGGCCATTGAGATCGCCGGTGAGGCCGATGAGCTGTCCGGGCTGGACGTCGAGGGTCTGCTGCCAGGTCTGGGTCTGGCACAGAAACTTGATCAGGCACCCCTTGAGCTTGAGACGGTCTGCGGATTCGCGCCACAGCGAGACCGAGTAGGATTTGCCGTCTTCGGCATTGTAGATGTCACCGGCGAACCGGCCCTCAGGCGTCGCCTGCAAGCCCATGATCAACTGGTGGCCGAGCAGCGGGCGGGCGCGCTTGTCGGCATCGGGGTTTTCCCTGTCGCGAAGAGGCTGGCCGCGCTTGTCGGCCGGCTCCTTCATCCAGACGATGAAGCCGCAGATGCGATCGCGCGACGGACCGCAGCGCTCCAGCCTGATGCGGGCGCGGCCGTCCTCGACGAGCCAGGTGCCGCTGGGATCGGCGGGCGCAGCGGCGCCTGCACGACCGCCGAAGGCCATCATCGCGATGGTGATGGCGACGCGCAGCACGAAGCGAAGGAGAATGTTCATCAGCGGCACCTGTCGTTGAATGGGTTGTGGGGTCAGTTCAGCTGCGCCATCAGCGCATCGGCGCCCTTGTCGACGCCGGCATAGGCGGCCGCGAGCGCACCGACGCTCGCCTCGATGTCGTAGGCGCCGGGGTATTGCTTGGTGACGTAGGCGGAGAGCAGCCGCGCGGTGGAAGCGTCGAAGATCTCGACGCCGTAGATCACCGAGCCGGTCAACATGCCCTCGCCGCCGCGCGCGGCCTGCACGCCGTTGTAGACCGCGCCGGCCATGTCGAAGCGGGAGAGCGTGCCGAGCACCGGCGTGTTGGTCACGGCGCCGGTGAGCGTGAGCCGGATTCGCAGCGTCTCGGGTCCACGCTCGCGCACGAGGCTGAAGCGGCTGCGCAACCGCTCGGCGAAGCGGCTCTGCATGTAGGCGGCGAGCAACGCCTTGTCCTTGTCGGACATGCCGCCGAACTGGTGATCCCTGCCGCGATAGATCACGACAGGCTCGAGGATCACCTTGCGATACCCGCGCCAGTCGACCGAGGTGGAATAGCGGTAGGGCACGCGGCCGGACGCGTCGGACTTGTCGGGCGCCATGTAGGCGGAGGACGCCATCTCCGAATAGGGCACGGGCGCAACCGAGGCGCAGCCGGCCAGCGCGGCGCCAAGCAACAGCATTCCCAGACCGCGCAGGGCGATCGAGCGATCCATTCCAGAACTCCTCTTGCGGCTGTTCGAAAGGCAAAGGCGACCGCAGCCGCGTGCGGGACCAGACGCGGCTGCGGCGCTCACCATTGCCAGCCCAAGGCACCGTCCGGGGCCATGTCAGACGCCTTGGGCCGCCTCAGTGTTTCGGTTTATAAAACCGACTAGTTGGTTTGTAAATAGCAAAAACGACGCTCCGGCACGTTTGACCGCAGGCGCGACTTTGGGCAGCGGCAGGACTTCGTTAGCGATGTCTCAGGCGCGCTTGCGGGGGCTTGCAGCCTTTGCCGCCGATGATGCGCCGGATTTGGCAGGACGCTTCGCGGCCGGCTGTTCGAGGCCGGTCCACTGCGCGTCGTCGGCCAGACGCGCGAACAGCCGCTGGTGCTCCTCCTTGCCGAGCGGCGACATGCCGAACAACGAGCTCAGCAGCAATCCCATCGCGCCAGCCCAGCGCAGCATCGCGAGGTCGGGATCGGCTGCCTCTTGCCTGATCGCTGCCATGCGCTCCATTTCGCGCCCGCGCGGCAGCGCCATCAGGCTGGGGTTTTCAACCATGGCTGCGACCAGCGCCAGCGCAGCGGAATTCGGCGATGTCGCCGCTTCTCGAATCGTGGCGAGTTGAGTCGCCAGATTGGGATTGGCGGAGTTGGTGCCCACCTTCGCCATATAGGCTGTCGAGAATTCCTCGAAATGCGCCATCTGCCGCTCGAGCAGCGCCTTCAGCACCGCTTCCTTGGTGCGGAACTGGTGCATCACGCCGCCCTTGCTCAGCCCGCTCTCGCGCGCGATCGCATCGAGCGTCAGCCGGCCGGGCCCGTCGCGCGCGATGATCGCGATGGCTGCTTCGAGCGCAGCATTGCGGGATCGTTCGGAGCGTGTGGCATTGTCCATGGGCCGACTTGTCTCCGTGACACGACAATGAATCAAGTGAAAACAGGACGCGCTGTACATTTTTTGTGCGAACAGTGTCGAGACTTTCATCTTGCGGCGCGGAACGGGACCGTGTGAGCCTCGCGCCCGGATGGGGACTGGGATGGGCCGCCGTCGCTTCGCGCGCGAGGACGTCGCGAAGCGTTCACGGCCGGTCGCGCTTGAGAAAGATACGACATGTCGAAACGAGTGTTGCTTGGTCTCCTCCTCGCTTGCGGCCTCACGGCCTCGGCGCTGGCGCAAGAGCCGAAGACGGGAGGCGTGATCAATGCGGTGATCCAGCCCGAGCCGCCCGGCCTGATGCTTGCGATGATTCAGAACGGTCCGACCCAGATGGTGTCGGGCAACATCTTCGAAGGCCTGCTGCGTTACAGCCCCAAGCTCGAGCCGCAGCCGCAACTCGCCGAAAGCTGGAGCGTCAGCGAGGACGCCAAGACCTACACCTTCAAGCTCCGGAAGGGCGTCACCTGGCATGACGGCAAGCCTTTCACCTCCGCCGACGTGCTGTTCTCGATCGAGATGCTGAAGCAGACCCACGCCCGCGCCCGCACCAACCTCGCGCAGGTCGACAAGGTCGAGGCGCCCGACGACTACACGGTCGTGTTCACGCTGAAGCAGCCGTTCGGCCCGTTCCTCGGCATTTTCGAGGTCGGTTCGATGCCGATGGTGCCGAAGCATCTGTATGAAGGCACCGACTGGAAGACCAATCCCTACAACAATGCGCCTGTCGGCACCGGCCCCTTCATGTTCAAGGAATGGCAGAAGGGCTCGTTCATCCGGCTGGTCAAGAACCCGAACTACTACGAGAAGGGCAAGCCCTATATCGACGAGATCTACTGGCAGATCATCCCCGACGCAGCCGCGCGCTCGGTGGCCTACGAGACCGGCAAGGTCGACGTGCTGCCCGGCGGCTCGGTCGAGAACTTCGACGTGCCGCGCCTGTCCAAGCTGAAGGACACCTGCGTCACCGGCGCCGGCTGGGAGTTCTTCTCGCCGCTGGCCTGGCTGTGGCTGAACAACCGTCAGGGTCCGCTCGCGGACAAGCGGGTGCGGCAGGCGGTCATGTACGCGATCGATCGCGACTTCGCCAAGGACGTGATCTGGAACGGGCTCGGCAAGATTGCGACCGGCCCCTCGTCCTCGGCCATCAAATACTACACCGACGACGTGAAAAAATATCCTTACGATCCGGCCAAGGCGAAGGCGCTGCTGAAGGAAGCCGGCTACAAGGGCGAGAAGATCCGTCTGCTGCCACTTGCCTATGGCGAGACCTGGCAGCGCTGGGGCGAAGCCGTGAAGCAGAACCTCATCGACGTCGGCATGAACATCGAGACCGTCTCGACCGACGTCGCCGGAGGTAACCAGAAGATCGGCGACTGGGACTACGACATCGCCTTCACCTATCTCTACCAGTACGGCGATCCCGCGCTCGGCGTCGGCCGCAACTACATCTCCAGCAACATCGCCAAGGGCCAGGTCTTCAACAACGTCGAGGGCTACTCCAACCCCGAGATCGACAAGCTGTTCGCCGACGGTGCGGTCGCAACGCCCGACTCCAAGCGCAAGGAGATCTACGAGAAGGCGCAGAAGATCCTGGTCGAGGACGTGCCGGTGGCCTGGATGCTCGAGCTGCAATTCCCGACCATCATGCGCTGCAAGGTCAAGAACCTGATCACCACGGCGATCGGGGTCAATGACGGCTTCAAGGACGCATGGATCGACAAGTGAGTTGTGATTCTCGATCAAGCGGCAACGACTATGTACCTCTCCCGCTCGCGGGGGAGGTCGGCGCGAAGCGCCGGGTGGGGGCTCCCTCCACTCGGGGTCCTTCGCCGCGGAAGCCCCCCCACCCCGGCCCTCCCCCGCGAGCGGGAGAGGGGGCGCACCGTCGCCGCGGCGACATTCTCGCAAGCCTGATTCAGTTCTAAAATGCTCTCCTTCGTCGCTCAGCGTGTCGTCAAGGGCGTGATCGTCCTGCTTGCGATCGTCGTCCTCAATTTCTTCCTGATCCGGCTTGCGCCCGGCGATCCCGCGGTCGTGATGGCGGGCGAGGCCGGCGCCAGCGACCAGGTCTTCGTGCAGCAGCTCCGCAAAAAATTCGGCCTCGACAAGCCGCTGCCCGAGCAGCTCTTCATCTACGTCAAGGGCATCGCAACCCTCGACCTCGGCTTCTCCTTCCGCCAGCAGGCCCCGGTCGCAAGGCTGATCGCGGAACGACTGCCGGCCACGCTGCTGCTCACGCTCACCGCATTTGCCATCTCGCTCGCGCTGGGCGTTCTCTTCGGCACGTTCGCCGCGCGCTTCGCCGGGACCTTCCTCGACACCGGCATCACGATCTTCGCGCTGATCTTCTACGCCATGCCGATCTTCTGGGTGGCGTTGATGGGAATCCTGCTGTTCTCGGTCACCGTCGATTGGCTGCCGAGCTTCGGCTACGAGACGGTCGGCGCCAACCTCACCGGCTTTGCCCATGCCGTCGACGTCGCAAAGCACCTGATCATGCCGGCGATGACGCTCGGCCTGTTCTTCATGGCGACCTACACCCGCATGACGCGCGCCTCGATGCTCGAGGTGAAACGGCTCGACTTCGTCAAGACCGCGCGCGCCAAGGGCCTCTCGGACGCCGTGATCCAGCGCCGCCACGTGCTGCGCAACGCGCTGCTACCCGTGGTGACGCTCGCCGGCGTTCATGCCGGCACGCTGATCGGCGGCGCCGTCATCACCGAGACCGTGTTCGCCTGGCCCGGCATAGGGCGGCTGATGTACGACGCGCTGCTCCAGCGCGACTACAATCTGCTACTCGGCGTCTTCGTGACCTGCTCGGTCATGGTCCTCATCTTCAACCTCATCACCGACCTGGTCTATCGCCTGGTCGACCCGCGCATCGAATTCGCCGCATGAAACAATTCTGGAAGGCGATGCTCAAGAGTCCGAGCGGCGTCATCGGCCTCGTCATCCTGCTGCTCGCGATCTCGGTCGCGGTGTTCGGGCCGCTGCTGTTTCCGAACTCGCCCTGGCGCATGGTGCAGCGGCCGTTCCTGCCGCCCTTCACGCTGTCGACCGTGCCGCTCGGCACCGACGCACTCGGCCGCGACGTGTTCGCCGGCATGATCTTTGGCGCCCGCGTGTCGCTGCTGGTCGGCCTCGTCTCGACGCTGGTGGCGCTCCTTGTCGGCGTCCCGATCGGCGCAATGGCCGGCTATTTCGGCGGCAAGGTCGACGATGCCCTGATGCGCTTCACCGAATTCTTCCAGACCATTCCGAGCTTCGCGCTCGCGATCGTGCTGGTCGCGATCCTGCAGCCCTCGATCTATTCGATCGTGGCCTCGATCGCGGTGGTGAGCTGGCCGCCGGTCGCGCGTCTCGTCCGCGGCGAGGTGCTGTCGCTGCGCACGCGCGAATATGTCCAGGCTGCCGTCGTCACCGGCCAGAGCAACAGCTGGATCATCCTGCGCGAGATCCTGCCCAATGCGCTGTCGCCGGTGATCGTGCTGGCCTCGCTGATGGTGGCGACCGCGATCCTGCTGGAGTCTTCGCTGTCCTTCCTTGGGCTTGGCGATCCCAACCTGATCTCCTGGGGCTACATGGTCGGCGCCGGCCGCACGGTGATCCGCCAGGCCTGGTGGATCACCGTGTTTCCCGGTGTCGCCATCCTGATCTCGGTGCTGGGGCTGAACCTGATCGGCGAAGGTCTCAACGACGCGCTCAATCCGCGCCTGTCGCGGGAAGGACGCTGATGATGACCGCCCTGCCCGCCGTCTCCATCAAAAATTTGCGGATCGCACTGCCCAAGGGCGCCGAGCGGCCATTCGCCGTCGACGGCGTTTCGCTGGACTTGAGGCCCGGCAGGATCGTCTGCGTGGTCGGCGAATCCGGCTCCGGCAAGTCGATGTGCGCGCATGCGCTGATGGGCCTGCTGCCGGACACGGTCTCGGTCACGTCAGGCCAGATCCAGTTCGAAGGCCGCGACCTGCTCGAGCTCGACGATGACGGCTGGCGTGACCTGCGCGGCCGCCGTCTCGCGATGATCTTTCAGGAGCCGATGACGGCGCTCAATCCGCTGATGCGGATCGGCGATCAGATGGCGGAGATGTTCGAGGCGCACGGCCTGCTGACGCCCAGGGAACGGCGCGCGAAGGCGCTGTCGCTGGCGCGCGAGGTCGGCTTGCCCGACCCCGAGCGCATCGTGCGCGCCTATCCGCACCAGCTCTCCGGCGGCCAGCGCCAGCGCGCCATGATCGCGATGGCGCTCGCGCTCGAACCGGCCGTGCTGGTCGCGGACGAGCCGACCACCGCGCTCGACGTCACCACGCAGGCGCAGATCCTGAAGCTGATCCGCAACCTCCAGCGCAACCGCAACATGGCGGTGATGTTCATCACCCATGACTTTGGCGTGGTCGCAGATATCGCCGACCAGGTCGTGGTGCTCCGTCATGGCAAGGTCGTCGAGGAGGGCCCCGCTGCGACCGTGTTCAACGAACCGCAGCACGACTACACCAAGGCGCTGCTCGCTGCCGTGCCATCGATGCACCCGCCGGCGCGCGCGCCTCTTGATGACCAGGCCAGAGCGGTCGAGGTGATCGGGCTGGACAAGACTTACGTCACCTCGGGCGGCTGGTTTCGCGAAGACCGCCGTGTCGATGCCGCGCGCGCAGTGAACTTCAACATCCTCAAGGGTGAGACGCTCGGCCTCGTCGGCGAGTCCGGATCGGGCAAATCGTCGGTGGCACGGCTGGTGATGCGGCTGATCGAAGCCGACCGCGGCACGGTGCGAATCGGCGACACCGACCTGACGCAGCTCTCGGGCAAGGCGCTGCGCGCCGAGCGCCATCGCATCCAGATGATCTTTCAGGATCCGTTCGCCTCGCTCAATCCGCGGCGCAAGATCGGCCACATCATCGCCGACGGTCCGATCGCGGCCGGCACCGATCCGAAAGTCGCGTTCGACCGCGCCCGCGATCTCCTCAAGATGGTCGGCCTGGATGCCGGCGCGCTCGAACGCTACCCGCATGAATTCTCCGGCGGCCAGCGCCAGCGCATCGGGATTGCGCGCGCGCTCGCGCTCGAGCCGGAGATCATCGTCGCGGACGAGGCCGTCTCCGCGCTCGACGTCTCGGTGCAGGCGCAGGTGCTCAAGCTGCTCGAGGACCTCAAGGCGCGGCTCGGCCTCTCGATGCTGTTCATCACCCACGATCTTCGCGTCGCCGCGCAAATCTGCGACCGCATCGCGGTGATGCAGCGCGGCGCCATCGTCGAGCTGAAGCCGACGGCGCAGCTCTTCGCGGCGCCGGAGCACGCATATACGCGCGAGCTGCTTGCGGCGGTGCCGGGGCAGAAGGAAGGTGCGCCTGCGGCGTAAAGCGGTTCCGCTTGGTATCCCGGTCCGCTTAGGAACGGATCGGTCACGGGCTTTTTATCTGATGTGACCGCCTGCACGGCTGCAACGATGAAGCCGGCACCCCACATCCGCATGAAATGATTCCCATCATCTGATGACGGATCGAACATCGATTGGAGGCCGACATGGGCCAGATCATTCAGTTTGTCTCGAAACCCGAGCGCGAGCGTCTTCGCCTCATCCAGGAAGCGCGCGCGATCTACGACAGCATCTTCCCGCCGACTGATGCGGCCGGCGAGCAATCGAGCGCAACCAACGGGCGCCAGAGCGACCGGGGCAACCTCGCATGATCAAGATCATCGCGGTGCTTTGCAGTCTCGCCTCTCCGTCCAATTGCCACGAGCAGCTCGTCACCAGCTCCGACTTTGAGCAGGTCTCGGTGCAGTCCTGCATGATGGGCGCGCCACAGCTCGCCGAATGGATGAACCAGCATCCGGCCGAGCGTCTGGCGGCCTGGCGCTGCGTGATCGGCCAGCAGACCGGCCGGGGAATTTAGCGGCGCAAGGCCGCCCATTCGGGGGCGGCGCGGTCCGGTTGAACCGTGACGAGCAGGCATCGCCAAGCTAGAGTGGCGAACTTGCTTGGCAGAGGGGCACACCGGATGGAGGTCGCCAGCCTCGTTCTTCCCGTCTTCGCGATCATCGTCACCGGGTGGCTCGCCGGGGCATCAGGCTATCTCTCACGCTCGCTCGCCGATGCGCTGGTGCATTTCGCCTACAACGTCGCGATGCCCGCGCTGCTGATCGTCACGATCGCGCAGGAGCCGGCTCGCAATCTCCTGGAATGGCGTTTCCTGCTCGCCTTCGGCGGCGGCTCCCTCATCTGCTTCGCGCTGGTCTTCCTGGCGGTCCGCGCGGGCGGGCAACGCGACCTCGCCAGCAGCACGATCCACGGCATGGCGGCGGCGATGACCAATACCGGCTTCGTGGCGCTGCCGATCCTTCACGCGATCTACGGCCAGCCCGCCGTTCTGCCGGCCGCGGTGGCGACGGTGTTCGTCGCCGCCGTGATGTTTCCGATCACGGTCATCCTGCTGGAACGGGATGCGCACGGACCTGCGCAGTCGGCCGGCCTGGCGAAGCAGATCCTGCTCAATCCGATGGTGCTGTCGACGCTCATCGGCCTCGTCTGGGCGATCACCGGCCTGCCGATGCCGGCCGCCGTCGCAGGCTATCTGAACATGATCGCCGCGGCGCTCACGCCTTGCGCGCTGTTTGCCATCGGGCTCGGCCTGTCGGTCGACGGCCTGCGATCCAGTCTCGGGACGTCGTTCGGGCTCGCCGCCGTGAAGCTGGTGGTGATGCCGCTGATCGTCTACGGCCTCTGCGTGATATCAGGCCTCAATCCGCTCTACACCGTCGCCGCCGTCATCTGCGCGGCCGTGCCGACGGCGAAGACCGTCTACGTGCTGGCGCACGAGCACAAGGTCGAGGAGAAGCTGGTTGCGGCCACGGTCTCGGTCACGACGATGCTCTCGGTCGCGACCCTGCTGGTCGCGCTCTATCTGCTGTCGGGCCTCGCGACGAGCACGCGCTAGCCGCGTTGGAAGGCCGGGCATGGCGCAGTCGCGCTGGATCTCACTTGGGATTGGTATTGCTCCAGGTCGGGACCGAATTGGTCACGCCGACCGACGGCCAATTATATGTTCCGATCGATGGCGCCGTGACCGTGCCGACCGTCGATCCTGACGATCCGTAAGTCGGCCTCGGCTGTGTCGCGGTTAAGCCGGAGCTTCCGTACGACGGGGCGAGCACGCCCGTGCTGTGGGATCTGTGCGACCTCGACTTTTTCGCTTCCGCCGCAAAAGGCGCCAGGGCCAATCCGGTCGTGACGAGCGCGGCAAAGATGAACCTGGTCGTTGTCATCGCTGATCACCTCATTCGAGGCGGGCCTGTTCTCTCATGTGGTCATCCGCCCGAGAATTCCCATAGGCCCCCGTTCGTAACGCCCTGGAGGTGGAAATGTGCCGGAGCACGACCTGCCCGTGCCCGATGCGCCCGCGATCGAAGCCGACTGTCCCGAAACCGGACCCGCCATTCGCGTTCGCTTAACCCTGTCGGCGGATGGCAGGGTAAACGGACGCCATCCGGATACCTTGCGCGATCTGCCGCAACCATTGCTTACCCTTCCGCTCTCTACCGTCTCAGGTGGAGGGGTGGTTCCAGATGACGACGATCGAGTTGCCCGCGGCCTCGCCGCCTCAAGCCGCTGCGCCTGCGCGGATCCGAATCCTCTGCGTCCTCTTCTTTTTCTCCGGCTTCCCGGCGCTGATCTACACGTGCTGTCATCGCCACAGGAACAACCCGAATCAGGTCTAGCGCGTTCCGCTTACCGCATTTTCGGAACGAACAGCATGACCGGCCCCGAACTGAAGCAACTCCGCGACGACCTCTCCGAAGCCATCGAGCGAAAGCTCACCGCGGCAGACATGGCGAAGCTGTGCGCATTGCCTGAGCCGGGCGGCGCCGACACGATCCGGCGCTGGGAAGTACGTGGCCCGACGCTCGCCGCGACCAAGGTGCTGCGCGTGCTGGCGATGGCGAGCGAGCGCTATCCGATCCTGGAGAAGTTCGACATCTTCGATCGCCATGACGTGCGCGAGGAAGACCGGCCCGCCAAGCGCGCCGCCTTCCGCGCGCAGATGCGCGACGAGGTGCGGCGGCGTCTTGGTTAACGAGACGCGCGCGCGAGTTACCGGAAACCTCGCGAATTAAGCCTTCCTTCACCACTTCTTAAGCCGGCATTAAGCACGAAAATCATTTGCAGCCCAATAAGTTAGGTTGGGCACCGATGTGCCACGGATGTGACAGCATTTTCGTCGAAAGCGAGCTATCTGCAAAACCAACGCGGCGCGGACAGCGCGCCTGCCGGGGACCTTAGTGTTGGAGTTAGGACGATGAAGAAGATTCTGTTTGCAACCGTTGCGCTGCTCGTGGTGGGCGCAGCCGCCCCGGCGATCGGTGCCGATCTCGGCGCCCGCCCCTATTACAACAAGGCGCCGGCCTATGCCGCGCCGATCTACAACTGGACCGGCTTCTATATCGGCGCGCATCTCGGCGGCGCGTTCTCCAGCGACAACAATTTCAGCGGCCTCTCCACCGGCAACAACGGCAACGGCCGCTTCCTCGGCGGCTTGCAGGCTGGTGCAGACTGGCAGTTCCACCCGAACTTCGTGCTCGGCGCCGAGGCCCAGTATTCCTGGCTCTCCGGCAGTGTCGGCGCGGTGTTCCCGGGCGGCACCTACACCAACGACCAGCGCGGCCTCGGCTCGATCACCGGCCGCGTCGGCTACACCTGGGGTCCGGGCCTGGTCTACGTGAAGGGCGGCTACGCCTATTCGGACAACAACGAGAAGGTCACCGTCGGCGGCGTGCCGGCCGCCTTCATCATCGATGGCGATCATCGCAACGGCTACACCGTCGGCGCCGGTCTCGAATACATGTTCGCGCCGAACTGGTCGGCCAAGGCCGAGTACCAGTACTACAATTTCGGCGACGCGCACTTCACTGCGGGTCCGCTGGTCGGCACCGGCAACTTCACCACCGACGACCACACCTTCAAGGCCGGCGTCAACTACCGCTTCAACTGGGCCACCCCGGTCGCCGCGCGCTACTGATCGCGCCTAGAACTTTCGTCGCTATCAAGGGCCGGCAGACTTGCCGGCCCTTTTGTTTTTCGTCCCGCGGAACTGCCAAGCACTTGTGCAACTTGCGATTTTTTAACCCGCACCAAGGATACTCCGCAGCGAAAATACAAGATTACGGGTGTGGGGGAATTTTCGATGGCGATCCGTCTGGGTGTTGGCCGTGTCCTTGGCCGTCTCAAGCCTCGTTTCAAAATGCCGAAATGGGGCCTGCGCGGCAGCCTGTTCGCGGCCTTCGCCGTGATCGCGGGCATGGGCCTCGTCATCGCCGGCGGCGCCGGCTTCGTGTTCAGGCATCTCGGTTCGACCATGATGGATCTGAGCGGCCGCGACATCCCGCGCCTGTCCGCCAGCCTTCAGCTCGCCTCGCAGAGCGCGACGCTCGCAGCGCAGGGACCGGGCCTGCTTGCTTCTCCAAGCGACGATGCGTTGAACGAGCGCACCAAGAACGTGAAGGACATCCAGCAGCTGGCGATGGCCAAGCTCGGCGAGATCATCGAGCTCGGCGCCGACCAGCAGACCGCGAGCGCGCTGCGCGACACCGCCAAGAGCATCGACGATGCCACGCAGAGCCTGGTCTCCGCGGCCCGCGAACGGCTCGACACCGGCGCGCTGCACGAGAAGCAGTATGAAGCGCTGCGCAAGGCGCAGATCGCGTTCGTCGGCGCCGCCGGCCCCGCGATGCTGGACGCACAGACGCGCCTGAACGCGATCCTCGGTTCGGCCGAAGTGTCGGCCGATGATGCCACCGAAGCCGCTCGCACCGTCGCCCAGATCTCGACGATCTCCGCCAATGGCAATCTGATGGCCGCCGACATGATGGCGGCACTCTCGGCCAACGGCAGCGACACGCTGGAGGCGATCGAGAAGGAATTCAAGACGACCCGCGACCGCGTCAAGTCCAACCTCGAGGACCTCCCGAACTTTACCTCGATGCAGGCGGTGCGCGACTCCGTTCAGAAGCTGTTTGTCTTCGGCGAGGGCAAGACCGGCGTGTTCAAGATCCGCCAGAAGGAGCTCGACTCCATCGACTATGGCCAGACCATCCTGGACGAGACCCGCAAGCTCAACGTCGGCCTCGGCATCAGCGTGCAGGCGCTCGTCGACGGCGTGCAGAAGGAGACCGACGCGTCGACCTTCCAGGCGCGCCAGGAAATCTCGCTCGCCACGACCGCAATGCTGGGCCTGGGCGGCCTGATGCTGATCGGCTCGGCCCTGTTCGTCTGGCTCTATGTCGGCCGCAACATCCTGCGCCGCATCCGCGAGCTTCAGCGCGCCATGCAGCTGCTCTCGGCCGGCGACCTCGACACCGAGATCGTCCGCTCGCGCCAGAACGACGAGATCGGCGCGATGAAGGAAACGCTGACGGTGTTCCGCGACAGCATGATCGAGGCCCGTGCGCTGGCAGGCGAGCAGGACAAGGATCGTGTCGCCAAGGCCGAGCGTGCCGCTCACATGGAAGCGAAGATTGCGGAGTTCGAGGGCACGGTGCGCACCGCGCTCGACAATCTCGCCCAGTCGGCCAATTCGATGCAGTCGACCGCGCAGAGCATGTCGACCACCGCGGACCAGTCCAACGCGCTGGTGAACGCGGTCGCCTCCGCCGCGGAGGAGACCTCGGTCAACGTGCAGACCGTGTCCTCGGGCACCGAGCAGCTGTCGTCCTCGATCGAGGAGATCAGCAAGCAGGTCGTCACTTCGGCTGCGATCGCCAAGAAGGCGGTCGATGAGGCCGGTGCCACCGATACGACGGTGCAGAGCCTTGCCGACAGTGCAAGCCGCATCAGCGTCGTGGTCGACCTGATCCAGACGATTGCCTCGCAAACCAATCTGCTCGCGCTCAACGCCACCATCGAGGCGGCGCGTGCGGGCGAAGCCGGCCGCGGCTTTGCGGTGGTCGCGTCCGAGGTGAAGAGCCTTGCGAGCCAGACCGCGAAGGCGACGGAGGAGATCCGCACCCAGATCGCCAGCATGCAGCAGGTCACGACCTCGGCTGTCGGCGCCATCCAGGGCATCGGCCGGATCATCGGCGAGATCAACGACGTCACTACGACCATTGCGGCTGCGGTCGAGGAACAGGGCGCGGCCACCCGCGAGATCGCCCGCAACATCCAGCATGCGGCCGGAGGCACCAGCGAGGTCTCCAGCAACATCGTCGGCGTCTCCACGGCTTCGGCCGAAGCCGGCGCTGCGGCGAGCGAGGTGCTCGGCGCCTCCGATGCGCTCCGCCGCGAGGCCGACATGCTGCGCGGAGAGATCGACGCGTTCCTCAACAACATGCGGGCGGCGTAAGCCGCTCTCCCGCGGCCCGGATCGAGTAATCCGGGCTGCGGAAAACCGCCCGGAATGACCGCTATGCGGGCTCGCCGCGCGTCCTTTTTCGGCTGGCGCGGCGCCCGCGGTGGGTTTAAGCGGGTAGCATGAACGC
Organism: Bradyrhizobium sp. WYCCWR 13022; assembly: GCF_030435535.1. Lineage (NCBI taxonomy): Bacteria > Pseudomonadati > Pseudomonadota > Alphaproteobacteria > Hyphomicrobiales > Nitrobacteraceae > Bradyrhizobium > Bradyrhizobium sp. WYCCWR 13022. The sequence goes on from NZ_JAUIZJ010000008.1 coordinate 263,732, forward strand.
AAAAACCGACACCGTGCAGTCCTCGGCCGAGGCCCTGCGCTATCCCTGGGACCAGCATCCCGGCCCCGAAGAGGTCGTGGAGGTGCGACCCGGCGTGTTGTGGGCGCGGCTGAAGCTGCCGTTCCGCCTCAACCACGTGAACATCTACCTGCTCGCCGACGGCGACGGCTACGCGATGGTCGATGCCGGCTTCGGCAATGAAGAGACGATCGAGGCCTGGACCAGGCTGTTCGAAGGGCCGCTGAAGGGCGTCAACATCACGCGCCTGATCGTCACGCATTCGCACCCCGACCATGTCGGTCTCGCCGGCTGGATCGTCGAGCGGTTCAAATGCCCGCTGGTGATGTCGCAGGTCGAATATCTGCAATCGGTCTATCACCAGAACCGCGGCACCGAGGAGCGGCGCGAGGCGCAGCGGCTGTTCTTCCGCCGCCACGGCATGGACGAGTCGCTCACCGAAAAGCTGCTTGGCCGCGGTCAGGATTATCTCAAGCGCGTCTCGGTGCTGCCGCCGTCCTACCGCCGCATCTCGCATGGCGACGAGGTCGTGATCGGCACGCGCCGCTTCAAGGTGATCACCGGCGGCGGACATGCGCTCGACCAGGTGATGCTGTATTGCGCCGACGACAAGCTGTTCCTCTCCGCCGACCAGGTGCTGAGCAAGATCTCGCCCAACGTCAGCGTGTGGGCGGTCGAGCCCGACCAGAACTCGCTCGGCGAATATCTGGCATCGCTCGCGAGCCTCACCACCACACTGCCGTATGATTTGCTGGTGCTGCCGGGCCACGGCGTGCCGTTCTACGGTCTGAAGACCCGCATCAAGCAGCTCGCCGACCATCACGAGGAGCGCTGCCGCCTGATCGCGGAAGCCTGCCGCGAGGTGCCGCAGACCTCGCGCGCGCTGGTGCCTGTCGTCTTCAACAAGCACGTGCTCGACGAGCACCAGATGGGCTTTGCCGCCGGCGAGCTCGTCGCCCACGTCAACTACATGATCGTCGAGGGCCGCCTGACGTCCGAGACGAAGGACGGCGTGCTTCAGTTCAGGACGACGTGAGCGCAAAGGCCGGCGGGACTGGCCTCGCATCGATGGTGCAGAGCAGCATAATAAGTCGCGTGGACTTGATCGGGATCAACTTTCAATTCGCACGATAGGGCATTTTGCCCAAATGCCCCTCACGGCCAAATGTGGGATAGCGCATAGACATTGGAGCTGGAAAAGCTCTAAGGATATCGCGCCCTTTTGGTCAGTTCCGTCTCAGGTTGCACCGATGGATTACGCTGAATTCTTCAATTCCGCCCTCGATCGCCTCCACACCGAGCGTCGCTATCGCGTGTTCGCCGATCTGGAGCGCACGGCCGGCCGGTTCCCGCACGCGGTCTGGCACTCGCCGAAGGGCAAGCGCGACGTCGTGATCTGGTGCTCCAACGATTACCTCGGCATGGGCCAGCACCCCAAGGTGGTCGGCGCCATGGTCGAGACCGCGACCCGCGTCGGCACCGGCGCAGGCGGTACCCGCAACATCGCCGGCACGCATCATCCGCTGGTGCAACTCGAGGCCGAGCTCGCCGACCTCCACGGCAAGGAAGCCGCACTGCTGTTCACCTCGGGCTACGTCTCGAACCAGACCGGCATCGCGACCATCGCAAAACTCATTCCGAACTGCCTGATCCTGTCGGACGAGCTCAACCACAATTCGATGATCGAGGGCATCCGCCAGTCCGGCTGCGAGCGCGTCGTGTTCCGCCACAACGATCTGGCCGATCTCGAAGCGAAGTTGAAGGAAGCAGGTCCGAACCGGCCGAAGCTGATCGCCTGCGAGAGCCTCTATTCCATGGACGGCGACGTCGCACCGCTTGCCAGGATTTGCGATCTCGCTGAAAAATACAATGCGATGACCTATGTCGACGAGGTCCATGCCGTCGGCATGTACGGCCCACGTGGCGGCGGCATCGCCGAGCGTGACGGCGTCATGCATCGCATCGACATTCTCGAGGGCACGCTGGCGAAGGCGTTCGGCTGCCTCGGCGGCTACATTGCCGGCAACGGCCATATCATCGACGCGGTGCGTTCCTACGCGCCGGGCTTCATCTTCACCACCGCGCTGCCGCCGGCGATCTGCTCGGCCGCGACCGCCGCGATCAAGCATCTGAAGACCTCGAGCTGGGAGCGCGAGCGTCACCAGGACCGCGCCGCCCGCACCAAGGCGATCCTCAACGCCGCCGGCCTGCCTGTCATGTCGAACGACACCCACATCGTGCCGCTGTTCGTCGGCGATCCCGAGAAGTGCAAGCAGGCCTCGGATATGCTGCTCGAGGAGCACGGCATCTACATCCAGCCGATCAACTATCCGACCGTCGCCAAGGGCACCGAGCGCCTGCGCATCACGCCCTCGCCCTATCACGACGACGGCCTGATCGATCAGCTCGCCGAAGCGCTGTTGCAGGTCTGGGACCGCCTCGGCCTGCCCTTGCGCGAGAAGTCGCTGGCGGCGGAGTGATCTGCCGTCCTGGTGAAAGCCAGGACGACGTTGGGGTCCGCACCTTAACGACAACCCCAGTTCCCGCCTGCGCCTGGCATTTCGCTGTCGCCTCCACCCGGCCAACGCGCTAGATTTGCTGGGAAAATGACAGCGGGCGAGGCCCGCGCCTTCGGAAGACGGGCGCTGCCGCGCCATGGGAGAAGCACGCTCGCCATGATGCACGATTGGGGCGTGATCGCCGCCGCCTTCGGCTATATCGGCTTTCTGTTCCTGGTGGCGAGCCATGGCGACCGCCGCTCGCCGGCCCGACACGGCCGCGCGGCCGGGCTGATCTATCCGCTGTCGCTGGCGATCTACTGCACGTCCTGGACCTTCTTCGGCTCGGTCGGCTTCGCCACCCGCACCTCGACCGACTTCCTCGCGATCTATGTCGGCCCGATCCTGATGATCGGGCTCGGCGCCGGCGTGCTCCGCCGCGTGATCCAGCTTGCCAAGGCGCACAACATCACCTCGATCGCCGATTTCATCGGCGCGCGCTACGGCAAGAGCCAGGCGGTGGCGGCAACGGTGGCGCTGATCGCGATCATCGGCTCGGTGCCCTACATCGCACTCCAGCTCAAGGCCGTCGCCTCCTCGCTCGAGGTCATCCTGAGCGAGGACCAGGCGTTCTCCCACATCCCGATCCTCGGCGACATTGCGCTGATGGTGACGCTGGCGATGGCGGCCTTCGCGGTGCTGTTCGGCACGCGGCAGACCGATGCCACCGAGCACCAGCACGGCCTGATGCTCGCGGTCGCGACCGAGTCCATCATCAAGCTGACGGCCTTCCTCACCGTCGGCATCTTCGTCACCTTCTGGATGTTCTCGCCGCACGAATTGATCGAGCGCGCGATGAAGACGCCGGAGGCGGTGCGCGCCATCGACTATTCGCCGTCGATCGGCAACTTCCTGACCATGACGCTGCTGTCGCTGTGCGCGATCATGCTGTTGCCGCGGCAGTTTCACGTCAGCGTCGTGGAGAATTCCTCGGACGCCGAGGTCAGCCGGGCACGCTGGATGTTCCCGCTGTATCTCGTCGCCATCAATTTGTTCGTGATCCCGATCGCGCTCGCCGGCCTCATCACGTTCCCGTTCGGCGCGGTCGATCCCGACATGTACGTGCTGGCCCTGCCGATGGAGGGCGGCGCCGGACTTCTCAGCGTCGCCGTCTTCGTCGGCGGCCTGTCGGCGGCGACCGCGATGGTGATCGTCGAATGCGTCGCGCTCTCCATCATGGTCTCGAACGATCTCGTGGTGCCGCTGGTGCTGCAGCGACGGCCCGAGAGGCGCAGTGGAACCACCGACTTCGGCGACTTCCTGCTGCGCTCGCGGCGGCTTGCCATCTTCGCCATCATGGTGATGGCCTATTTCTACTATCGCGCGCTCGGCAACACCCAGCTCGCGGCGATCGGCCTGTTGTCCTTTGCCGCCATCGCCCAGCTCGCGCCGAGCTTCTTCGGCGGACTGCTGTGGCGGCGCGCAACCGCGCGCGGCGCCATCGGCGGCATGCTGGTCGGCTTCGCGGTGTGGCTCTACACGCTGTTCATACCGAGCTTCATGGATTCCTCGACGGCAGGGATCCTGCTGCTCCAGCATGGCCCGTTCGGGATCGAGGCGCTGCGGCCGCAGGCGCTGTTCGGCGCCGACCTGCCGCCGCTGATGCACGGCGTCGTCTGGTCGCTCTCGCTCAACGTCCTCACTTACGTGCTGCTGTCGCTGGCGCGGCAGCCCTCGTCCATCGAGCTGGTGCAGGCCGATCTGTTCGTGCCCAACACGCTCGCCCCGATCGCCCCGAACTTCCGCCGCTGGCGCACCACCATCACGGTGCACGACATCCAGACCACGGTCGCGCAATATCTCGGACCCGATCGCGCCCGGCATTCGTTCGAGGCGTTCTCGGCTCGGCGCAACATGCGGCTGGAATCCGGAGCGCCGGCCGATTTCGAGCTGCTGCAGCACGCCGAGCACCTGATCGCCTCGTCGATCGGGGCGGCCTCCTCGCGCCTCGTGATGTCGCTGCTGCTGCGCAAGCGCACGGTCTCCGCGAAGGCCGCGCTGAAGCTGCTCGACGATTCCCATGCCGCGCTGCATTTCAACCGCGAGATCCTCCAGACCGCGCTCAACCATGTGCGCCAGGGCATCGCGGTATTCGACGCCGATCTGCAGCTGATCTGCTCCAACCGGCAGTTCGGCGACCTGCTCAACGTACCCCCGCATTTCATCCAGTTCGGCACGCCGCTGCGCGAGATCCTGGAATTCATGGGCGTGAGCGATCCCGCCGGAAAGAGTGACCGCGAGGCGATGATCGAGCAGCGGCTCGTGGCCTACACCACCGACAGCGAGCCCTATCTCGAACGCCTGCCGGAACGGCACATGGTGATCGAGGTGCTCACCAACCGCATGCCCGGCGGCGGCTTCGTCATCACCTTCACCGACGTGACGCCGACCTTCGAGGCGGCGGAAGCGCTGGAGCGCGCCAACGCGACGCTGGAAAAGCGCGTGCGCGACCGCACCGAAGAACTGACCCGGCTGAACTCGGAGCTGGCGCTGGCCAAGAGCAGCGCGGAGGACGCCAGCATCTCCAAGACGCGCTTCCTTGCGGCCGCCAGCCACGACATTCTCCAGCCGCTCAACGCGGCGCGGCTCTACGTCACGAGTCTCGTCGAACGCCAGCACAATGGCGAGGAGACGCGGCTGGTCGAGAACATCGACGAATCGCTGCAGGCGATCGAGGAAATCCTCGGTGCGCTGCTCGACATCTCCCGGCTCGATGCCGGCGCGATGGCAACCTCGATCTCGAGCTTCAAGATGGCCGATCTGATGCGCTCGCTGGAGATCGAATTCGCGCCGATCGCGCGCGCCAAGGGCCTCGACCTCACCTTCGTGCCCTGCTCGCTGCCGGTCGAGTCGGACCGGCTGCTGCTGCGGCGGCTGCTGCAGAACCTGATCTCCAACGCGATCAAGTACACGCCGCGCGGGCGCGTGCTGGTCGGCTGCCGCCGGCACGGGGCGGCGCTCGGGATCTGCGTCTACGACACCGGCGTCGGCATCCCCGCGGTCAAGCGCGGCGAGATCTTCAAGGAATTCCACCGCCTCGAACAGGGCGCGCGGATCGCGCGCGGGCTGGGTCTGGGGCTCTCGATCGTCGAGCGGCTGGCGCGGGTGCTCAAACATGACATCGCCATCGACGCCAATGCCGGCGGCGGCTCGCTGTTCTCCGTGACGGTCCCGACCGCGAAGGCCGTGACGCTGACCGCGGCGGTGACCAGTGCAACGCCGCTGGCGCGCACCTCGATCACCGGCGCGCTGATCGTCTGCATCGAGAACGACGCCGCGATCCTCGACGGCATGCGGACGCTGCTCAAGGCCTGGGACGCCGAGGTGATCGCGGTCACCGACCCCGAAGGCGCGATATCGGCGATCGAAGCCGCCGGCCGGCGCGTGACCGGGTTGCTCGTCGACTATCATCTCGATCGCGGCAACGGTATCGCTGCCATCCGCGAGATTCGCCGCCGCTTCGGCGACGACATCCCCGCGATCCTGATTACCGCCGATCGCAGCCCCGCCGTGCAAACGGCTGCCCGCGACGAGAAGATCGCCGTGCTGAACAAGCCGGTGAAGCCGGCTTCGCTGCGCGCCCTGCTCGGACAATGGCGGACGCAGCAGATGGTGGCGGCGGAATAGCAAGCCGCCGCCGGGAATTCTCAGGCGCCCCCGTCGGCATCGATGACGGCCTTGGCAAAGGCCTGCGGCGCCTCCTGCGGCAGGTTGTGACCGATGCCGCCCGTGACCAGGCGATGGTCGTAGCGGCCGGAGAACTTCTTGGCGTAGGCGCCGGGATCTGGGTGCGGCGCGCCGTTGGCATCGCCTTCCATCGTGATCGCTGGCACGCTGATGATCGGAGCAGCCGCGAGCTTGTTTTCGATGTCCTCGTACTTCGCCTCGCCCTTGGCGAGCCCGAGCCGCCAGCGGTAATTGTGGATCGAGATTGCGACGTGATCCTTGTTCTCGAAGGCCTTCGCACTGCGATCGAAGGTGGCGTCGTCGAACTTCCACTGCGGCGAAGCCAGCTTCCAGATCAGCTTGGCGAAATCATGCGTGTACTTCTCGTAGCCGGCGCGGCCGCGCTCGGTCGCGAAGTAGAACTGATACCACCATTGCAGTTCGGCCGCCGGCGGCAGCGGCGCACTTCCCGCAGCCTGGCTGGAGATCAGATAGCCGCTGACCGACACCAGCGCGCGGCAGCGCTCCGGCCACAGCGCCGCGATGATATCGGCGGTGCGCGCGCCCCAGTCGAAACCGGCAACAACGGCCTTCTTGATCTCGAGCGCATCCATCAGCGCGACGATGTCGACGGCCAGCGCCGCCGGCTCCCCGTTGCGCAGCGTCTCGCCGGAGAGGAAGTTCGTCGAGCCGTAACCGCGCAAATAGGGGATGATGACGCGATAGCCGGACCGCGCCAGGATCGGCGCGACGTCGACGAAGCTGTGAATGTCGTAGGGCCAGCCGTGGAGCAGGATCGCGACCGGGCCGGTCGCGGGGCCGGCTTCGGCGTAACCGACATCAAGCACGCCGGCCTTGATCTGCTTGATCGTGCCGAAGGAGGCCTTCGTCGCCGGGGATGCCGAGGCTGCGGCTTCGGCGTGCGCGAGGTCGATCGAACCAAGGCCGACGGTGGCGACCCCGGCGGCGATGCCGAGGAAGCGGCGGCGATGCTGGTCGATAATCTGTTTCATCTCTTGGTGCCTTGTTGATGATCGTCCGAGTCGTCAGGTCAGACCGACACAGGCGTGGCTCGGTTGGGCTCTTCGTGCCGTCACGCAGCTGACTATCAGCGCCTGCCCTGAAAGGCTCGTTTGGACTTGTGAGAAGTTGTGAGGCCGGCATGGCATCCGCTTGCGGGGATCTGCAAGCAGGGCTTGCTTAGGACTTCTGGAACCCGGATCAACGCACTCTCCTGTGAGATTGACGGGCCATGGCCTTCAAGAACTCGTCATTGCGGGAGTATGAGGACGCAGCCTCGCTGTTTCAGTTCGCTACTTGCAGACATACCTTCGCCTTCCCGCGGCGCGTTTCGCCCGGGGGTTGCTGTTCGCTTCACGCCCTCAAAACAAAGGGCGCAGGGAAGGCCGGGTGCCGGCCGGCACCCACGGTCCGCTGTGCGC
>NZ_JAUIZJ010000009.1:0-263859 GCF_030435535.1 Bradyrhizobium sp. WYCCWR 13022
AACACTGCGTTCTTGGCACATTACGATGCCGTCTGGGGAGGGCGGCAACCATCCCATCTCATCTGGTGGTCGGTGATGTGAAGGCCAGGCAAGGCATCGATTCCCTCTTGTCGAGACGAATCAACAGCTTGCACCAGCCGCACCCAGCCGCCAGACCGGTCCGAAAAACGCGACGCCGATGGGAACGGTCCTCCGGTCGGGCTACGCCCTCCCTTCGGTCCGTCCCCATCCGCGCAGTCTCATCCTGATTGTCGCTAAGGTCTCACCTTGATCGCCGCCGCCCATGCAGGCGAGGAACCATGATCTTATATACCTACTCACGCGAGATTGAGCCGAACGAAGATCGCTGGAAAGACACAGGAATCCAGAGTTTCTTTTTTGCAGAGCTGGAAGAGGTGCGACAGATCGTTCTCGAACTCCGCGAGGAAATCGCCTCGGATGAGGACAAGCAGCCTTCATGGAGTCCAGTTCGCATCGAGCGGATTGAACTCCTCGCTCCGACAACGCAGAACGTCCTGACCCTGCTCAACGAGGGGATCGGACCGCTGATCCGGCGCTATGAAATCGTGGAAACCATTGCTTAAGTCGAGAGCTATCCGGCCAATTCACACCCGCGCAGTTGGCAGCCTCCCTTTTTTTGCAGTCGCGTTGCAACGACTGTTCGCCAGATCGGTGAAGTAAAACTCTAGTGTCCTGAGTCACAAGTTCGCAATCGTAGATTCGCATTAGATTCGCGTCGCTGTGCCAAAGATGGCGGCAAACAGCGACGGAGTCTCCGATGGCGGTCCAGCAACTTGCCCCCCTGATATTGAGCGATGACGAGCGCGCCGAACTGACGTCGCTGACGAAGCGGCGGAAGACGGCGCAGGCGCTGGCTTTGAGAGCCCGGATCGTGCTGACCTGCGCGGAAGGTGGTCAGAACAAGGACGTGGCGGCCAAGCTAGGCCTGGAGCGGGGCACAGTAGGCAAGTGGCGACGACGTTTTGTGGAGCAGCGCGTGGCCGGGCTGCATGATGAGCCGCGCTCCGGCGCGCCTCGCACGATTGACGACGCCCGCATCGAAGCCGTGATCGTGAGAACGTTGGAGAGTTGCCCTGAGAACGCCACTCATTGGAGCTCCCGGGACATGGCGAAGGCGAGCGGCCTATCCGTATCGACGGTACAACGCATCTGACGGGCCTTCGGCCTCCAGCCGCACCGGATGGAGACGTTCAAGCTCTCGACCGATCCGAACTTCGTGGCCAAGGTGCGCGATGTCGTAGGCCTTTACGTCTCGCCGCCGGCACACGCCATCGTTCTGTGTGTAGACGAAAAGTCGCAAATCCAGGCGTTGGACCGCAGTCAGCCGATGTTGCCAATGCGTCCCGGCCAGCCGGCCCGAAGGAGCCACGATTACAAAAGACACGGCACCACATCGCTGTTCGCCGCCCTCGACATTGCGACCGGACGGGTTATCGGCAAGTGCTACGGACGGCACCGTGCCGCCGAGTTCCGCAAGTTCTTGGACGAGATCGAGGCCGCTGTGCCCCGCCAACTCGACGTCCATCTCGTCATGGATAACTATGCCACCCACAAGACTCCGCTGATCCGGAAATGGCTGGCTAAACGGCCGCGCTGGCATGTGCACCTGACCCCGACCAGTTCGTCATGGCTCAATCAGGTCGAGCGCTTCTTCGCGCTTCTTACCGATAAGAAGATCAGGCGCGGCGTCTATCGCAGCGTAGCCGCCCTCAGGGCAGACATCGCCTCATTCATCGAACGACACAACGCCGATCCGAAACCGTTCCGATGGACCAAATCCGCCGACGACATCCTTGCTTCCATCGAGCGCTTCTGTCGTTACAGCGCCCCGGAAAAACAAGACCCGATGTTGCGAACTTCTGGTTCAAGACACTAGGATAAGACCTCCTTCAACGCTTCGGCCAACCTCGTCATCGTGTGGATGTCCGGCGACCGTCTTAGCAACCAGACATCACAGGCATGAAATAGCCCCGTTAGAGGCCGGACAACGCGGAAATTCTGACACGGAACCGCAGCGCGACGCCAACAGAGCCCCCTAAATTGATTCCTCCCATGATCGAGCGCTTTGTGGCGACCGACCGCGCCTTGCGATGTCCCCAGCGAAGTGACACTCATTCCGTCCCTCGAGCGGCCGAGAGATCCGGTTAGCGCTCGCGAAGCAGGTCGAGCAACCTGCGCAGCGATGAACTACCTTTTAAATCAACAGCTTAGAAGGCGTTGGGGCGCAGAGTCGCCATTTCTGATCAGTTATGCAGAGGCTCTCGGAATTTCCTGTTCTACCAAACGCAACAATCGGGTGTTGCGTATCCCCGCAACTAACGGTTCTTGCGAAAGGCAGACACTCAAAAGCTCGGCTTCGGAATGGACGCAGGGCTTCTGTTCGCGGCGAGCCGGCGCAACCCATCACCGTTCAATTTCCGATAAATGTCGGCTGCCGACTTGTGGTGAACGCCAGGGCGCTTTCAGCGCATCTTGCGTGCTTAAGAGGAAACCGATTGAACAACTGCTCTACTCGGGGCCGTTGGTAACGCGACGTCCCTGGTGCGAACGGCAAGTTCCTTTGACTTCGCGTGATCGACGAGCGAGCTTGAGAGGCTGGCGACGCCATGGGCACGACACGCCCCTCCTGTGGATCGTCAGCCCGAGCACAATCGAGCTTTACAACGGCTTTGGCCGGCCGCTTGCACAAGGCGATGCGGAAGCTAACCGACTCCACACGTTCAAGATCATCGCTAGCGAGCTAACCGCGCTGGACGAACTCGCCGGGCGCCTCGCAATGGAGAGCGGCCAATTCTGGCTTCGAAACGATTCCATCAATCGGAAGAATACCGTCGATCAAAGGCTTCTGTCCGATCTAAGCGCTCTCGAGCGGGACCTCGTCGCTGATGACCTAGAGCGAGGCATCGCTCAAGGTCTAATCGGCCGAGTAATATTTACCCAGTATCTCGTCGACCGCGGTATCGTAGATAAGCGCAAGCTCAAAAAACATTGCGGCGAAGACACGTTGCCTGACGCCTTACGCAATACGACGTCTTCGCACGCGTTATTTGCATGGCTTCGCGCCACGTTCAACGGAGACATGTTTCCAGCCTCCATGCCAATGAGCCGCTTGCGCCATAAGCACTTTGTTCGGTTGCGGACTTTCTCGAAGCCATTGACCCGGAGACTGGGCAGCATTCGCTATTTCCATACCGCTTCGATATCATCCCCGTTGAGCTGATTAGCTCGATCTACGAGCAGTTTGCTCACTCACACAACGACAGCTCACGCGGCCCCCGACACTAGCGCACGAAAGTTAGGTGTTCACTACACTAGACTTCCCGTCGCCTCCCTCTCGGCGGTGAGTGTCGCGGTCAGTTTGGCGGGCTCCAACGCGGCAATGAACGCCCGGGTGATGGCGTCATCGACCTGAACGCCGCCGATATTGAGGCAGTAAACGCCTCGGTTCTCGACCAGCACTTTGCCAGCACAGTGATAACCTGGCGAAGAATTGCGTCCGCGATAGTGGGTGTGCAGGCGGCGGCCGCAATGGCCGCAACTGACAAGACCTTGCAGGAGGGCGTTGCCCTCTCTCACGGCGCCGCCGCCCTTGTGCGGCTGGGGTCGCGTGTTCGCGGCGAGACGTTGCTGATTTGCTTCATAGGTCTGCCAGTCGATGAACCCTGGATGATGCTCGGGGATGAGAACCTGCCATTGGGAACGCGGCAAGAATCGAATCCGCCTCTTGCGGGCACCAGTGCTAAAGAGAATCGTCTCTTGACGCGTTTTGCCATAGATATAGGCGCCGACATAGACGGGATTGGTCAAGACCTGGTGGATGGCGGTGTAGCTTGCCTCGACCCAACGGATCTGGGCACGGGCGTGCAGCTGCAGCGGGAACGTGAGCCCCTCGGAACGAAACCAGAGCCAAACGCGACGCGCCGATCCCATCTCGGCAAAGCGTGCAAAAACACTGCGAATGGCGATGACGACAGCTTCGTCAGGATGGAAGCGGACCTCGCCATCAGCCTCGCCCCAGACGAAGCCGACCGGCAGCCCGCGGCGCAGTTCACCCCGCGCCGCCTTGTTGCGGATTCGCCGTTGAGGCGAGCCCGCAGCACGTGCAGTTCGGCTTCGCTCATCGTGCCTTTGAGCCTCAACAAGAGGCGATCGTTGAAGACGGCCGAATGATAGATGCCGTCGGCATCGCCGATCAGCGTGTCGGTAAATCCGGCCAGATCAATCAGGCGGTACCATTCGGCGTTATTGCGCGCGAGCCGCGAGACTTCGAGACCGAGCACCAGGCCCACGCGCGCGAGCGCCACTTCGGCGGTGAGGCGGGCAAAGCCCGAACGCGCCACCGAGCCCAAACCGGAGAGGCCAAGATCCTCGTCGATAACGATGATGCGTTCATCGGGCCAGCCGAGGTCACGCGCTTTGCCGGCAAGCGCATATTGCCGGTCGGTTGATTCGCGGTTGTGCTCGACCTGTGCGGCGCTGGATTGGCGCAGATAGACGAAAGCCTGTCGAGAGAGATGACTTGACGTAATCTTGACGCGCTCACTCATCGCTTGCCTCCATCGCCAGGTCGTCCGGGAGCAGGCGTGCAATGAGGCGCGCCAGAATCTCGATTGCCGCCATGCGGGCGGCTTCGTCGATTTGGTCCCACGCTGCTGGCGCGCTTGGTGGAACATCGGGCTGATCGAAAAACTCCAGGTTCAATTGCATGGCGACTCTCCTTGCACGGCGCCGACTCGGCACCCCCGATGCAAAGAGCGTCGACGAGCTTGCGCAAGTGGAGCAAATCACCGAGCCTGCCGAGATCGTGGACAGCGTCATCGGTCGGCGGCGTGCCTCCAAGCGGCTCAACCTTCCAATCGGTCCAACTCGCCGGAATCAACGACCGACTGCCATCTGGCAGAACTGTGAGGAGATAGCGGACGCCGCGCCGCCTAATGGTGCCGATCACGGCCAACGCCTGACCTTCGAATGCGTGACGCTTGCGCGTGATCGTCACCGAAGCTGGGATATCATGGCGATGGGTAGTGTGTGGCCGCTTCCTTCGACTCGGTCGACCACGAGTGGCTGTTGCGGATGCTGGCGCACAGGATCGCCGATCCTCGCATTCTACGGCTCATTGGGCTGTGGCTGCGGGCCGGTGTTCTGGAGAGCAGCGAGAAGCAAGAAACGGACAGGGGTACTCCGCAAGGGGCGGGCATCAGCCCGCTCCTCGCCAACGTCTTCCTGCACTACGTCCTCGATCTCTGGGCCCACCAATGGCGCCGTCGCCATGCACGCGGTCGCACCGTGCGCTATGCCCGACGACTTCGTCATGGGCTTCGAGAGTAAGGCGGATGCGCAGGAGATGCTCTTGGCCCTCAAGGTGCGGCTGGCCAGCTTTGGCCTGATGCTTCATGAGGGCAAGACGCGGCTGATCGAGTTTGGCCGGTTTGAGGCCCTCTCGCGTCAGCGGCGCGGCGAGCGGCGGCCCGAGACCTTCGCCTTCCTCGGCTTCACCCACTACTGCGGGCGGACCCGGGACGGCCGGTTCATGGTGAAGCACAAGACGGACGGGAAACGCCTGACGCGCAAGCTGACGGCGTTGCGCCAGGACGCCTGGCGGCTCATGCACGAGTCACTGGCCACGCAGCACCAGTGGTTCGCCGCTGTTCTGCGTGGACACTACGGCTACTACGGCAGGCCGCACAATTATCCAGCGCTCAACGGCTTCTACCGCGAAGTGCGTCGGACGTGGATGCGCTGTCTGAGACGGCGTAGCCAGAAAAGTCGGCGCATGGGCTGGTCGGAGTTCGAGACCCTGACGACACACTTCCGTCTGCCCGGTCCGGGCATCACTCGCACTTGGGCGCAGGCGCGGATATGACGCGGGTTACTCTCGGGAAGAGCCGGGTGCGGGAAAGCCGCCTGCCCGGATCTGTGAGGGCGAAAGCCAAATGGCTGAGCTACTCGACCACGATCCAAACAGGCCAAGTAAGATCTCGATCTAGAGCCTGTTGTTTCTCCCGAATCGACATCGTCAGAGGGGAATTGTCTGATTTAATCCTATGCTGAGGAGGAGCGAGCTTGGATGATGCAACTCTATTCGGAAGGTCCTCGCCCTAGCGGAGGCGAGGCCTGTTCGTTACGGCGCTCATCAACCGGTTCCGAGGCATGGCGCCGAAACTGTACTCGCTGACCAGCACCGCGCAGCAGCAGGTCCCTTCCATTTATAGGCTGGTGTCAGAGTATGGACAGCTTAGGGGTCTACGAGTGGGTTGGTCAGCGGCCCGACACAATGCAAGACATGTGAACCATAGGAGAGTGCTCATCATGTACGGTCGAATCAACAATTTTTCCGAGAACGAAACTTATTATCGGCAAGATGCGGAGCATTCGAATTGCGAAAGCCAAGACTTCGCGGACGCGTTCGCTAGAATGCAGTTGCAAGATTCGGCCGGCAGCTCATCTTCGCATCCGCAATATGCCCTCCTTGCAAGGCCACCCGTGGTTGAAATCGATCAAGCGACATTCAGGAGAGAGGCGCGGAACTATCATGGGGAAGCTATCAATCGAATCGCCAACAATCCTCACGAATACTCTGAGCTTGTATCTGAAAGAGCAAGGCGCACGGTAGAGGTTGCCGAGAAGTACGCCGTCAGAAGAGATTCCGAGGACGCCCGATACTACAGCTACCAGTTAGGAAATATGAGCGTCGGCCTGCAAAGGACTGAACGCGGATTCAGCATGACTGAGTTCGAAAGCGGTAGGTGGCGAGACCAGTTCCCCGGAAGAAGTGAAGTCACCTCAGTTGTCGACTTTCAGGTGGCTCATCCGCTTGTCACGAATGCTGGCGATATTCTGCTCGAGCACCAACTTCGGCAAGACGGCGAACGACCGTTGGTGAATTGGCGTCCTGCTAATCCAGAAGCGAAAGCCCGCGCGCAAGCAATGGGGTTCGTTGAAGTGGATGAGGACGACATGGTGCTCGATCCCACCCAGTCCGGAAAGTGGGAGCTAAACAGCGATGGTGAATGGCAACGTGCAACTAGTTCTCGGCGCTATCTCTCCAAAGCGGACAGTGATACTGAAGCTGCAGCAGATTCCGACGAGGACGGTGACTTTATGTAGCGCGGATCTGCAAGCGTTCGTGTCGCGGCGGGCGGTGGAGCAACGTAAGTCGACATTGTCGGCTTACGTTGAGTCCTCGGCGGGTCGAAGCCGACCGCTTTGACCGGATGAGATCCCTGGTAACAACCGCACCGTGGTCTATGAGAGTTGCGCGGCGATGATAGCTCAACAAAAGCCCCGGCTTCGAGCCGGGGCTTTCCATTTGCATCCGGAGAGGAGGAATCATTCGCGGATTGACGCCATGGGGGCCACGCGTCATCGTGCCGGTTTCCAGCCCAGTCGCGGTGTGCGCCAATGTCCACCATCAGAACGGTCCAAAGTGATTTCCGTTTGAGGAGCGAATCTGATGGTGTGTCTTCGGCCGTTTCGATCGAAGACGCCAAATCTGGAGAGATGTCGAGCCACCTCGTGCTGAGCATACCATCAAGTTGTTCGTCGGCGGCCGGTGCGACAAGCAATGCGAATTGCTTGCGTCGTGCGTAATGTTTCTTCGGCGTTGCTGTAGAGAAAAACCAGCAAATGCTCTCTCCATCGCATACACTAGGTCGCTGGAAGACAGACATGAGTGTCAGAACCAGCACACGCAATCCCAAGCCTCGGGGATAAGAGAGCATCTGCACATTGACTCGCGACTAACCCGTTAGCCGAAAAAGGACCCCAGCGGATGCAGGCTGAGCCGTGCTCAACCTACCAAACCCTGCAGGAAATGTATCGTTAGCGAGCAACGGCGCTAGCGAGATTGCGCCCCCTGATGGGCGGCTAAAACTGCTGTAGGCTCGCGCTTCCTGTTTTGGCCTTCTCATTAAGTACGAGCGACAGCTTTAAGTTGTTGCGCAGCATCGGATTATCGAGGGTCGTTGCGAGAGCTTGCCGATATAGCGCTTGTGCTTCACGGTGACGTCCTTCACTGTCAAGCACAACTCCCTTCGCAATTCAGGGCGCGCAGGTCTGCAGGGACCGCGAGCAAGACCTTGTCGAGGACATCAAGCGCCTCATCCGGGCGCTTGCGCACCAGCAGGGCACGCGCCAGAGGAATCGCCGCATTGACCTTGCCCGGTTGTTGTTTCAACGTTTCGCGAAAAGTCTCCTCGTCAGCGTCCGCTTGGAGAGCGTAGGCAATGCGGTCGCGCATAGCAGGATCGATATCCTTGTCGCCTAGCGTTCTGGAGCGGTCTCTTGCTGCGATGAAGGACTGGGCTTAGGCGAGCTCGCGCAGCCTCCGAGTAGCAGAATGGCAAGCGGAGCGAGGATGGCTGAGTATAACTTCGGATCAAGTGAGAACAACCGCCGCCAGACATTCATTTTACATAAATTCAACTGCTATCTCACGACCACTGCTGTGCCTTTGTTAGCTGGTTGCGGCGATCGGGTCACGACGCTCTCCTGGGGAAGTCTTATGTTGTGAAGCCTCTAGCTTGACGGATCCAATCGGCTGAACCGTAAAATCCGCAGCGAGATCCTGATACGAAAGAACAGGAAGGTCGATCCCGTTGCGGGTGAGAAAACCCCGGACGAAACGCCGGATATCCATCGAACCCAGAATGACGGGTTGGCTCTGACCGCGTGCGATGCTCGAATGGATCTTGCGAAACTGCGAAAGCAGCATCTCGCTATCGCAATCGTCCAAAACGAGATAAGGACCCACGGCGGTGTCGCGCACCGCACCGCGCACGATATCCTCGGTGTGGCGCTCTACGATAAAGGCTGCCACGACACGGTGGGCGTTGGCATAGCGATGACAGATCTGCCGTTTCAGACCGGAGCGAACATATTCGGTAAGCAACACAACATTTTGTTCGCGCTCACTCCATTCTGCCAACACCTCCAGGACCAAGCGAGTGTTGCGAATTGGGATGCCCTCGTCCAGTAAGCGGCGCAGGACATCGGCGATCCGGGGAACCGGCATCGTGCGCAGCACCTCCTTCACCAGATCGGCATATTCCTGCTCCATTCGGCCCAGCAATTGTCGGGTCTCCTGAATGCCCACCAGGCGCTGTGCATAGCGCATCAATGTCGACTGGACGCGCAAGGCGACGACTTCGCTCGGACGGTGATACCCTATCCCGGCTGCTTTGAGAGCCGGCGCATGAAGTTGTTCGATCCAAATCCGATTTGTCTCTACGTCTTGCCGAAAGGGGATACCGCTCAATTCAATATTCGCTACGTCGTCGTTGAGCATGAGTTGCGTCGGATCCACAAAATCTCGCCCAACGGGCACTCCCTCAACGTCTACCCTGAATTGCGATTCAGGTAAAAGCTGGTCTATCTTGGTTGGTATGCGCGGAATTGTGATACCAAGATCAGATGAGACCAGTGTCGATATTCGCACGATTGCCTGCTCGAGTTCCTCTTTGTCGATTGCACCTGCAAGGTTTGGTGCGAGGAACAGCGCGATTGGAAGGGCCTCTGCAGGCAAGGTCTGTTTCTGACCCTGCGATGGAGCTTGAGGCGTACCGGCGCTACTGACCTCCGTCTTGGCGGCGTTCTTGGCGCGCTGCACGCCAACATTGACAAAGCTCGCCGCGCCGAAGAGTACGGCCAGCATGATGAACGGAGGCAAAGGGAAACCCGGTACGAGCCCCATCACAATCAGGACGCCGGCGGCCAACCGCAGCGCTTGCGTGCTGGCCGTCAGTTGGCTGACAATATCGCCACCCAGATTGAGCTGCAAAGGACCATTGACACGAGTGACAATGGTTGCAGCCGTAATTGACAGCAGCAGAGCCGGGATCTGCGAAATTAGCGCATCACCTATGGTGAGGATCGTATATTGATGCAGCGTCTCCTCCAGGGGCATGCCCTTGGAGAGCAAGCCGATTGTGATGCCGCCCAGCATGTTAATGCAGATAACTATGAGCCCGGCGATGGCGTCGCCCTTCACAAATTTCATAGCGCCATCCATAGCGCCGTGAAGTTGGCTCTCTTGCTCCAGCGCCGCTCGCCGACGGCGAGATTCGTTCTGATCGATGTGCCCGTTGCGCAGTTCCGCGTCGATTGCCATCTGCTTGCCCGGAAGCGCGTCGAGCGTGAAACGCGCCGACACTTCTGCGACCCGTTCTGCGCCTTTGGCGAGAACCATGAATTGCACCATGGTCACAATGAGGAATATGACGATGCCAACAGCGATATTGCCGGATATAACGAAATCGCCGAATGTATGTATGATGCTGCCGGCATCCCCCTCCGCAAGAATCAACCGCGTCGTCGCGACGGTAAGCGCTAGGCGAAAGACGGTCGAGATCAGGATGACGCCTGGCAAGGACGAAAAGTCAAGCGGCGTCTTGAGATACAGGGCCACCATCAGCAGCAGTATGGCAAAGCCGAGGTTGAAGCCGATCAGCATGTCGATCAATACGATCGGGATCGGCATGATCATCATTCCGATCGCCAGAAGAAGCATCAACGCGACCATCAAATCTGGGTTAGCTGGTGCGCGCACGATGAGACTATGCAGGGTATTGGCCATGAGAAGCCTGTTATTGTTTGATTGGAGCAGCGCTCCGCAATGAAACATAGCTCTTGAAGAGTGCGCGTGCCTCGGCCATGCGGCCGGCCTGACGAAGCGCATGACTGCGCAAGACCATCAAAGGCAGGCGCGAAGACGGGTCGTCGTCAAGCTTGTCTAACCTGTCCAGTGCCGCCAATGCGTCGTCACCGTGGCCCTCCGAGATCAGAGCGTAGACCAGAATGCGGAGCAGCTCGACGTCGTAAGAATGTTCGTGAGCTACGATTTGCAACAGAGCCAGGCTCTGTGCGCTCTGACCGCAGGCAAGATGGACATACGAAAGCGCGCAGAGCAAATCACGCTCCCTTCTTGTGATGTGCAAAACCTCACCGGCACGTGATAAGTGTGGCGGCGGAGCAGGTGTGAGGTGTTGCTCTCCGTCAGGCGCGGCCATTGCTAGCCTTTGATTAAACCGTTGTCATTCTGCCGGAGCAGAATTAACCGTCGCAGCTCCAACTGCACAATCGCGAGGTCTTCACGAGACACCGAACTCTCTGGCGCGGCCGAGAGCGTATCGGCCAAACGCTCGAGAAGAATGCCCTGCTTCTCTGGGCGCAAAACATGCGAATGAAATAGGCGCGGCGTGACAAAGGAGAGCAGGTTGTCCGCGAGACTGGGACCATTAAGCCAAGCAAGTTCTGAGCCTGGCTTGATCTCACCAATCTCGCCGCGCGCCTCGTTGACATTGACGCGCGAAACGGGATCAATAGAGGTAAGGTCCAGTGCGGTTACGATCGCGGAGACAACAGGCAGATCTTGCGGGGGATCATCCTGGAAAATCGCGAAGCTCTTGCCACCATTTGCATGAGTTCTCTCGATTGCGGATTCCGTGGCTCTAGCAGTCGCCGGCGTAATAGCAGGTGGGTTGTCGTCGACCTTGAGCTCCTCAAAAGAGGCGCCGGGCTCAAGCGAATGCTCAGACAGCCTAGTCATGAGTCTTTCCTCCTTATTCGCGGGCTGAAACTCTAATAGGGGAGGGCAACAAGCCGGCCGTTCCTGCTCAGCAGCAGACGTCGTTCCTCAATCCCATTGACGGTCCATCCGTTATTCAACAGCGCGCCCACGAAATACTTTTGACCAGCGATGACCAGATATGGCTCACTTCCTCGCCAAACGGCTTCGACGGAAATCGAGGACGGCGTCTTCTCCTCCCTGATGGCGACTGCATTGACGAGAACATATGCGTCCTTTCGATCGCGATCGAACCATTCTTGAACTTCCCGCCACTTTGGGAGAGAAGCGCGCGTTACGGTACCGTCAGCAGCGACAACACCCGGCTCAGATCGGACTTTGATATCAAAAAGGCCCGCTCGATCAACTTCCTCTTGCAGCCGTGTGGCAGCTGCTTCGGCGGTCGGAGCATCAGGAGCGTTGGGCGCCAGCTTAGGTGCAACGTCGACGTTACGGTGCAAGTCGGCGTTCACGTCAACAGCGCTGTCCGTCTCGACGAAACTCGTTGAGACGGCGCCGACCGCGACGGAACTGATCAGGACAGAGGCGAGTACCGCGGTCGATCCGAGCCAGCGGCTGATGGAGCCAGCTTGTTTGGAATCCTCTATGGAACAACGGATGGACATCTCGCCCGCATGGATGACGGCGGGAAGAGAAACAGCAACGCGCTCGTTCGGGAGAAGTGCCCGTTGTCCCTCTATCCTTACTTGCGGCGCAAGAGGCTCGATTTCAATCGAATTGTGATGGGGGGTGATACGAAAGTGATGACGTTCGAGCCCTTGTTCGATGAAAACCAAGTCAGCATCCAGGTCGCTACCAATCAGGCTCGATCCAAAGCCCAATTTGCCGGTCAGCCCGGAGTAAAGCCCCGACAGCACCTCGAAATGCAGGGAGTGTGGTTCATTCACGGTCGACGGTCTCCTGAACAGCGAGAGAGCCGTACGGCTCGTTGCGAGCTTTGCAGCTTACGCAGGCGAAGAAAGGTGGAACGACGACGTCGTCCCACCTCCTCCGTTACTGCACCCGCTCGTCGGCGACCTTCTTGATCGTCGTGAGCTCTGTTGAAACGATGCGAAGTTGCACATCCCTCTCAGTCGCTTTGGTGGTTTCAGCAGTCAGAGCGGCGATTTGGGCGTGCCAAGCGGCGTCTCCGGTGACTTCAGCAGCTGCAGCACCAACTGCGGCCGTAGCGGTGCCAGCGGCCCCCCCTGCGACCGAGGCAGTAGTCGCACCAATTTTAGAAGGCATATTGTTCTCCTGTGTGTTCGGGTGTCGCCGCTCCTGGCGGCTCCTATTTCCCGACGCCGCAACATCCGGCGTCAGGAATCCTCCTCGCTAATGGCCTCATGGAAACGAGCCATTGCATTACTTGCCATTTGGACAGCCGCGGCTCCGAGAGCGGCGTTGAATGCTTGGCGCAACGCGGCCTCTTGCGAGCTACTGTCCGGAGTTGACGTGCCATTTCCAGCGCTGCTTGTACCAGGCGATTGACCATGATTGTCATTGTCGTCGGGTGTGCGGGAGCCGTTCTTGTCACCACGAGCAGCATGGAAGTCAGGAGCAACGCGCGCAGTGGCGCTTGAACTCGGAATGCGCATTAAAGGCGTCTCCTATGTCAAGGTGGTCATGCCGTCGTGGCTTTCCTCACTGTGCGAGCATTAGCTTTCGACAAGCTGACGGATCTCAGAAATTCAACCGGTTTTGGCGGATTAACGAATTCGACGTGATTGGTGCATCGGCCACGTGTGGAGATCAGACAGTTGGCACCAAGAAAGACGATCATGTTATGAAGCCGGTTGATCGGGCGGTCTCGTTGATCATCAGGCTTTGAGGCCGAGATGCTATAACGTCCCGCTCGCCGTCGCCGGCGGCATCTCCATCAGGTAAGGCATTAAGACATTTCTCCCTGCCAAGCGCAGGCGGCGATGTGCCTAGATCGGATCAAACACGACCTGGAATGTTAAGCGTGCTGAAGCGATTAGAGCGTCAAGGCAAATCCGCCAAGTCTGCTAAGCCCTCAGCGTCATCGAGCACTTTCCCGCTGAGCGGGCAAAGGGCAAGCCTCGAGCGGTCGCCCTTGGTCTCATTCGTTCTGCCCTATTGCGCATCTCAGTGCGGCGTGTGCCTTCTCGTCGACATCATCTCGTTCTGTCCCGGTGTTAAGAAAGTCGACAAGTTCAGCGTCGGCTGTTGGAACCGGACGGCCGCCTATCGAACTGTTGCGACGACGTGCCGCATTTGGGGCTGCTCTCGAAGCACCGGTCGAGTCCAGCCAAACATAAAGCGGGCCATGGTGAAAACCGGCGAAGCAAAGTCGTCGGATGTGGGTAAGGAGCTCGAACATGCTGGCAAAGCTTGCGAGCCCCTACCGGTTTGGAGTGGAGACCCAACCGCACGAGGGCTGCGCAAGCTCGTCTAGCCACGCAGTTGTGAGCCGAGAGCCCCAAGTCACTCTGACTAGCTGTAAACGCCTGCAGCTTGCATGTCCGCGGACTCAATCCGCTCCTTTAGGGAGTTCAAATAGTCCTCCGCGTAAGATTGTGCCATCGAGACCGGAAGGTTGACGCCGGCCGTCGCGGCTTCTTGAATTGCCTGCTTCGTCAAGCCTTCGCGCATGGCTAGTTTGACCTCCGGGCCGCCGATACAACCCACCGCCTGTGCCGCAAGATTGAGTCCCGCTTCTTCCAGCGCCTGCTTTATGTTGCCGCCTGTGATGGCTGTGTGCAGAAGATTTGCTGCTTGCGCCTCGCTCTCGAGTATCATTGACGCGAGATCGGTCAATTCCCCCAAACCTGGAATGAAGCCGAGTACACCAACTGCCGTCGCAGCCCAGTCAAGCACGTTGGAGCCCACCTTGAGCACTTCATCAAAGGCGTGCATGAAGGCACCTCCGTTTTTCTTGGGTGACTTGACGTCCGGCTGGTCCGCCACGCCCGTCATCATGTCCTTGACGGCCGCCTGGTCGGCAGCCGGCTGAACAGCGTGCTGCTTCAATTGGTGAGCGGTGCGGTTCGCGCCGGACATGTTGCTGAAGAAATGGGTGAAATCGTTACTGCTGATGTTGCCGGAATCGACCGTATGGCCGCCGCCGAAGTCGAAGAACTTGTGGTGGGTCTTGTAGCCTGTGATCGAGTTGTTCAGCAATCCGAACAAGAGAGGATCCGACAACAGCTGGGAGGCCGCCTTTCGCACGTCCGGGGCGAGACTCTTGTCATCGACCATACTAGTGAGCGTCTCCCGGGTCAGGTCACCCTTCCCGAAAAAAGCCGCTTGGTTCTTATTGATCGTACCTAGCGTATCCAACTCGGCATGCGTGAGGTTCATCGATGACGAAGCCATCTGCAAGAAGTCCTCTTTGTGGACCTTATCTACCGAGCCGCCATACAACTGTTTCCATTCCTCTGGATGATTGAGGAAGTATCTCGCGGCTGCGAGAACCTGAGGTGGGCATTTACCCGTTTTAGCCTCGCCATCAACGATCTGCCTGAAATCCGCGAGGCTCAGGTTCTTGGGCAAATTATCAGAATAGCGATAGAGCTCACGCAGTGCGTCGGTCTGGGTCATAACGCAGGGCTGGCCGTTTCCGGTGCCGTCCGACGGAACGTAGTTATGCTCGTAGCGCCGCGCCTGCTGCTCCTGGAATGCAGCCACTTGTGAGTGATGATCGGAGAAGCCGGAGAGATCTCCTGCCTTGATTGTCCCCCCGCAGCGGCCATCGCCTTGTGAGCCTATCGCATAGAAGAGCTCCGGATCCTGCTGCAATGCTTCGATCGCCGTCTTCAGATCCGGCGGTGTGGAGGGGTCCGTCGCCAAATCTACGAGCGACTTCCAATCTAGGGGGCATTTATCTTTATGACGGTTCAGCACCGACACAATCTGCAACTCGGTGTCAGTCAGAGTGCCACTGTTCCATGTAATCCGTGAGCTGGGTACTGGCGCCGCTGCAATCGCAGTGGAGGCCGCAGCAGAGGTTGACTGCGGGGGCTGGCTATACGCTTCTGCGTCCAATGCAGCCCTAACGTCGGGTGGCACGATATTCCCCGTCAGCTGTATGAGCTCCTCCGTCAGGTTCTTAGTCGACTCCGAGGCCGAATCCTGTGGTGCGGAATGATCGCCGGTCGTGTCATTTAAGGCGTAGCTCGCAAGCACCGCCTCGAAACTTGACAGCTCTTGCGCCGGAGTGAGCCCGGGGGCAAGCCCGGACAAAGCCACGTTCGAGTTGGCGGCGAGGGATAGGTTGTTGACTGACATTATACATCCTGTGCTGTGAGATTGCGCCACCGTCCTGTCACACCGTGCAGCCCGAGTTCGCGACGAACACCAAGTGTTGATGGGCAGATCCAACAACTCCTGGCGGCTGCTCCCGGCGGCTGAGTGAGCGTCCAGTGCTCAGGTCCCGATCAACAGGCTCATTGCCTGCTAGATATTCACCCCCTTTTATAGTAGCGGGAGTTAGCTTTCGAGAAGCTGACGGCGCTCAGCGGAATGCGCGAACGGACATGAATGCGGTGTTGCGCAATACCCGCATCCCCCCAAAAGTGTCTGCCACTCCGTCGCGTCCTCACGCGGCAGATGGCAAAAATGGGAACTCGGGCCTGCAATCCGCGGAAGATCGGCGCGGGTTCGTGCAACAAAATTAAATGATACTGCCGCGTCGTCTGGCGATGGCGAGTGGGCGCGCTTACGGCCCGTTACGAGAGGGTTAGCGTCTGCTCCGTCAGCGCCATGAAGCATTATGGGATCAGTCACCGTTTGCCGGCAAATGTACTCAAACGGTTGAGATCGTCGATCGTTGAGTGGAGCTAAAGCCGTAGCCAGCGCAAGAATGATGCTGCCCACCTTTCCAGTTGAAGGCATCACCGTCTAGGTCTCGGGCTCTCATGCCGACAGCATCAGCTTTCAACATGCTCACAAAGAAAGCCGCGACCGCATTGAGCGCCGTTGTAAGCGACTTTTGCTGTCCAATTCATCTCTGGCTTGGGCCGGGCGCGTGAGCCACGTTATCTTGATGCGTCGCCTCGGGCAAAACAGGTCCCTCCGGTCGTCCATCACGAATAACCGTACTTGAGGAGCCCCGAAACAACATCAAGACCGACGCGGGCGCCGGCTTTGCGGTTGTCGTAAGAGTTCGTCGCGCCTGGGCCTCCGCCACTAGGCCGTTGAGCATTTGGTCGACGAGCGCGATGAAGCGAGGCGGACCAGAAGCGAAGACCAGTCCATCTTCCGGTGCGGCTCTCACGACGTAGCGTTCATCGGAAATTTTGAGTGCATCGAGTGCCGCCTTGAATGCATCGAAAGTGACCGGGTTTAAGACAAGCAGGCGACTTTCCGCCTCGTGCGCGTCGGATACGTACAGCACCAGCCCGTCATAGTACCACTGAAGATTATAAAGAGTGGTCACGCGTTCGAGGAAATCTCGCGGCGCGAGATCCGGCATGCGCCCGCGAATCCGCCCCTTTACATGGGTGCTGACATTGATTCGAATATTCAAATTGTTGCCGAACTCCTGCAGTGCGGCCGCGAGATCCTGATCCAGAACTGTGTAAGTATAAGGCGTGGATGGCAGCTCTAGAGTGGCGCCGAGCGCCCTAACCGCGCTCAAGGAGATGAAAACACCAACAATTAGAATGTTCTTCAACGTGTGCAGCCTCGTGGTGTGGTTGAGTATTCCAGGCGGTCATGCGCTGGTACTCTTCCAAAGTTGGAAGACGAACTTCGTCGCAAATTGGAAGCCAATCGTGATTTTTGGATGACGTAGCTCTTGATCCACGTCAGGTTTTGGTCAGCTCGGCTCGCTAGGGTGCCGAGCCGTTCCCGGCAACGACAGCTAATAGACGCGAGAGCAATGATTCCTTCCGTGATGTTTGGCGCGATGCCGATCTCTGCCAACCTCGGCGAGTGTCTCACCGAGGGGTGTTCATCGGCGCCGGGCAACTTTCATGAGCATCTTGCAAAGGCGGCATCGAAACAAGGCGCCGCCTCTTTGGTGGCCGACAGCGCGTTGGCGCCACCTGTACCGGAGGTTCAGCGTGCAGTCGCGCAGACAGGTCCACTGGGCGATCGCATTCTGCAGAATCTTTTTGGAGCGCACTTAGGCAAACCATATCCTTCGACCGGACTCCCTTCGATCGGCGAGCCGGGCCCTTCGAAGAGCGTCCAGCTTGGGCCCGCCGCGCGGCCTATCTCGCGCTTGGACGGAGTCGATGTCCATGTTATCGGAAAACCAGAAGGTGCCGACAATTTCGAGTCGACGTTGCAGAATCTGCGGGATGTTTACAACGGCGTCATTCAGGTTTCGCTCATCTCCAAGAGTGCTGGCGCCGTCGGTTCATCTCTGAATAAGCTGCTATCAGCGGGCTGAGCGGCGGTTGATGGTTCTTTTCGCGCAAAGAAAGATCGGTCGCGGCGCGACTTCTGGAAGGCAGGTGCATGCCGTTCTCCTATTGCCGCTTGTGCTGTTGCTAGCCGGCTGCAAGGCCGATCTCTATACGAAAGTTCAGGAGCGTGAAGCCAACGAGATGCTTGCCCTTCTCCTTAGTAAGGGTGTCGATGCAGTCCGTGTTGTCGCTAAGGACGGTAGCAGCACGATTCAGGTCGAAGAAAAGCAATTGGCCGTTTCGATAGAACTGCTGAATGGCCAGGGCTTGCCGCGCCAGGTGTTTAAGAATCTTGGGGAGGTGTTCAAGGGATCCGGCCTGGTTGCGTCCCCAGTTGAGGAGCGCGCTCGTTACGTTTATGCCCTAAGCGAAGAATTGTCGCGCACAATCAATGATATCGATGGGGTTCTCTCCGCCCGGGTTCATGTTGTCTTGCCGAAGAACGACCTTTTGCGACAGGATGCGACCCCGTCCTCGGCGTCGGTCTTCATTCGACATGGTTCCAATGCGAACCTCTCAGCCTTGTTGCCCCAAATCAAGATGCTCGTCGCCAATGGCATTGAAGGACTATCATACGACAAGGTGGCCGTCGTTTTCGTGCCGGTTGAGCGAGCGCAGCATGAGATGTTCTCTGCACCAGCAGCTGCTTCGATCCACCCGACCAAGTTCACGTCAGCCACCTTTCTTGCGATCGTGGTCGGGGGTGTCGGCGCCGCGGTCGGCATTCTATCTTACGTGCTGCTGAGCACACGTGTGCGCCAGCTAGGTCAATTCTGGCGGAAAGTGCCGAATATTGACACAGCGGCGAGTATGCCCGCCGTCCTAGCCGCTGGCAAAAAGCGGAACTCCGATGCGAGATAGGCCGAATGCAATGTCCGCAACGATGACATCCAACGAACCAAATCATTTGCTCAACCAACATTCCGGTCGGCCGCGGGAGCTTGCTGCGATAATCCATCCAAGCCGTTTTGCTGAACGTCTTGATGCGTCGCTGGCGGCGTCTACAGTGCTGCAACTGCAGAAAACTCCCAGACTACAGGAAAGACTAGTCGAACTGCTCCTAGGCAGTGAACTGGTCTTGAAGGGAAGTAGCTGGGGAAGGGGCGCTTTGCTTGGGCATGATCCGCATCGTGCGGCATTGCTCGCTGGCGGCATTTGGCATGCCCGTTCGGTACTGAAGCTGGTGTCAAAGCATGATCTTGCTCCACTGATCGGAAATATTGGTGCGGAAGCACATGCTTTCGCTATCCGACATGTATCCAGCGCCGTCGAAACCCAATTGATTGTCGATCCGGAGCAACTTTCGCAGCGGATTGCACATGACGGATATGCCTGCCTTGGCGCTTTCCTCAAGCGAGCCTCAGAACTCGACCGTACGCGCGTGCTTCTCTGCTTGCCTGTCGGGACTGCCGCGGAGAGTCCAGCCGCCGAACATCACAAAGCCGCGGGCCAATTGATGTCTTTGGTGATGACCCATTTGGCCGCAGAGACACGGCCGGCATGACCGCGGGTGAGCCAGCATTGCCAGAACGCCCGCAGATACGTCCGGTGGGTCCAGTCATACCAGCCTCGGAACTTGGGATCTGGTGCGATGTGGTACAGACGCGCGCGCTAGCTCAGCGGTATCTACAGCAGGTTCGCAACTGGGCAAGGAACGCTTATCATCGCGAGCAGGCGCGCGGGCACTCCGAAGGCCTGAAGACAGGCTCGGACGAAATGGCGCGGCTGGTTGCTCGAGCTGCTTCTGAGCTGGCGCGGCGAAAAGCCGTGCTGGAACAGGAGCTGCCACAACTTGTCATTGAGGTCCTGAACGACTTGGTGGGCTCGTTCGATCCGGGCGAGATGTTAGTGAGGTCGGTTCGTCACGCTATCGAGCAAAGATATGGCGGTGCGGAATTGCGCCTTCATGTGTCTCCTGTGAACGTCGATGCCATGACATGCGAGTTCGCGTCATTCCATGGAACGCATGGGCGTCCGAAGGTCAGAATTGATCCGGACCCGGCTCTAACGCCGGACCAATGCGTTTTGTGGAGTGAGTTTGGTAATGTCGATCTAGGACTTGCCGCGCAGCTCCGCACACTGCGCCTCGCCCTTGCTCCGCCTGTTCAGGAGGACGAACAATGACTTCCCAAAGGCCAAGCTATGGCAATGCGGCTGCTGAAGGCGCGGTGCACGCAGCATTATCATCTCTGAAATCTACGGCAAAGCATGTCGATACGCGTGCTGTGCGCGGACGAGTCACCCGAGCCGTCGGCACCTTGGTCCATGCCGTGCTGCCCGGGGCCCACGTTGGGGAGCTGTGCCTATTGCAGGATCACAGTACGGGATGGTCACTTGATGCGGAGGTGGTCGGTCTGCTGCCGGATGGAGTATTGCTCACGCCAATCGGCGACATGGTAGGCATGTCTAGCCGTGCGGAAGTGGTTCCGACCGGGCGAATGCAGGAAGTTGCGGTCGGTGCCGATTTGCTGGGCCGCGTCATCGATAGCTTCGGCCGTCCGCTCGACGGGAAGGGGCCAATAAAGACGACCCACACTCGTCCCCTACGCGGCAGGGCACCCAACCCAATGAGGCGGCGGGGGATCGAGCAGCCTTTTCCGCTCGGCGTCCGCGTGCTCGACGGACTTCTGACGTGTGGCGAAGGCCAACGGATCGGAATCTATGGAGACGCTGGTTGCGGCAAGTCGACGCTGATGTCGCAGATTGTTAAAGGCGCGGACGCTGAGGTCACCGTCGTTGCGCTTATAGGAGAGCGCGGACGTGAGGTGCGTGAATTCATCGAGCGCCATATTGGCAATGCCATCGATCGGACGATCGCTGTCGTTGAGACCTCCGACCGGTCGGCAATGGAGCGCGCGCAATGTGCTCATACGGCGACGGCACTCGCCGAGTACTTTCGTGATCAGGGACAGCGGGTCGTTCTCATGATGGATTCGTTGACGCGCTTCAGCCGCGCGATGCGTGAAATCGGCCTAGCCGCGGGAGAACCTCCGACGCGGCGAGGCTTTCCTCCCTCCGTCTTTGCGCTGCTGCCGGCTCTGTTGGAACGTGCCGGTATGGGCGAGCAGGGCTCGATCACGGCCTTCTATACCGTACTTGTCGAAGGTGACGGGACAGGCGATCCAATCGCCGAAGAGTCGCGCGGTATTCTCGATGGTCATATCATTCTCTCACGCGCGCTCGCATCGCGAGAGCATTTTCCGGCCATCGACGTGTTGTCGAGCCGAAGTCGCGTGATGGATGCGGTCGTCTCTGTGTCACATCGAAAGGCCGCCTCTTTCTTTCGAGATCTTCTTTCGCGCTATGATGAGGCCGAATTTTTGATCAAGGTCGGTGAGTACAAGCCAGGGGGCGATCCGCTGACCGACCGAGCAATCGCGTCGATCGAGGACTTGCGGAATTTCTTGCGCCAGGGGCAGGATGAACCGTCCAGCTTTGAGGAGGCCATCACGTGGATGTCGCGTCTTACCGACTGAATCCCAGCCAAGCGTCGAAATTGCGGCTGGTGAAGGACATGAGGGAGCGAAGTGCGCTTCGTCAATTATCCAATACGCAAGCCGAACGCCAAATTGCGGTTAAAGCGATGGAGAAAGCTTCCAAGAATGCCGCCAGCGCCGAGAAACGCCGCGCAAGCCTCGAAGCTGAACTTTATTTAGAACTCGCATCGTCTAACAGGATGTGCGTCACCGAACTCGACCGTAGGCTTCATCTCGTCATTGGACGCCTCACAGCTGAGATCGCAACTGCACGCCAGGTGCTTGAGCAAGCGCGCATCGCTCAACAGCAGGCCCAGGCGGCGGTTGTTGAGGCGCGGGTCGTGTGGGCCAAGCGTTCGGCGGCGAGCCAGAAATGGCAGCAGATTGAGTGCGATGTGCAGCGCTCGACCAACGCTTGCTCGGAGTGTGCAGCTCAAATCGAAACGGACGATGAGGTCTTGCTCCGGTATCAGAGTGGCTCGCGAAGCCAGGCAATTGGCGTTTTGATTTAATGGCTGCTTCTCTTATGTCGGCGCGAACTGCCGACCCCGTGAACATGAGCGCGGAAAATGCGGTCGGTGAACCGGCACGATTCGTGCCGCGGCTAAGATTGTCGCATAGCGCGGTCTCGTGCCTCAATTTGATGGCCCCCCGGCGAACGGTTCTGAAGAGCCGCCTTGGCGATACGCCGGTCTCGATATGTATTAACCGGCTTGTGTGGCAGGCGCAGCAATCGACCGCGCCGATGCTTGATTGTGTATTTCGCGTCGGAGCCGAAATGGCCGTCTTGTCGGTGCCGCGCCAGTTGGCGGAGGCATTGATTTCGACAGTGCAGCATGGCCTTACGTTACCTTCGGACCCAGCCCGCTCTTTCGTCCTCGAACTTGCGCTTGAACCATGGTTCACTCGAGTAGAGCATCTGCTAGCGCAGGATTTGCAAATTATCCGCATCGACGAAGCAACGATGGAAGGTCCTTATCTGGAACTCGACATCGTCTACGGGGCGCTCGTGGGCAAGGCGCGGCTGTTCCTATTCTCGTCTCTTGAGGGTCCGGTTCCGGCTGCCTTCTGTAAGTTAGGCGAGATGCTTGGCCAATTGCCCCGAGAAATGCGCAAGCTTTCCCCGGAGTTGCCCATCATGGTTGCCAGCGAGATTAGCTCGCTGCGCGTGTCCGTCGGGCTTCTTCGCCAAGCACAAACTGGCGATGCGCTGTTGCCGGACGTCATTCCCTTTGCGAGCGGTCAGGTCATCCTGACTGCGGACAAATTGTGGGCGCCGGCGGAGATTGCTGGCGACAGACTAATCTTGCGGGGACCCTTCCGCCTGCAACCCCACCCTCTCAAGAGTGCATATATGACAACACGACCCCAAACCCAGCCATCGACCCTGCCCTCGGAAACCGACATCGACAGCATTGAGATTACGCTCGTGTTCGAATGCGGCCGTTGGCCTATCCCGCTGGGTACGTTGAGGAGCGTCAACGAAGGGCATGTCTTTGAACTTGGCCGTCCCGTTGACCGTCCGGTTGACATTGTTGCCAATGGTCGATTGATCGGCCACGGCGACATCGTGCGTGTCGGGGAGGAACTGGCCATCAGGCTACGTGGTGGGTTGGCGGTCAATGACTGACATTCAGCCAGGCATTCCTGCACTTCTTGCAGCGACGGTCGGTCTCGGTCTGCTGGCGTTCGCAGTTGTCACGACGACGGCATTCATAAAAGTTTCCGTCGTTCTCTTCCTCGTGCGCAACGCGCTCGGAACCCAATCCATACCCCCGAACATCGTTCTGTATGGCGCTGCATTGATCCTTACGGTCTTCATTGGTGCTCCAGTGCTGGAGCAGATCTACAACCACGTTACCGCCCCGCAACTTCACTACCAAACGCTCGATGACTGGGCGACAGCCGCTAAGGAGGGAAGCGAGCCGCTGCGCGCTCACCTGAAAAAGTTCAGCAGTGAGGAGCAGCGCACGTTCTTCCTGTCATCCACAGAACATGTTTGGTCAGAGGAGATGCGGGCAAACGCTACAGCGGATGATTTTGCGATTCTTGTACCGTCCTTTCTGATCTCGGAATTAAAGCGTGCCTTTGAAATCGGCTTCCTTCTCTATCTTCCATTCATCACGATTGATCTGATTGTAACGACGATTCTGATGGCCATGGGCATGTCAATGGTATCGCCCACAATGATATCTGTTCCTTTTAAGCTCTTTCTGTTCGTCACGATCGACGGATGGTCGCGGCTCATGCACGGGTTGGTGTTAAGTTACGCCACGGCCGGAGGTTAATATGGACGAGACCAGCATCCTCACGCATTTGACCCGATCGCTCGTCCTCTTCATGATGTGGGTTCTGCCACCGCTCCTAGCAGCTCTCGTGGCCGGCTTGGGTGTTGGCATAATACAGGCGGCAACGCAGCTCCAGGATCAAACCTTGCCCCTAACCGTGAGGCTCCTCGTCGTCGTCGCCGTGCTCGTTCTGTTTTCTCGGGTGCTGAGTGCGCCGCTTATCGAACAGGCCAAACATATCTTCACGGAGTTCCCCTCTCTCACATCGAGGTATTAGTGAGGAACCGAAGGCCGAGTTTGTGAGGACAAAACCGCCCATCGACATCACCGGTGAATTACCAAAGTGGCTGGCCAGTTTGTCGAGCGAGCATGAGAGTATGGGGATCGACGGCCTACCCTGCGGGCTCGCAGTGCGGCTGGTGCTCTCGTTGAGCGCTATTAGAACGAACACCGCCGACTATTTGCGGCCTTGGCGTCAAACATTAAGGCACGGCGAGCGGAACCGGTTAGATTAGCTGAGGCGAACAACGAGCGCCGCGAATGCATGCTTTGTCACCCACCGAGGCGCAAGCTCTAATTCAGAGTGCTGTCGAGTTCGTCGTTGCAGCGGGCCTTAGCGCTGCGCGGGCCTTAGGCATTATGTTGGTGCTTCCCGTATTCACGCGGCCGCAGATTAGCGGGATGATCCGCACAAGCTTGACGATCGTGATTGGACTGCCATGCCTTGCGCATGTCAAGGCCGGTCTGCAGACTCTAGATCCGGCCACCCGTCTGGCCGCGGTCGCGTTCCTCGGTCTCAAAGAGATATTCGTCGGCCTGCTGTTCGGGATGTTCCTAAGTATACCGCTATGGAGCATCCAGGCAGTTGGCGACATCATTGACACGCAACGGAGCGTTTCAAGCCAGTTGGACGATCCTGCGACGCGCAGCCAGGCCTCCGCCACGGGTCTCTTTCTCGGAACTGCTGGGGTTACTATTTTCGTTGCGTCTGGAGGTCTACAGACGATGGTTCGGTGCCTGTATGGCAGCTATCTGATCTGGCCCGTGTACCGGCTACTACCTCCTCTGACAATGCAAGGGGCAATGGAAGTTGTAGCGCTTCTCGATCATATCATGCACACGGCCCTGCTATTTTCCGGACCCGTGCTGGCTCTGCTGCTCCTGATTGAGATATCCCTCATGTTGCTAGGGCGGTTTGCGCCGCAAATTAAGCTGAACGACCTCTCCCCCACCATCAAGAACGCCGCCTTTGGCATCATCATGGTGAGTTACACCGTCTTCCTCATGGAATACATGGGAACGGAGATTATCCAGTCCTACGGAGTGCTGGAGTGGCTCGGGAAGTTCCTAAAATGAGCGACTCGAGCGAAGAGAAGAAGCGTCCGCCAACTCCCAAGAAGCTACGGCAGGCGCGTAAGAAGGGACAGATCCCGCGCAGCGCCGATTTTGTGAGCGCGCTTAGCATTTGCGCCGCATTCGGCTGTCTATGTTTCCGAGCGGGCGCGATCGAGGGCGTATGGCGTGAGGGGGTGCGGCTCGTCGACAAGCTGCAGGGGCAGCCCTTCAACAGTGCGGTCCAGCAGGCACTGGTCGGATTGATCGAACTTTCGTTGACGAGCGTTGCCCCAATCATTGGAGCGGCCGTGGCTGCAGGCATTCTAGCCAGTGTCTTGGCTGCTGGTGGGCTGACGTTCTCCGTGGAGCCGCTGAAACCAAGCCTTAAGAAATTGGATCCAATCAAAGGGCTCAAACGGATTGTCTCTCAGAAGTCGCTTGTCGAGCTTGGTAAGTCGTTGATCAAAGTGTTCCTTCTCGGCGTAACGCTGTTTTTCACCTCACTCGCAAGTTGGAAGGCGCTGGTGTACCTGCCTGTCTGCGGTTTGGGTTGTTTCAGCTTTGTATTCAAAGAGGTCAAATTCTTAATTGAAATTGCTGCTGGGGCGTTTCTGATCGGCGGCTTGACCGACCTGCTAATTCAGCGCTGGCTATTCTTGCGTGACATGCGCATGACGGAGAGTGAAGCGAAGCGCGAGTCTAAGGAGCAGGAAGGCAACCCACATGTAAAGGGCGAACACCGCCGGCTTCGTCGGGAATCGGCGAGTGAGCCGCCGCTCGGAGTCAATCGGGCCACATTGATACTGACGGGCCCCGCGATGTTAGTTGGACTGCGCTACGTTCGTGGACAGACCGGAGTGCCGGTTTTGGTATGCCGCGGTGAGGACGAACTTGCTTCACAGTTGTTTGATCAGGCGAGGGCGCTGCATCTGAGCATTATTCAGGAACCTGCTTTGGCGCGTCAGCTGATCCGAAAGGGAATAATGGGCAAGGCCGTTCCGAAGGACTGTTTCGAGGGGGTTGCAAAGGCAGTCTTTGCCGCTGGCCTGGTCTAGCTTGGCGCGGCAATGCGATGCATTCGGGCGTGTTAGTCAAAGACGTCCAGTCGCTACTTGATCTGTAAGTCACGTCGTCTGGAAAGGCGGAAGCAGATCGTGGCGTCTGCGGAAGTTGGCCGCCAGAGTATCGCCAATGCTCTTGCCGCTCAGCCATTGAGAGTGCTCATTGGGCTTCTGACGCAATGCGATTATGAGTGTCACTTTCCAAGTGGCTCTTGTTGCCTGCGGCGAGACCTCCCCGTGCGGTAAGCGGAAGCACCGCACGGTCACCACTGGTTGGCAAGATAGCTCTGTTCTCGAGCAAGTCGCCGGGATCGTTGACCGTGACCGCGAGGTTATTGCGGATCGAACAGCCGAGCGTTGGATTGAAAGAATTGTCGTCTACTGAAGGGCCGATGATTGAAAGGGATGGACAGAGCGGAGGACGTGCTTCGTAAATGATCGCCTCGATTTGGACACCGAAATGGCTGGGCAGATCTACGGGGGAAGCGGACCGGCGAATATTATAGGCGGGAACGCCCATCTCGCGGGCCTCATGAGCCACCTGCGTAATGAGCCGGGGCGAACCACTGACGTCCAGATGGAGTGCATCCCGCCGACCGCGGCTGGCGTTCGCAATGAAATTACGCAGACCATACCTCTCGGCGCGACGAAGGCTCTGTAGTCGCAAGATACTGGTCTTCTGCTCCACTTGAATCGCTTGATCAGTCGGCTCAGAATAGATCGCAGCATTATGTGTGCATCCGCCTACGGTTGCCGCTACGGCAATCAAGTGGCCCAGGTTTCGCAAGGTCATTAGCGGTCCTCATTCGATAACAAAGCCGGCTCCGCCGGTCGCGTCTGGTTCGGTGCGGGAGCCTCGCGGCTTCGCGGGGGACGCGCCAACGTATTCGTTAAAATGCGCCCCCCGTCTGATGGCGGCCGGAGGCGGTCAGTCGGCGCGCTTATCTTGGCGGCAGATGATGCTGGCCGCACGATGTAAGGGGTAACGACGATGACAAGCTCCGTCTCCTGCTTCTGAAATGAGGAGGACCGAAACAGTGCACCAAGGATCGGGACATCGCCTAACCCGGGAAACGTGCTGATGTCGGTGTTGAAATTGCGTCTTATGAGCCCGCCGATTGCAAAGCTCTGACCGCTGGCAAGCTCGACAACAGTACTGGCACGTCGCGTGGAGAGGCCAGGCAGAGACATTCCGTTGATATTGACTTCACCTTCTTTGGATAACTCACTGACTTCAGGCTTGACGTGGATATTGATCTGATTGTTGCTGAGAACGGTCGGAACGAACTCCAGACTGATTCCGAATTGACGGAATTGAACTGAGAGTTGACGATTGTCCTGCATGACCGGAATTGGAAATTCGCCGCCTGCCAGGAAGCTTGCTGATTCGCCGGACATCGCGGTAAGAGTTGGCTCCGCCAATACCGACGCGAGATGCTCGTTGGCGAGGGCGTCAAGTACAGCACTGATGTTCGTGCTGCCAACGCCGACTCCGACACTTGCCGTGCCGCCACCCCGGCTCGCACCGGAACCGCCAGGCTTGCCACTGCTAAACCCGAAAATGACCGCTCCGTTTTGGCCCGATGCAGAGAGGTTGATGCCAAGCTCCTTCACGGCGCTGCGCGAGACTTCCGCCACGCGCACGCTAAGCGTCACTTGCAATGAGCCGGCCACTTGGATGTTGTTGACGACCAGCGCGCCCGCGCCCAGAAATTGCTCGGTAATCTTCTTGGCGCGCTCAACGACGTCGACACTTGGTGCTGTCCCTCTCAGAATTGCGCCGCGTGGCGTATAGGTGACTTGGATCGGATGGTCCCCGAGCTCAGCCTTTAGTGCAGCACGCAAATCCTCGATAGGCTGGGTAACGACAACACGTAACTCGGCTAACGCTTCTCCATTGTCGTTCAAAGCAAATAGGCTGGTCCGTCCCGACTGTTTTCCAAAGACGAAGATGGTTGTATTCGATGGGGCCTGGTAGTCGGCTATCGTTGGGTCGGCAACGAATATGCTGGCCGCCGGCGCCGGAAGATGAATCGTCTGGCCCTGAGAGGAGGAAAGATTCAAGACCCCGCTAAGGCTGTCAGTTGTTGACCGTGGCGACGCCTGATTAGGGTCGCGCTTTATCTGAGCTGCGGTAGTGGGCGGCAGCACGAGAGGAAGCGAGCAAACGACATACAGAAGGCGCGAGCGAATAGCTGAGGTGACCGCCGTCGGCCATCGGCAGCTGCGAACATCAAGGGGGAACTTCAACTGAGCGTCGTTTTCAAGTGTGGCGGCAAGGCAGCGGATCGTTCTTCAGTTCAAGCGCGTAGCCGACGCCGCGCGCGGTTTTGATTCGTAGCGTTGTGCCGGACTTGCTCAAATGTGTGCGCAATCGATAGATCCCGACTTCTAAGGCATTGGTCGAGACTTCATCGTCAAACGCATAGAGGCTTTCCTCTAGCAACGCTCGCGGCACGGTGCGGCCTGCTCGGCTGAGCAGATGTTCGAGAATGCAGACTTCGCGGCGCGCAATTCTGAGTGGCCGACCGTCAACTGAGACTTGCCGGCCAATAGGATCGAAATGTAAGTTCCCGAAGGTGATCACGGGTGCCGTCAATTGCGTCGATCGTCGCAAAATGGCGCGCATTCGAGCAATAAGCTCATCGATAGACACCGGCTTAGGAAGAAAATCGTCGGCGCCACCATTGAATATCGCGATCCTGGTCTCAAGATCGCTCAGGCTGCTCATCATCATGGCAGGCATTGAATATCCTTCACGTCTCAACTGTTTCAACCAGTCCAATCCATTTCCGTCCGGCAGAGCCAACTCGAGCAAGAGAATGTGATAGCTGGCACAACTCAGCGCGGTCTCCGCTTCGTCAAGAGTAGAGATGAGGTCCACGGCAAAACCGCGAACGAACAGGGTTTTCTTGGCGGCTCGCACGAAGGCGGCGTCCTGATCGACCAGTAGGATTCGCATTGTGGTCGCCTATAGTGCGATTGTGTCGAGGCCTGAGCGCATCACTGTCGGCACGGAGCTACGATGATCCCCCCGCCTGGTCGAGCAGCTGCAATTGTCGAGCATTTGACTGAAGAGAAAATCGAACCGCACGAGTAGCTGCGTCCTCCTTGTAAAGAACGGATACGACTTACGAGGCTTCAGGTAGGATCGAAAAATCAATTTTCTTGATAGTGTTCATCCAAGCCGCGAATAGGTTGCAAAGGGAATGCACGTAGCGGCGCGGAGAGTCAGCGCCTAGCTCGCCGCGAGCCGATGAATAAGCGGAAGCAGCAACGCTCTTATGCGTTGGCTTGCCGCGTCGAAAAACAGAACCGCGAGCATCGGGCGTCGCTGTTGACGCGCAGGTTGGGTGCCGGCGCTCGATTGTGCGTCAATGTGTTCCGCTATGGCCCAGGACGTCCCATCGGCTCAACGCTTTGAAGGAGGGGGCCTCGAACGTCTCGTCCTCTTTCCGCTTCGGCCAGATCGAGGAGCCGTAATAATCGTATCGCGGCGCCGGGGATTTCGTACAGCAACGCGTGCAAGTCCAAGCTGATCAGCTTGTACGGTCAAGCCGAAGCGGCACGACGCGCTTGCTGAAGGAACTCAGCTTCTTAGGGCTGACACCCCGAAAGGGATCGACCCCTTCAAAAAGTACCGATGGAATTTGTGGCGAATCTGGCCGGAAAGCGGTTAAGGCCGTCACTCAAGGCCCTGAAGGCGCCGGCGGTGTGACTAGGGAACCCGCAGCGTTAGCTCTTGAGACTGCGGCTAATCGCCAGCGCTTCGCTATCTAACGAGTGGTCTGCTGCTCAGCTCGTGCATCCTTCTGCGGACGGAAGCGGCATTCGGGCCGTCGAGCGGGAAGCACGCGAAAGCGCCCTGAATCGGAGCCGGTGGTGCCCAGTGCCAAAGCTGCTTGCCAGCGAGGCGTCGTGATCGTCTGCTCAGCTTCGATTCTGTTGCGATCCGATCGAACGCTTCGCCTTCCTCAGTTTGAGGTTCATGCGGGGTGAACATTCAACTTCGCCAGGTTAGATACAAACTCACGGTCCCAGCAGTCGGTGTCAAGAACCCGATGGCCATGCGACCCGAAGGTGTGCCCTGCAGCATTCCGTGAGCCGATCCGAATGCGGCGATATCCAGATATGCCGAGCGAAAGTTTCGTCGAGGCATCGAGCCGTTTAGCTTTCGACAATAAGCACGATCGTACTTGTCGACCCGATTTCACACGGCTAGTCAAATTCCAATCATGACACGACTGGCAGGACAAATTGAAAGGATGCGCCCGGCTCTTGCTTCTGGACGATCGACAGGCGGCCTCCGTGAGCTTCTACGATCGAGCGGCAGATCGACAGACCCATTCCAAGGCCGGTAGATTTGGTGGTGAAGAACGGATCTAAGACTCGGATCCTATCACCCTCAGCGATGCCGACGCCGCTATCAGTCACGGAGAGCTGCACGCGGCTCTCATTGTCTCTGGATGACTGAATCATCAGTTCGCGCGCTCTGTCGTCAACAGCTTGCATGGCCTCTACTCCGTTCATCACCAGATTGATGATTACTTGTTGCAGCTGAACCCGGTCACCGAGAATTTTGGGAAGTGATGGTGCTAGCTCAGTTCGCAAGGTCACTTGGTGGTTAATCAGCTCACGCGTTACCAGCGCGATAGAGTCGTTCACAACCTCATTAATGTCTAGCGCTACCATCTCGATATCACCGTTCCTCGCGAGTGTGCGGACCCTGCGAATCACTTCGCTTGCGCGCATAGCGTCATCAATGATCCACTCTACGGATCTGTGCACGGCGGAAATGTCGGGAGCTTCGCGACGTAGCCAGCCAAGGCACGCATCGGCGTTGCTGATTATGGCCGTGAGCGGTTGGTTCACTTCGTGGGCGATAGAGGCTGTTAGTTCCCCCAGCGCCGTCAGGCGCGTCACATGCGCAAGATCCGCCTGTGCCTTTCGCAGTCCTTGTTCAGCCTGATCGGCGCGAACTTTCGCCGTGATATCAGTGGCCACGCCTCGGTAGCCGAGAAAATGGCCGCTTACATCAAATAAGGGCCTGCCGCTGCTCTGGAAGTAGATTGGTGACCTGGTCCTCCCCACGGTACGATAGACCAGATCGCGAAATGGAAGATGGGCATTTAGCGTTATTTCATGCTGCCGCCACTTCTCGGGCTCTTCTTCAACGTCGCTCGCAATCTCCCAGCAACGCAGGCCGATGACCGCTCTTGCCAAGAGGTCCGTAGCGTTGGTGTGCTCCGACAAGGTGTACCGGTGATCCGGCCCGGTCTCCCATAACCAGTCAGAAGCAGTTGCGGCGTAGTCACGAAAGCGCTGCTCGCTCTCGCGTAGCGCAGCAAGAGTGTCTTCCAATTGTTGTTTGGCTGCGTGCTGCTCAGTGACATCCATGTGCGTTCCGACGAGTTCGACAGTTGAGCCATCGCTTGCCAGCACGGCGTGCGCAACAGCATGTATGTGTCGTATCGCGCCGTCGGGAAGACAGATTCGGAAATCGTATTCAAAATTCCCTGTTTTTTGTTCAATGGCCTGACGTTGGATTTCCTGTTGCCGCGGCAAGTCGTCTGGATGAATCCGCGATCGGATGGCCTCAATGGTCACCGGCTCATCCGGGTCAAAGCCAAATAGACGACTGACTTCGGCGGAGCGATAAGCAAAACAGCGACGGTTGCAGTCCCACGACCAGGTGCTCGTGCGACTGAGCTGCTGCGCGTCGACCAGATAGGCCTCGCTACGGCGCAGTTGTTGTTCCGTCTGCTTTGCTGTCGTGACGTCCGTGGCCGCCCCGACAAACTCGATATTCCCGGACGCGGTTCTCGTAGCACGTGCCACCGCGTGAATGTACTTTATCGAGCCGTCGGGCATCAGCAATCGGTATTCGTGCTCGAAATGCTCGCCTCGAAGGGCCCGATTCAAAGTGTCTTGGACAGAAGTCTTGTCTTCTGGGTGAGTGCGGTCAATGACGTGTTGCGCCGTTACTTTGGTCTCTGGATCATACTGGAATATCCGAAAGCTTTCCTTCGACCAAAAGACCTCGCCGGTGGCCACGTTCCAGCCAAAGCTGCCTGTGTGGCTCAATTCTTGCGCCTGAGCCAAATGCGCTTCGCTCCGCTGAAGAGCAAGAACCGTCCGCTTCTGTTCGGTGATATCTTCGCAGGCAATGAGGACGATGGGCTTATCGTCGGCCCACAAGATCGCCTTGGCAGTCTCGCGCACCCACAGCACCGAGCCGTTCCTACGGACTTTCTGGATTTCCCATGTACGCGATTGGCCGATATATGTAAGGCATCGCTCGATGGATTTGCGAACGACCTCGCGATCGTCTTTCAGAAAGACTCTGAACACCGATTGGCCGATCAGTTCCGCGGGCGTATAGCCGAGGTGGATCGCGCCGAAACTATTGACGTTCAGGACGGTTCCGGTTTCATTGACCATGAAGTACATGGCCGGGTTATGCTCAAAGATCTCGCGCCAGAGTTTCTCTCGGTTGCGCAGATCGTCCGCGCTGTGCCTTAGCTCGGCGGCGACCTCACGCGCTGCTTCCTTTTCGTAGCGGAGTTTTGCGATCAGGCGCGTTCCGATGATGGACGCAGTAAGGAAAGCGATAATCACCAAAAGCTCGTGAGGGGCGTCGATCTGGGGATTGAACGTGAGGACGTAAATTAAAGCGCTGACGGCGACTATGGAAAGCGCCAACGATGCGACGAAAGTGCCAATCAGCGAAAACACCAAAATCACGACCAAATAGACAAGCGCTGTGGCTGCGAAAGGGCTATGAAGATACAAGGAAGCTAGCGTCAATGCCGCGAGCG
Source organism: Bradyrhizobium sp. WYCCWR 13022 (assembly GCF_030435535.1). NCBI lineage: Bacteria > Pseudomonadati > Pseudomonadota > Alphaproteobacteria > Hyphomicrobiales > Nitrobacteraceae > Bradyrhizobium > Bradyrhizobium sp. WYCCWR 13022. Next base: position 32,940 of record NZ_JAUIZJ010000009.1, read on the forward strand.
TAATGCTAGCCAAAATAAATTGCGCCGATGAACGTCCAAACGCGATGAGCCAATTAAACATGCTTGTATCCGTCCGGCCCTTCTGGCGGGATGATTAAAATGCAGGAATTTGTTCGAGCCGCCGGACAAGCGCTCCTGAGCGCTTTCTACGTCGGCCGCCGAAATCAGCATAGCCAAAAAAAAAGGCGCATTACAAACCTTCGTATAGTTCTCTTACATGGTAGAAATCGTACGCTCACATAGTAAATCAATGGCGTATCGTGCTTTTAGCGGTCCTCCTCGTTGGCGGCAATGCTACAATCTGGATTGCCGCGGCGAGTGGCAGAGGAGTGCAAAACCAAACGGTGGACGGATGGCCGCGGGGCATTGCTGAGTCTCAGGGATTTTGAGGAGGCCGTGTGTCGTTCCGGAAAGGGCCGGGCGAAAGCCTTTTGAGCGGCTCCTTCTGATGGAGAGGAAGAGGGTGGACGGGCTAGTGTGAGCCAATCGCGAGAGCGTGCCGGCGGTTCGATCCGGATCGCTCTCCTCAGGTTTGTCATGTGCTCGAGCCATCCGATTGTAAGGCTGGTGGCTGTCCTAACGTTCTCGTCCACAGCGCCCCTTCTGCTCTCCGTATAGCTCGCTGTCTACCTGCAAGCCTTGACGCTCGCCGTAATTTTAGGCAGCGCCATGGAGATTAATTCGGTCTTGTCGATCTGCTCAAGGCAAACCGCCTAGATGCCTCCGACCAACTGAAGTCCAATTCCTTTGTTGAATTGGCTCGCTCATTCGGGCCAGAATTTGATTCACGTTTCCTATATCGGCGATACCCCGGAGCTTCTCGGGATTGGTAGCTGCCTTTGGGAAGGTAGCTGGCAACGTTTCTAAGATGTGTACGCGTGCAGACAGCTCGAGTTGCACAGGAGGGGTAGCCGAGCGTTGGACGCCAGCCGCTTGACTTGGCACGTGCCGCTATTGTCCGTCCAACGGTCGGCGCCAAGGGAGCCATAGAATGGTCGGCCGACGGCCTCGCGCAAGGGGGCGCCAGCAAATGGACCGACGCTGTCAAGATGGAGACCTCCTCGACATTATCCGCGAAAGCTGGCGGCTTGGCGATGTCGCGAAGTCGCAGATGCGGCACTGCTTTCTCAACTTGCCTCGATCGGATCGAGGCCTATCAGCCAAGGTACCCACAATAGGTCACTAGCCAGCTCCTCCGCCGGCGGCGCGCCTCGTCGCCATGTCGCAGCCGGGCGGGTTCGTCGTGCAAGGGGCGGAGCCCAAGCGCTGAAGTTCACAAAGGCCGATTTTAATGACGCTGAATGCGCGCAGCAGGCGAGTGGACTGATATGCTGTATTCTCCTTGCAATAGGCGGGAGAAGACGGTTTGGCCAACATTTTTGTGGGCCCGCGCAAGTGCGCTTGGGGCCAGCGCCGTGGCCGTTCGTCTAATCAAGCCGTCAAGGTCCGCTGTGCCCATGTCAAGATGCGCCAGGCTTTAGACTTCCGAACGGAAACGGATAGCATCGGGGCTGGCGACCCTAAGAACAAGCAATCTGGATGCAAATTGGTTAGTCGCCTTCAAGAAACCAGCCGCTAAGGCCGGCTTTCTGTTTGTCACATAGCGCTTTATGTCCGGACCACTTGGGTGTTCGCAAGCGTTGTCGAAATGCATTCAGGTGCATTCGCGAGGCTGGATGTCGTGGACGAGGTGAGCGATGTGGCGCCAAGTGTCCTCAATGTCACGCTTCTGAGCTTGCCGCGTCTAGTGGGGCGTCGTGTCGAGAGGATGCAATTTAGGGATCAAGAGAGCACGACGGCTGACCTCCGTATCGTTACTCGACTTACGGGATCATGAATCGTCTCGCGTCAAGCACGAGCGCGGATGCAGAGGCTAATCTTCAATGCGGAATTAGGTAAGTCCCCTGGCGCTGACATAGAAGATCATCGACCTCGTCGTTTAGTGCGCGTGCTGCCCTTCGCCTTTCGCCGGATTGATAGTGCCGAACGATATTGCAAAGTGTGTGCCGCTCGTAACACTTACATAGTATTCCTCCGTTGAGGGCCGCCTTGTTTGACGGAGGCGAACGCTGCAGGTCCTAGGGGTAATCCTAGGAGAAGCGCTATGACGATTTCGAGGGCGGAGGTGATCACATCGGTCGAGCGGCGGCGCCGGTGGTCGCGGGATGAGAAGGAACGGCTAGTTGCAGCATCGCTCGAGCCCGGAGCCAATGTTTCCGAGGTGGCTCGCACGGCCGGCCTTCATGTGAGCCAGCTGTTCCGGTGGCGCAAAGAGCTTTGTAAGCACGGTGAAGCGAGTATAGCGGCCGTTCGTGCCGGTCGAGAGTCGGCCGTCTGTGCCGCCGCGGGAGGTTGCCGAAGCCCCTTTGGCGACGACATCGGGGCGTCGACGGAAGAGCCAAGGCATCATCGAGATTGATCTTGGTACCGGACCCCGCATCCGGATCGATGGCGAGGTTGATGGAGTGCGCATTCCAGGGATGGTGATGGAGACGCGCTGCGTCGTGTTCTCGATGCTTTGGTGCGCCGATGATTCCGGTTCCGGCGGGTGCGCGAGTGTGGCTGGCGACCGGCCACACGGATATGCGCCGAGGCTTTCCGTCCTTGGCGCGCCAAGTGCAGGAGGTGCTGCGCAAGGACCCGCTCAGCGGTCACCTGTTCGTCTTCCGTGGTCGCCGAAGCGATCTTGTGAAAGGTGATCTGGCACGGTGTGCTGCAGAGCATGAAGGAGGTGAATATCCGAATTTGATGCGTACAGCTTTATGAGAGATGGAGGACGGCCCTCCTGCATCGGTGTTCCAGGCGCAGGTGCAAAACCACGACACTGTGGCTTCGTTTAAAAGGCGCGGTCATCAGCAAGTGTTGCAAAAGTCCCGGGTTTACGGGGCAGGTACGTATCCAGAAGGCGAGCGAAAGCAAATCTTCCGATGACGCGTCGAAAATTACTAAGGCGTCGCCAAAATCAGGGGCGCGTGCCATCCCTGAGATCAATCCGTGAGACGCCTGGATTACTGCGCGGATGGCGACCGGCGTTTAGGGGACGCGATCTGGATACAGGCTCTTGTAGAGAACTGCAGGAACCAGTCGTTGTGATGCCAAGGGAGAAGTTCAAGCGGCGCACACCGCGAAGCAAGCTGCTGCTCGACGACATGCACGCCTGGCTGCTGCGCGAGCGAGAAACCCTCTCGCGCTCTTCCGAGGTCCTGAAGCCTATGAATTACATGCTCAGGCGCTGGGCCGACTTTGCGCGCTTCCTCGACGATGGCAGGATCTGCCTCAGCAACAATGCCGCCGAAAGAGCGCTGCGGCATCGCCTTGGGAAGGCGCAATTGAACCTTCGCCGGCAGCCTGCGCGGCGCCGAACGCGCCGCCATCATGCTGACGATGATCACTACCTGTCGTCTTAACGATGTCGATCCCAAAGCCGGGCTTGCCGACGTCCTCGCCCGGATCGTCGATCTTCCCGCTTCGCGTCTGCACGAACTGCTGCCCTGGGAATGGAAGCTCCCGCGCCAAGCCGACGAACCTACCGATCAGCAAGCTGCCTAACCTTCACGCAGCGCTATCATAGCGCTACCCGGCCCCCGCGCGCATGCGTCAATCAGGCGACCTTCGTCGTCTTTCAATTACCCACGAATGCTTTATTCGATTGCGGTAGCCCTGATCGAAAAATCTTGAATCGGATGAATCGCTTGTGATTCATTGTCGAGCACCTGAATCGCGACGGCGAGGTGCCTTGATGTGTTCAAGTGGAACGACATCTCGTTGGTCGGCCGGCCCGGATGGTCGCCAGGATGATGGTGATGAAAGCGCCGTCGAACACTGGACGGAGCGCGAGATCGACAAGACAGCTTTCAAGGATGCTCGTCTTGGTCAACGATTTGGCGAGCTGTTGAAGCAAATTGGTGACGGTATGGGCGGGAGCATACCGTTCGCGCGTCAGGACTGGGCGAACACGAAGGCGGCCTACCGCTTCTTCGCCAACGAGCGCGTGGAGGAAGCCGACATCCTCAGCGGCCACTTCGCCGCCACACGCGCACGTTACGATGATTGTACAGGCCCAATTCTCCTCATTCAGGACACGACGGAATTCTCCTATCAACGCGCGAACACGAGCGCCATTGGCCTAACCAAGAGCGTCAACAGCGGTCGGAACAAGGACGGTCGTTGGCGCCATCACACGGTCTGCGGAATGCTGATGCATTCCAGTCTCGCTGTGACTGTCGAGGCTTGCCGCTGGGATTGGCGGCGGTGAAGTTCTGGACACGAAAAAAGTTCAAAGGCAGGGCGCAGCTCAAGAAGAAGATCAACCCGACCCGCGTTCCGATCGAGAAGAAGGAGAGCGTTCGCTGGCTCGACAATCTCAGGCAATCGATCGAGCGGCTCCGACAGCCGGAGCGTTGCATTCATATCGGTGACCGTGAAAGCGACATCGACGAATTGTATTGCCTGACGCAAGAGCTTGGCGCTCACTTCCTTGTCCGCGCCTGCGTCGATCGGCTGGCAGGCGATGGCGGTCATACGATTGCAACCGAGATGGAAGAGACCAGCGTCAAAGGCTTGCATTACATCGACGTGCGCAACGACAAGGGCGAGACGACGAAGGCCGCGCTGGAAATCAAGTTCAAGCGGATCGCGGTCTTGCCTCCCATCGGGAAGCAGAAACATTATCCAGCCCTCGACCTTACTATAATCCATGCCACTGAGCGCGGTACGCCAAAGGGCCGTAAACCGATTGAGTGGAAGCTCATCACGGACCTAGCCGTCCGCAGGCGCTCGGAGGCAATCGAGAAGATCAACTGGTACGCCATGCGGTGGAAAATCGAGGCGTTCCACAAGATCCTGAAATCGGGTTGTAAGGCGGAAGACTCAAAACTCCGGACCGCGGAGCGACTTGCCAATCTAATGGCAGTCTTCTGCATTCTCAGCTGGCGCGTCCTCTGGCTCACCATGCTCAATCGCCTCGCCCCAAACGCGTCACCGAAGCTCGCACTGACAGACACCGAGATCGCATTGCTCGATCAACTCATCAGCGGCGCCAGCCATCGACGATGTCGGCCTGGAACCCTTGCATTTTATCTTACCAAACTTGCACGATTAGGGGGCTACTTGGCCCGGGCAGCCGATCCGCCACCGGGAAATGTTGTCATCTGGCGCTGTCTCTCGAGACTCACAGATATCAAACTCGGTGCCGAAATTGCAGCGGCTGGAAATGTGGGTAATTGAAAGCTTCGTCGTATGCGTACCTTACATACGAGATTGTGACGTTAGGTTTGCGTTCGCAACCACTTGCGTACGGTAGTAGCGCATGCTGTTTATCGCAACGGCGACGTTCGCCTGACGTTCGGTGCCCGCCAAAGTCTCCGAGCACGAGACGAGACGGGTACTGCTACGTATGTGAGTCTTGTATTGGAGAAGAGCATATGCGGCTCAATATCACATGTCTAACGAGACTGTCTTCCTTGCTTTTAGTGGCAAGCGTAAGCACGACAGCGAAGGCCGGCGAGCCTTCTGCAAAATATGTAGACGTGCTAAGTGCCCTGCGGGCCGGCAAGGTAGTAACGCTAATACTAGATCTCGATCGTTGCACAACCGTTGATGGCGGTCAGCCCGGACCAGCCATGCAAGGTGGTCTGATTATCAGCGCCTTCAGGGTTAGCGCGCAGAACGGAATCAGCTTCGCCAATGTGCATCAAACCTTGGACGACTCAGGACACCCTGTTACCGAATACATCCGCCACAGCCTTAACCGCGAAGGCAAGCTCAAGGTAAAGGCCTCAAAGTTGGTTGCTGGCGCGGCCGAAGCCGTGATCCAGGGTGAATTTGTCTGCGAGCTGCCAGACGGCGCGAAGTTCCTTTGGTAAGGGCAATAGCCGCCGTCGAGGGGCCGAGCTGCCGTTCGGCATCGGCCACCCGGGGCGTCAGCAAAGAAGCGCAACAGAGATCGTGATCGGCGCGATCTCAAGAGATTTGCTGACCGGAGCAGATGAGAACGTGGTTTGCAGCTCGACTTACCCGTTCGGAGTCGACTGCCGCTGACTGGTCGCAAGCCGGAGACGCGAAGAGCCTCGCCATCACAAAGGCCGAGGTGTGGAGCAGCCAAGAAATGAAAGCTCAATTGCGCTCGAGTTGAGCTCCGCGTTGTTACCATTTGGCTAAGCGTCACCGAGTCAACCTAAGGAAGTTACGGCTGGAATGAAGAACGTTTGGATTATATCGGCGATCGTCCTCGCCCTCGCGCTGGCGGCGACGTCTTTCGTCTACGTCGCAAGACAGCATCTCAACGCCGATGCACTCGGAGCCGGACCATCAAGTCCTTGCGTCGGCGACCCTAATGGATGTGAAGATCTTGCTCCATATCCATTTGGCCAGTATGTTTGCAACAGTTACCCGGGGGCGTGCCGACACTAGGGGGGCCGCTTACGCAGAACGTTGTGGTCAGAACGTCGCGAGTGCCGGGCCAGTGCGCCTTGCACTAGGCGGCGCAAGGCGCCATGCTAAACGTTCGCAGGAGTATATATCCCGAGATGGTAGTCAGGCTCACGACATGGGTGATGGAACTCTCTCGGGGAAAACTGCTGGTCGAAGCCGGCCTCATCGCTCCAAGCGGTAAAGGAATAGATTGATCTCATCGTCATGGCAGGAATTGATTGTAAGACCGCATGTCCGTCTCTGCCGGTGGGGTCGTTCGCCCTACACTGCGTGTCCGAGGTTGCTTAGGTCCGAGCCGAGGCGCCGTGGCGGATTATAGGGAAGCATTTGTTGGAATCGTGTCGCCAAACTGAGAAATGCCGTCGCGATTGCGGAGGCAGGCTGGGAGGGAGGGGTTCGCTTCTTCGGTGAAGTCGATGCTTCGGACGTTAACGTGCGCCGTATTGTATTATAGTGTGGATTCGCCAGCCGGTTTAATCGCATCCACTTCTGTTACGAGGCCGGCCCGACGGGCCATGGCCTTTATCGTCTGATCCAATCGCTCGGCCACGAATGCACGGTGGTGGCGCCATCCACCCTGATCGCCGCGCGACAGAGAGAGCTCGGATCGTCGCCGAGAGTCTGTTGCCCGGTGCTCAGGTGTCCGAGGTGGCGCGCAAGCACGGAGCGACGCGCTGGCAGATCTACGATTGGCGAGGGGGTTGCGACAGCGAGACATGTTGCCGCCGTGCGAAGCGTCGCAGCCGACATTCGCGCCGCTGGTCGTGGAAGGTGCGTTGGAGGAGCGTCAGGTTCCGGCGATCAAGCTTGAGATCGCGATCGGCGATGTCGTGCTGCGGACGGATATGGCCATTGATGCCGAGCAGCTGTCCCGGGTAATCCGTGCGGTGCGAGCGTCACGATGATCGCGGCTGGTGCGGATTTGCAACGCGGCCGATCGACTTCCGCGGCGGCCATGATGGGCTTGCGACGGAGGTGCAGGAGATGCTTCGTCTCGACCCGTTCCTCGGCGCGGCCTTCGTGTTCCGATCGAACCGAGGCCAACGATTGCGGACGGCGTGATGCGGATGTCGCGGGCGATGTTCGCGGCCTTTTTCGAGGGGCTGGATTGGAGGTTAGTCCGTCCGGAAGAAGCACGGCGCCCGCAGGCGGCGGGACAACTGCGGCAGAATGACTCGAAAGCTACTTTGAACGTAGCAGGCGCGGCCGCGATATGCTCGAAATAGCGCATGAGCATCGCGGCGCTGCGCGACGATCCGCGCGATCGAGGCGTACTTATTGTCGATGCTCGTGCCGCCAGGCGAAGGTCGATCTGGATGCGCTGGCCGGAGGGGAGCGTGGCCGTGTCGTGTTTTAGCGCGGCGCAAAGCAGCGACGCGAACACAGTCGGGATCAATACCGCCCTGCCGCAAGGACGATTCGGAATGGACACTCTGATTGACATGAGCACTGGTGGTCATCAAAGCGAATGTCGTGATCTGGGCCGACCTATGGCGTTCATGAAAGCGGGGGATAGTCCAAGCAAAGCGCCCAGAACTTGCTGGGCTTGACTTGACGTTCCAAGTTCGCTCGTTCTAATTTTGTTCTCCTGGGGTCCGATTCTGCCGGTCCGTCCCTTTTCAATGACAACAGCAGCGCCACGATCCGGCCAGGAACCATGCACGAGATCATCTGTCCCCACTGTGACAAGGCCTTCAAGGTTGATGAAGCCGGTTACGCGGACATCCTGAAGCAAGTCCGTGACGCGGATTTCGCTCAGCAGCTCCACGAACGGTTGGAGCTGGCCGAGCGTGACAAGCAGAGCGCCGTTGAATTGGCCAAGGCCCAGGTAAGCAGCGATCTGCAGAAGACCACGGCTGCTAAGGACGCTGAAATCCAGGAATTAAAGTCCAAGCTTGAGGGGAGCGGCGTTGCCCAGAAGCTCGCGGTTGCTGAAGCGCTCAGCGCCGTCGAAAAGGAGCGGGATAGACTCGCGAACGCGCTAGCTGAGTCCGAGCGCGAAAAGAAGGCGGCCTCGGAGCTTGCTGACGCGCTCCTGGCGAGCGAGCAGCACAAGATTGCTACTGCCAAGGAAAGGGAGATCCAGGATCTGAAGGCGAAGGTTCAGGCAGTTGAGCTTGAGAAGAAGCTCGCCGTGACTGAAGCGGTAGGTGCCCTCGAAAAAGAGCGTGATGAGCTGAAAAGCGGCATCAGTCGAGTACAGCTCGAAAAGCAGCTCTCCGAGCAATCGTTGAAGGATAAGTACGAAACCCAGATCAAAGATCGCGACGACGCCATCGAGCGTCTCAAGGATATGAAGGCCCGCCTCTCGACCAAGATGGTGGGCGAGACCCTCGAGCAACACTGCGAGACTGAGTTTAACCGGGTCCGGTCGATGGCTTTTCCGCGCGCTTATTTCGAGAAGGACAACGACGCGCGGACCGGCAGCAAGGGCGATTACATTTTCCGCGACTCGGACGAGGCAGGCACTGAAATCATTTCGATCATGTTCGAGATGAAGAACGAGAGCGATAAGACCGCGACGAAAAGCAAAAACGAAGACTTTCTCAAAGAACTTGACCGGGATCGCATCGAGAAGGGCTGCGAGTACGCTATCTTGGTCTCATTGCTTGAACCGGACAACGAGCTTTACAATGCCGGCATCGTCGACGTCTTCCACCGCTACCCAAAAATGTATGTCATCCGGCCGCAGTTCTTCCTGCCTATGATTACGCTCCTAAGGAACGCGGCAGTCAATTCGCTGAAGTACAAAACCGAGCTTGCGCTCGTGAAAGCGCAGAATGTCGATATAACCCAGTTTGAGAACCAGCTCGAATCGTTCAAAACCGCATTCTCAAAGAACTATGATCTTGCTTCCCGGCACTTTCAGACGGCTCTTACGGAGATCGACAAGTCGATCGATCATCTGCAGAAGACGAAGGATGCCTTGATCGGTGCGGATCGCAACCTGCGTCTTGCCAATGACAAGGCACAGGACGTGACGATTAAGAAGCTAACTCGGGGCAATCCGACAATGGCTGCGAAATTTGCGGAGCTTAAGAGCGCGCCTGCCGAAGCCGCGGAGTGAGGCGGTCGAAGTATTGAGTCTGCGCGTAAAATCGTGTTTTCGAATTCACGATGTCACGGCCTGACTGAAGAAGGCGGGCCGTTAGCCGAAGATATGACCAAAAACAAGGCGACGATTGCCGCAATGGCGGCCGGCGGCGCGGTCGCAATCACATTGTCCTTAACTTGTCGTCCGTTAAGAAGCCGATTGTAGCGATGAGCGGTCGCTGGCGGCCGCGATGAAGGTGGTCAGGATCAGGCACCAAAGAGCCCTCAGCCAGGCGAGGACCCGGCGGAAGTTGTGACCGACGGCGGAGAGGATGACGTTAGCCGCATCGCCGGGGCGGCCTTTGAGGTAGCATCGGCCGAGGTGACCATCGGTCTTCAGGTGTCCGATGATGGGCTCGATGGCGGAGCGGCGGCGCAACTCGCGCTTGATGACACCGAAGACGCCGCGCTTCTGGCCGGAAATGAAGACGCGACGAGGATTTTGCGCGTCATGGCCGCGGTATCCCTTGTCGACATAGGCCCGCTCGATCGCACAGCCGGTGAGTGTCTCGGTGCGGTCGATGACGTCCCGCAAGGTGTGACCGTCGTACGGGTTATCGGGTAGCGCCCTGGCGTGCAGCACGAACAGGCCGCCTGGAGCACGGCGGTTGTTGGTGACGATGGAGGCTTTGACACCGAACTCGTAGGGTGCGGCGGCCTTGCCCTTGCCGATGCACTCGACCTCTGGAGCATGGAAGGAATACAGCTTCCAGCCGCGCTGGCGCTGCTGCTGCGAGCGGATCTGCGAGGCCCTGCCGAGCGGCAGGGCGAAGGCGTTCTCGAGCACGGCCTGACCTTCGATCTTGCGGCGGATATCGCGGATGATCCGGCCCAACCGGCTGCGCAGGATGCGCAACTGCCGCTGATGCCGCTTGAATTGCTTGGCGTGGGCGTAGCGTCCCGCCATCATCGCCGCGGTCTTGGCAATGCGAAGATAGGACTGCCGCAGCTTGACCCCGTGCTTCCTCGCCAGGCGGTTGAGCCCCTTGATTGCCGCGTGCAGCAGCTTGGCATCGGTCGGGAAGGTGATGGCCTTTGGCTGCACCGTGGTGTCGACTGTGACCCGCTTGAGGTCCTGGCTGCGTAACGCGCCGGCCTCGTGCGCCACCCGCAGGCTCTCGGCCAACAGCAGCTCCAGCTTGTCGCCGAGCCGCTTGCGCCAGTGGCTCAGGTCCGAGCGCTCGTGCGGGAAGGCGTGCTGGAAGAACTCTTCGCCGGTGAAGTACTGGAAATACGGGTCGTGGACCCAGCGCTCGCACACCCCCTCATCGGACAGGCCGTAAATGTGCTTGAGCAGCAAGAGCCCGATCATGAAGCGGGTCGCGATGCCCGGCCGACCGTTCTCGCTGTAGAGCGGCGCGATCTCGCCGTCGATCCAGTCCCAGTCGACCTTGCCGGCGAGCTGAACCAGCTCGTGCTTCATGTTGATGATCTGGTCCAGCCTGGCCCGGAACAGATCGCCCGATCCCGTCGCTTTGGGCTTCTTCGGTCGCATCGCCACCTCCGATGCGAGGACGGAATCATGACTGGCGATTCGATGGAATCCTCAAAACGAAATTGCAGGGTTCCGATGCCCGAAGCATCAAAACCCTGCAATCCCAAAACAGGCAACAACGAATAATGCGATCCCAGCTCAGTCGTTTAGCCGCTCTTCACGGACGACTAACTTTTGCGACGAACTGCGCGAGTAGCGGCTTGAGGTGCGTACCCTGGGCGCCCGCAACAACCGACCTACTTGAGCCCTGAGCAGAACCGCTGAATGCGTGCACAGGCATCAAGGAGAACCTCGGTCGAGGTCGCATAAGACAATCGGAAATTCGGCCCCTGGCCGAACGCGGCGCCATGCACGACCGCGGCGCCTTCCTCCTCGAGGAGTGCCGCGGCAAAATCCTCGTCGTTCCGGAGGAACTTACCGGAGCGGGTGCTCCTTCCGATCGCGTCTGCACAGGACGGGTAGACGTAGAAGGCCCCGTCGGGAACCGGGCATTTGAGATGATCCGCCTCGTTCAACAACGACACGACGAGATCGCGCCTCTCCTTGAAGACAGAACGACTCTTGGCAATGTAATCCTGCGGGCCGTTTAGCGCTTCGACAGCCGCCCATTGCGCGATCGAGCAGGCACCCGACGTCTGCTGGCTCTGCAGCTTTTCGAGCTCCTTGATCAGCCTCTCGGGCCCACCCGCGTAACCGATGCGCCAACCGGTCATCGCGTAGGATTTCGAGACGCCATTGACCGTGAGGACTCGGTCGCGGAGAGCCGGCTCGACCTGCGCCATGGTGGTAAAGACAAAATTGCCGTAGGTGAGATGTTCATAGATGTCGTCCGACAGCGTCCATACGTGCGGATGCCGGACCAGCACCTCGGAAAGAGCCTTCAATTCATCGCCGCTGTAGGCGGCACCGGTCGGGTTCGACGGCGAGTTCAGAATCAGCCATTTCGTGCGCGGTGTAATGGCCGCCTCGAGCGCCGCCGCGGTCACCTTGAAACCGTCAGACAGACAAGTTGGCACAAAACTGGCCTGCCGCCAGCAAACAGGACGAGATCCGGATAGCTGACCCAATACGGCGCGGGAATGATGACCTCGTCGCCCTTGTTGAGCGTCGCAAGGAGCGCGTTGAAGATCACGTTTTTGCCACCCGTCCCGACGATGGTTTCGCTCGGCTTGTAGTCGATCCCGTTCTCCCGTTTGAACTTCGCGGCAACTGCCTCCCGCAGCGCCGGCACGCCGGGCGTACCTGGGTACTTGGTCTCGCCCCTATCGATCGCCGCCTTGGCGGCCTCCTTGATGTTGTCCGGCGTATCGAAGTCGGGCTCCCCGACGGAGAGGAAGACGACATCACAGCCGGATTTCTTCAGTTCGCGCGCCTTGCGCGTGACGAAGATAGTGGCGGAGGGTTGAATGCGCTCGAGCGCGTCGGACACGAATGACATCTTGCTTTCCTGGAAAAATCCTTTGATTAGGGCGCTGACGATAGAATCAGCGCCTCTCTTTCGCGTAGCGTTCCTTGGTCGCATCGTTCGGTGGATATAGACCGTCGAGCAATGCTCCCGCCTTCACCTGATCGTAGACCCACTCCTCGAAGCGATCTTTCTCGAAGGCTTCGACCGCAACGGCTTCTGCGATCGCGGCCGGCACGACGACGGCACCGTCGTCGTCCGCAACCACGATGTCGCCGGGAAATATCGTAACGCCGCCGCACGCCACCGCGACCTGCGTGTCGGCACAGAAGAACTCGGACGGCGAGGGCGGCGCGGTGGTGCCGTCCGCCCAGATCGGCCAATTGAGTTTCTTCATGCCGACGAGGTCGCGTATCGCTCCGTCGGTGACAAGACCTGCGATGCCTCGCGTCTGCATCCGAGCGCAGATGATGTCGCCGAACACGCCGGCCGACCGCAGCCCCATCGCATCCACGACCACCACGGCGCCGGCGGGAATCTTCTCCATGACCGTGCGCGGCGACGTGGGGCCGGCTACGGCCATGGTCGTCGTGATATCTTCGCGCGCCGGCACAAAACGCATCGTGTAGGCCGGCCCCGCGATGCGCTTCTGCCCTTCCACCAGCGCCCGCGGTCCGCGCAGCGAGACACGGGCGAAGCCCTTCTGCCGAAGGACAGTCGAGACGGTCGCGACGGCCGTCTTTTCGAGGGTTAGCAGGGCCTCAGTCGAAATATTCGTCATCGCCGCTCTCTTTCGATCATGAAGCTTCGCGGTCGCGGTGGCCGTAAAGACGAGCGGCCGCTTCCTGCGACAGACGTCCTTCGAAGACGTCCCTCTCGATCAACGCCGCCGGTCGTTCCTTCGGGTTGCCGAGACCACCACCGCCGGGCGTATGGATCACCAGCCGGTCGCCCGCCTCGATCGTCTGAAGCCCCTTGCCGGCGATCGGCCGTCCGGACGCGAGGCCGACATAGCCCGCCCCGCCGTTCTCGCCGCCCAGGCGTCCTCGCGCCGGATTCTTGACGCGCTCGAAGGCGGCGCTGAGCCGGAACGCGGTGCCGTCGGCGTTCTCGACCTCGATGATTTGGCCGAGACCACCGCGCGTGCGCCCCGGACCGCCGCTGTCTATGCGGAGCTCCTTGCGCCAGAACACGAAGGGGATCTGCGTTTCCGCGATCTCGATTGGCATGCACTGGATGCCCGTTGGGAACGCTGTCGCCGACAAGCCGTCCTTTGTGAAGCGGGCTCCCATACCGCCGCTGGTGGTAACCGTCAACGAGTAGTTGCGCCCCTTGCGCTCTCCGACTGTGAAGGTCCCGCGCAGTGCGATATTCCACATGCACGAACTGCCCTCGGCGGGGATGCGCTCCGGCAGGATTTGCAAGAGGCAGCCAAACACCAGATCCGGCAGCATCTGGCCGATCACGTGCCGCGCTCCGACGGGCGAGGGCTTCCTGGCGTTGACGATGCAACCCTCCGGCGCGAGGACCTTCAACAGGGACAGAGATCCGGCATTGTTGGGAATGTCGTCAGCGATGGCGCAACTGATGGCGAAGGACGTGTAGGCGGTCGCGTAAGTCAAGGGAACGTTGATGCCCTTAATCACCGCGGGGGCGCTGCCGGCAAAGTCGACAACGATGCCGTCCTCGTTAATCGTCAGTGCGGCCCGGAGCGTCAGCGGCTCGTTGTAGCCGTCGACGATCATCTCGTTTCTCCAAGTTCCCTTCGGAAGCGACACGATCTCCTTAAGCACCGCTTGGCGGGAGCGCTCGAGAATGAAGTCGGCGAGCTCCGAAAGATCATCGAGGCGAAACTCTGTCATTGTCTCTTGAAGCCGCCTGACGCCGACATCGTTGCACGCCGCGAGCGAGTAGGTATCCCCGATGGTGTCGACCGGAAGCCGCGTGTTAGCTTCGATCACCGCCATGAGCGTCTCGTTGACCGTGCCGGCGTCGATTAGCTTGATCAACGGAATGTAGAGACCTTCCGCAAATACGTCCGGAGCTTCAGTCCCCGCGCCCAGCCCGCCAATGTCCATGAGATGGCTGGTGCAGGCGAACAGAGCGACACACTTGTCTTTGTGGAAGCAAGGCGTGACAACGACGAAGTCGTTGAGGTGGCCGGTTCCGAGCCACGGGTCGTTGGTGATATAGGCGTCGCCCGGCTTCATCGTTGTGGTCGGAAAGCGACCCAGAAAGTGTTTCACGGACTCTGCCATCGTGTTCACGTGGCCCGGCGTGCCGGTCACGGCCTGCGCCAACATCCGGCCGTAAAGGTCGAATACGCCGACCGAGACGTCGCCGCAGGCGCGGACTAGTGGACTGAAGGCGGTGCGGATCAGAATCTGCGCCTGCTCCTCAACGAGGGCCAGCAGACGATTCCAGAGGACTTGATGGTGGATCGCGGAATTTAGATTTCGGGTTTCGACCGCCTGTTCCGAGGCGGCGATCCGCTGCATGACGATGCTGCCGTCCCCGTCGATGGAGGCGGAGAAGCGTGATGTGATGAAGGTCGTGGTCTCGTCCTCCACGATGAGTGCCGGGCCGCGGATGGTCAATCCATTTGCCATCTGCGAACGATTGTAGGCGGGGACAACGATGGACTTCGAGGCCGTGCCATCAAAGACCTCGCGCACGCCTGCATCCGATGGCTCGCCGATGTTCCAAATGAGAGCTGTCGGTTCGACGGATTTGCGCGTCGTCGAGACAGTCACCGACCAGCTCAGGACCTCGATGGCAGCGCCCGGAATGAACCGGGTGAAGAGGCGTCCGTAGAGATCCTCAAACCATTCGCGCAGCACGGTGCCCGTCAGAGGCTTGGACCGGTCCGGCAGGACAACCGAGATTTCATGACCCTGGCCCACGTAGCGCATGTGCGCCACGCAACGCTCGACGAGCTCTGCGCCCTCGGTCTTCACCAGGGCGATGGTGTCGGCCGCCAAGGCGTCGAGAAAAGCGCCGATCTCGGCTGGATCGACGGAAGCGAGATTGACGTGCTTGCTCCGGATCAGTTCAAAGGAGATCGGCGCCTCTAGGAATCCGACCGCCGAGCCGACGCCCGCGTTGCGCGGCACGACCACCTTGCGGATGCCGACCTTCTCGGCAACCCAAGCGGCGTGCAGTGGGGCCGCACCGCCGAATGCGATCATCGTATAGTCGGCGATGGGCTCGCCGCGTTCGGCTGCGTGCACGCGGACCGCGCTCGCCATGCTTTCGCACACGGTCTCGGTGATGGCGAAGGCCGCCGTTTTGCTCGAAAGGCCGAGCTTCTTGCCAACGGCGGCGTCGAGCGCACGGGAGGCTGCCTGCGGATCGAGTTGAACTCGTCCGCCCGCGAACGCGCCGGGATCCAAGAGCCCTAGCGCGAGGTCGGCGTCGGTCACTGTCGCCCCGGACCCACCACCCGGGTAACAGGCCGGCCCCGGCTGCGAGCCCGCGCTCTGCGGACCGACGGTGACCCTGCGGAGCCGGTCGACGCCTGCGATGGATCCGCCGCCCGCTCCGATCTCGACGAGCTCGACGGCTGGGATCCGCAGCGGCAGCCCGCTGCCCTTCATAAAGCGGTGCGTCCGGTCGACCTCGAACGAGTTGGCGGTGACCGGCTCGCCGTCCTGAATTAGGCAGACCTTTGCGGTCGTACCGCCCATATCGAAAGAGACGACCCGCTTGTCCCCAAGCCTGCGGGCGCGCTGTGCGGCGTAGATCGCTCCGCCCGCGGGGCCGGACTCGACCAGCCGGATCGGATAGCGTTTGGCGGTCTCGATGGAAGTCAGACCGCCTCCGGACGTCACTAGGAAAAGCCGACCGGTGAAGCCCGCTGCCGTGAGCGCCGCCTCCATCCTTTCAAGATAGCCGTTGATGAGCGGCTTCACGTAGGCGTTGGCGGCCGCTGTTGACGTGCGTTCGTACTCCCGGATTTCCGGGCAGACGTCGGACGACATTGTGATCGACAGGTCGGGCATCTGCCCGGCGAGGAAGCGCGCGGCCTTCCGTTCATGCTCCGAATTCGCATATGAATGCAGGAAAGCGATCGCCACGCTCTCGACAAGGCTTTTCCTGAGTTTGTTGACGATTTCGGCGAGCTCCGCGAGATCCAGTTCGAGCTTGACGTCGCCCTTTGCGTCGATGCGCTCGGCCACGGTGTAGCGGCGCTCTCTGGGTATCAGCGGCAGAGGCTTGGTTAGTTGCAGATCGTACTGGTCGTAACGCCCCTCACTGCCGACTTCCAACACGTCGCGGAAGCCAGCGGTCGCGATTAGTGCCGTCTTCGCGCCTTTACGTTCGAGCACCGCGTTCGTCGCAAGCGTCGTGCCATGGATGAAGACGTCGACTTTCGAGAAGTCGAGGTTGACCGTCGCGAGAAGCTGCTTCGCGCCGTTCATCAACCCGACCTCGGGCTGCGCAACCGTAGTGAGGACCTTGCGGGTGACCCTGCCGAAGGGGCCATCGAGCACCACGTCGGTGAACGTGCCGCCGATGTCAATGGCAAGGCGGGTTTCGATCTTCTTGGTCAAGGAATGTCTCCGACAGATCCGGTGCTCATATGAGAAGCGACTTCAATGATTCCGCTTTCCGTCCGCACAATCCGACGAAGCGGTCGAATTCGTCATTGGTCAGCGTAGGCGATTTTTTGCAGTTGAGATTAAGCGTTCCGAAGATCGAGCCGTCGTGCCGATACAAAGGGAACGCAACTGTGCGCCATCCCATGACGAACTCGTCTTCCATCACGCTGTAGCCGCGTTTGCGCGCGGCCATGATCTCGGACTTGATGACTGCTTTATCGGTCTGCGTCGCCTCTGTCTGTGCGACCGGCTTCAGTTTCGCCAAGTAGGAGGTGAGCTCGTTTTCGGTCTTCTGGCCCAGCAGCACGCGACCGGCCGCGGTGCAGTAGGCGGGAAACCGCGTGCCCACCCCTAGCGATCGCGACATCAGTTGTTCGGGCATCGTGTAGGCGACGACGAGCACCTCTGCGCCGTCGAGGACGCCGACCAGACAGGATTGTCCTGTGATCCGCGAGAGCTCTTCACAGGCAGGCTGCAGCACCTGGGCGTGACCGCCGCTCGCAAGGTAGGACGTCGCAAAACGGACGACCTTTGGCGTCAGCCTGAAAGTACGACCCGAAGTCTCTGCATAGCCAAGCGTGGTCAGGGTGTGCAGGATCCTGCGGACGCTCGGCTTGGGAAGATCCGTCGCCCTTGCCAGATCGCTGATAGTCGGAGGCTCGCGATGATTGCCAAGTGTCTCGATGACGCTCAGGCTGCGCGATAGCACTTCGAGGAAATCGGGCCCGCGGCCCGCTGCCTGACGTCTTTCGGTGTCTTCGGCTCGCAACTTCGTCATATTGCATTCTCCGCGGCTGGACGGAAGCCCCGGGTCTCTGCCGCGTCGGCTACGACGATCTGCGGCGTGCAGTGATTCGGCAGGTGCCTGCATGGGTCGAAGCTGACGTCTGACAACCAGCCAAAGTCCATTTTGCGCTCGTGGCGTTCTACGAGATTACGGAGTTCACTCCTGGCGGGTTGTTGAGTTTCAGTTAATAACCAGGCCAAGCCGCGAGACAAGACTTGTCCATGCTTCTTGCGTCGCGGCGACCTCGGAGGCGGCATCACGACCAACGCTTGGCTTGCCGACGACGAAATTCTGCTTCATGATATTTTGCATCGCGCTGGTTGAAACGATCTTGGTAAAAGTCTTCTCGAGGATATCCGTTATCTCCGCGGGAAGCTTTGCCGGACCAAACAGGCCAATGAAGCCGCCTCGCCAATCGAATTCGGCAGGATAGCCCAGGTTCTTAAATGTCGGAATGTTTGCAAAGCCGTCGACTTCATCGGGCGATAGCATCGCCAAAGCTTTGACCGTACGGGCCTCGATTTGAGGCGCTATCGTGCTCATCGTGCCCATTGCGCAGGCCACTTGGTTACTCAACAGATCGTTGAGCATCGGCGCTTCGCCCTTGTAGGGCACATGAACCATCTCGAGCTTGTTATAGTCGGAAAATAGCTGCTGAAAAGCATGGCTCGTGGTGCCGGCGCCAAAAGTGCCGTATGCAAGTCTTTTGCCGCGAGCGTAGGCGACAAATTCTTCCATCGTGTTGGCGGGAGACAGGGCGGGGACCACGAGTGGCATCACGGTCCGGCCGAGCGAGCCGATCGTCGTGAAATCGTCCACCGCATCATAGAGTTTCTGGGCGGCAACGGCCGGCGCCTGTACAAGGCTCGACGAATTGAAGAGCAAGGTGTGGCCATCAGGGTTAGCGCGCGCGACCTCTAAAGAGCCAATCATGCCCCCAGCTCCCGCGCGGTTATCCACGATCACCGTCTGGCCAAGCTCGGTCGAAAGGGTTTGTCCTAGCGACCGAGACAGCACGTCGACAACGCCGCCGGCAGGGAATGGGCAGACCAACCTTATCGTTCTGGTCGGATAACTGGCAGACCGGGCAAAAGGCGCATTGGCCATGACGGCCGTCCCAATAACGCCGACGTGGAATAACCGTCGCGTAATCATGCTGTCTCCGCTCGTACGTTCAGCGTACATTTGTACGTAGTGGAGCACAGATTGCACGAGATCGTCAAACTCTAAAAACGTCGTCCCGTGCCCGCCCTGGTATGCCGACGTCGCCCGAGAATAGAATCTCGGAATCCATTTCCAGGATGAAGAGGCTGAGCGAAGTATCGAGATTACGCACAGTCCTCGCGCGCATGCCGACCTCCGCGCTGTTGGTAGGAGCGGCGATAGCGCAGCTTCTTCGCCGGTCGCTCAGATGCCGACACGATCTCGCTACAATTCCGGGATGCTGACGGAGAGGTTTGCGATGCGCCAGTCGCGTGCGGCCGGCGACAAGCTGTTCGTCGACTGCGCTGGCGACCGCGGGGGTGATCGAGGGATTCGCCGGCGAACGGCGCACCGCGCCGACATCGCGAAAGCGATCAACTTGCTGCTGAACCGGTGGGCCGCGTTCACCCGCTTCCCTCACCAACAACGCTGCTGAACAGCGCGAGGGTGTCGGCCGGCAGATGAAACTCGACCTTCGCCGGCTCAGACGCCGGTAATCACCGTGCTAGAGGGCGTCTACACGATCATCGAACCTGCAAGATGACCGATGATGATCCCAAAGCGTGGCTCTCGGACGTCCTGCGCGGCTACTTGTGCGTCCAGCCAACAGAGTCGCCGACCAGCTGCTGTGGAATTGAAGGCCTCTCAGCAAGCCATCGTCGCTCCCTGACGAGCGTTACCTGCGCTATCTGGGGTCTTCTGGATGCGCACAGAAAAATCACAGCAACGACGCATCAAAGAGCGGCCCCAGCGGAGCTTTCGATATCCGCCGATGCTTGCCTGAAGGCGCTCGCACGCTCTTTTTCTTAGATTTGCGACGTCTCCTTCAATGGCTTCGTCATCGGGAAGTTCAGTTCCGATAGCTTAAAAGGCCAAGATGAGTAGTTGTAGCAGAGCCACGTCTGAAATCCGCGGGCGAGATCGCATCATGAGCTCAGACCCGATAGCGTTGACACATCGCCAAATGATAGTATTATGCACTACTACCATCATCTTTGTGGAGCCTTTCGATGACCTCTGTGTCGACCCCCCAGCAATCTGAGGCCCTCATCGGCCTAACGATGCGTTTCGCTGAGCACGTTGCTTTGCTCAAGTTCGAGGAAATTCCCGCTGACGTCAGCAACAAGGCGAAGCTGATCCTGCGCGATGGCGTTGGTAATGAAATTGCTGCATCCGCTATCAGCGAGCCAGCAAATAAAGTCATCGAGCTTGTCAAAGAGTGGGCCGGCACGCCGCAGAGCACCATCATTGGCCATGGCATGAAAGTGCCGACGCCCAATGCTGCGCTCGTTAATGCGATGATGGGGCACGGAATCGAGCTGGACGACGCGCATGGCTCTGGATTGATAAAGGCCGGTTCCGTTCTCGTTCCGGCAGCCTTTGCAATTTCGGAACTGTCGGGCGCTTCAGGTAAAGACGTCCTCACGGCGGTTGTTGCAGGCTATGACGTGGCAATCCGAATCGCGAAAGCGATCAATCCCGGTCACCGCCAGCGCGGTTATCACACGACTGGAACCGTTTCAGCCATCGGTGCTGCTGCTATGTGCGCGAAGCTTCTGGGCTGCAATGCTGAACAGATCGCCTGGGCCATCGGATTGGCTTGCATGCAGTCGGCGGGCATTCAGTCATATCTCGACGATCCTTGCATGGCAAAACCCTTTAGCCCCGGTAAGTCCGCCTTTAACGGCGTTCTCGCGGCGATCATGGCGAGCCGCGGCTTCAGCGGTCCTAAGAAAGTGCTAGAGTCGCGCGAGGGCTTCTTGAATGCCTTCACGGACAGTGTCCGCCTCGACGACTTGCAAGACAACCTCGGCAAGCATTTCGCGATCATGGAAGTCGGATTCAAGCCACATGCGGCGTGCCGATATGCCCACGGCCCGATCGACCTCGCGCAGGATGCGTTCGCGCTCGACGGCGTGCGTCTCGACAATGTCGATCGTGTTACCGTTCATATGAGCGAGCTTGCGATTCGTCAGGCGTCAAAGCCAAAAGTTACCAACCTCAATGCGGCGATGGGCAGCACGCAATTTAGCATCGCGCTGGCGTTGGCCTCCGGAAAGAATGGCCTGAAGGAATATTGGGACGGCTACAAGCAGGCGGCTGTCCACGAGGGCATGGGGAAGATCGAGTTGCAGAAGGAGGCGGCCTATGGACTGGGCGGACGTCAGGCTCAGATCGACATCGCGCTGAAGAACGGCAAAGTCGTGACTCGCAGCTCCCTCGAGCCGAAGGGTGAACCGTCCAATCCTCTCACCTCCGACGAGCTGGAAGCGAAGTTCTTGGCGATGACGACTATGGTGATCGAAGAGAAGCAAGCACGTCGAATCAGCGACCTCATGATGTCGCTCGAAAAGCAACCCAAGGCCGATGTCGTTCCTCAAGCTGCCGTGGTGGATAATGGGCCGTCGCTTCGAGCAGCATAACGCAAACGTCGATCCGGTCATGCCGTCCGCAATGAATGCGGGCGGCGGAGATCAAATCCCGATCCGCTGCACATTTATGCGCGGGGGATCCAGTCGGGGGGGCGTGTTCCTGGACGACGATCTGCCGCAGGATGAAGTCCAACGGGCTGCCGTCCTGCTCGCGGCGTATGGATCGCCGGACGACCGCCAGATCGATGGTATCGGTGGCGCAGATCCACTGACCAGCAAGGCCGCCGTCGTGAAGTTGTCGTCGCGCCCGGATGCCGAGATCGAGTATACATTCTACCAAGTCGGCATTGATAATCCTTCGGTTTCGACAGGTGGCAACTGCGGTAACATGCTTGCCGCGGTCGGGCCGTTCGCTATCCGTCGCGGTTTGATCGATGCGGTCGAGCCAGAAACGATTGTGCGGATATATAACACCAATACTCGGCAGGTCGTGGTATCCCGCATTCCGGTTCGCGATGGTGAGCCGCTGTCAGACGGCGACTGCGCAATCGCCGGTGTGCCCGATACGGGGGCGCCGATCCGTTTAGATTTCGGCAATTGTGCCGGCGCCGTATCAGGCAAGCTATTGCCCACGGGGCGCGCTCGCGAAGCTATATCGATCGATGGCAAGACCATTGAAGTGTCACTGATCGACGCGGCCACACCATTCGTTTTTGTCAACGCGGTCGATGTCGGGGCAGTCGGCACCGAGTCGCCGGACGCGCTACGCATCAACGAAATGCTAATGTCCCGCTTGGAGCAGGTTAGGGGATGGGCGGCTGTTAAACTCGGTCTGGTGACAGATCAAGCCGAGGCCCGCACCAAAAGCCCAAACATTCCGCGTGTAATAATGGTCTCGCCGCCGAGGTCCTATTCGGCTATTGGTGGCCATGAGGTCGCGGCATCGGACATCGATATCTGCGTTCGGCAGCTCGCCATGCAGCGCCCCCACAAGGCGCTCGCCGTCACCGGTGCGGTGTGTACCGCAGTGGCCTGCTCGGTCCCGAACTCGGTAGTTGCGGCAGCCATCGGCAAGCCGTTGCAGAACGTCCGACTTGGCCATCCGAGCGGCGTGCTGCGAGTAGCCTCGAGTATCGCTCAGGGAGCAAGTGGCCCGATCATCGAGAGCGCGCAAATCGAGCGTACGGCACGGATCATTATGGATGGGGCCGTGTATATTCGCCGACGGAAGTTTGAGGAGCTGGCCGCTGCTCTGGCCAGAAAGATAGCTTGATGAGTGAGATGCAATCGCACGACGATGGCTTTGTTCCCCCCGCGCGCCAGGGGAAACCCCGCAAGCGAGGGATGACAGCGGTTATCGACTACGGTCCGGACGGCTTCGGTTGGACGGGAGAGCGAGGCGTGGCCGATCTGCTTGATTGCGCGGCCGAGTATATCGACTTCGCCAAGATCTATGCGATGAACGCACTGCTTTTGCCAAAACCGGTCGTGCAGCGGATCGTCAAACTGTACCGCGACTCGGGAGTGAACTGCTATTCAGGCGGCATTCTGTTCGAATATGCTTATCAGCGCAACGAAATCGATCGCTTCAGTAGTCATCTGTGTTCGATCGGCTTCACTTCTCTGGAGATTTCGGAAAATTACATCACGCTGAACGACAACGAGCGTCTTTCGTTCATCGAGCGCTTTCAGCGCCTTGGGCTTTCGGTTATCTACGAATTTGGGCGTAAGAACCCCGAGCAGCCGATGCGGATGGAAGAACTTGAAGGTCTCGTCACTTCGTTAACCAATCGAGGCGTCGACCATATTATCGTGGAGCAGTCCGAGATAGACATGGCTGCAAAAAGCGCGCCCGATCTGCTCAAGGCGCTGGCGGCCGCGCCTTGGTTCGAACGAATTTTGATTGAGGCTGATCCGTACCGCTACCCAAAACAACATGTCGGCCTGCTGCAGGATTTCGGCCCGGATGTCAATCTTGCCAATATCGCGCCCGGGCAGGCCCTGAGACTGGAGGGTTTGCGTCGCGGGATAGGTCGCGCTGTCAATTATTCCATTCTCGCCGAGTGATACGCTTAAGTCACAGCATCACTGCGAACAAAGTTCAGCGACGGCAAATGCGGCGCGCAGGAAATTGACGTTGTTTGCAACGTAGGGCCGAGTCCTCGGCGCATGAAGGTGGCGACGTGCTCTATCGTCGCCGCCATTCCGTGCTCCACGCTTGAATGCGTTAGGCTTAGTCGCCAGCTCGGCAGATCGCGCTGTGGTTATCTCCTTGCCAGCCAGGCTGTAGATCGTGTTATTGTCGGGTTTGGCCTCTCGCAGCATGCCGTCCACGATCTGACGTACGCACTCGGAATCTGCGGCGGCCAGCCGGTTTGACTGCGCGCGCAATGGGTGGCGGTCAGCTGCGGAACTTTTGCGAGTTCGTCCCCGTTTGCCAGATAGTGTGCTGGCCGTACTAGTGTCTCTGCACAATTATTATGACTCTTTGGAAGTGTCGGGATAGGCGCGGCCCATTTTGGCGCGGGCCCTGTCTGTCGTGAACATCCATTTGATGCGGGAGCGTGCGGCATTCCTCTGGCGTTCCCAAATGGCGATTTCGCGGCGCAGCCGCTTGGGGTCATCGATCCTGCGATCGAGGCACTGTCCCCGCAAGACGCCGATCTCGATCTCGACCATGTTGAGCCAGCTTGCGCGTTTGGGGGTGTAGTGGAACTCGAGCCGCCGCAAGATCCGTCGGGCTTCGGCAGGCGGGAACGCCTGATAGAGGGCGCCGGCAGAATGAGTCGATAGATTGTCCTGGACGACCCGGATGGTCTCGGCGTCGGATAATGGATGTCGACGAGCTCGCGCATGCATTGGGCGTAGTCTTCTGCCGCGCGCCGCTCGGTGACTTTGACCTTGCGCCAGGGACGATGCACGTCAAGCAGGACGAAGAGACTGACCGTACCGTTGCGACGATACTCGTAATCGTAACGTTTGAGCCGCCCGGGCTCGGCCGGGATTGGCTAGCGCGCCTCGCCGATGAGCTGCACCGGGCTTTCATCGAAGCACACCACCGGCCGCTCGGGATTGGACGGCTTGGCGTAAAGATCCAGCACGTCCTCCATGCGGGCGACGTATTCGCCATCGATCTGCGGAATGCACCACATGTCCTTGCGCCAGGGTTTGAGGTCATTTTCGACCAGGCGCCGCCGAACCGTCTCGTGCGACAGGCTCTTGTGCTCGGTGAGCTTGACCAGCGCACCTGCCAGCAGCTTGAGCGTCCAGCGGGCACGGCCCTCCGGCGGACCGGCACAGGCGGTGGCCACCAGCAAGGCTTCTTCCTTGCCCGTGAGTTTGCGCTCCGCCCCGGGACGCGGCTCTTCGCTCAGCGCCCGCTCCAGATTGCGTTCCACGAAGCGTCGCTTAGTCCGGTACACGGTCGAGCCGCCCACGCCGACACTTCTGGCGATCTCCTCGTCGCCGACCCCGGCATCGGCAGCCAGCAAAATCTGCGCTCGCTTGAGCTTGCGGGACGCATGCTTGCCGCCGCTGAGCAGGGTCTTGAGTTCGGTGCGCTCGACTTGGCTGAGTTTCCTTGATCGAGGCACGCACGTACAACTGAATCGGATGGCCGGCGTGAGTCCTTCGGCAAAAACCTTCACGCCCAAACAGGGGCAATACCTTGCCTTCATCCACCTCTATACGCGGCTGCACCGCAGGGCCCCGGCGGAAACCGACATGCAAGAGTATTTTCGCGTCAGCCCGCCTTCGGTTCACCAGATGGTGCTGACTCTGGAACGAGCTGGCCTAATCAGACGGCAGCCAAGGATACCCCGCGGCATCGAGGTCCTCGTTGATCCCAAGAGCCTGCCGGAGCTAATCTGACCGCCGGACGCGCAACACGTCAAAATCACTGTGCAGAGCCACTAGACCTTCCGGCTTTTTGGCTTCTCGTCGCAATGAGACGCGCTTGATCTGCGAGATTTGAAGCGCAACATTCTGAACTCGTCGACATGGCGGGAGATGTAAAGCAATTTGGAAACCAGGACCAGCAACCAGCGTTTGATATCATGTGAGATCTCGATCATGCTTTGATCTGCGACGAATGGCGCAAGACGCTCTTAGAAGCCAGCTGCGCTCTGAGTTAGCTCAGCAAAAATTGTATCGTACGCTTCACATGACCAACCGAAGTTGCTTTCCGTTTTAACAATGGGAATGCCGATGGGAGCATATGCATTGTGCTGGCGCTTACTCACGCTGCCGTCAAGGGACAGGGCGAGGTCAGCGGTACCGCACTTTGGCCGATAGCCCGCGGCCCTCCCATGGCCGAAGCGGTTCGGTTTCTTTGCCAGGATATACGACAATGCAATAGGGCGCATGCACTAGACACCTTCGAGGTTTCGGCAACCCCCTTCCGCATTGATAATGATGCGAGCAGAGCCAGAAGCAGGATCGCCCGCTTGCTCAACGCTCCTGTCGCTTCGCTGGCTGCGCAAGCACCCTTACAGATCCTGACCGCACTGATCGCCGACGTCTGCCTGTCCGGTTACACGGAAAGGAAGGACCTGCGCTTGCCGAGGACCGCACCAACCTGTCCGAGCCGGACTCAAAGCTGCACCAGCGATTTTAGGCAATCCACGACTACTCGGATTCGGAGTTCGTGAGGAGAACGTCGCGCCTTTCATGCCATAACGCCGGAGGACATTCAGCGGCGTCTATGCCAACGCGATGAAGGAAACCCACTGACCTTCCTACACCAACTAAGCGGCGCTGCTGTCGAGGTCGAACTTCACGACGGGAGCTCGCCGAACGTCGAACCGACACCTTCATCAACCTCGAGCTCAAGACGGTGGAGAATCCTGCTACTTCTCTGAATTGCAAGTCCAGGGCCAAGCCAATAGAGCAAATCTTCCTGGTATTTCCACGGCTTCCGCAACTTAAGCCGGACCAGGAGGCGGCGCAATCGCGCTTTGGCAGGTTTGTGAGCTTGCGGACCGGGTCGACGCCAGGATCGTGCTGTGGACCACGGGCGCGAACGTCTACCCCTACTATAAGCATCCGGCCTTATGCAGCTGCACCATATGCCCTATGACCCAAGCATGGCGTATTTCCGCCGCGAGCCGATCGCGGCGGATGACAGGATGGTGGATCTGGGTGGCAGAAAGTCAAAAAGGCGCATCCATTCGGCAACCGGTAATCCTAATCGACTCAGCAGTCTTAGCTCTGGTCAGCCTCGAGACGATCCGAGTTCGCGACTTGCTCATGATGGTGCGACGCATCTTCCAGCACGTATCGTGGTAGGGAGCTTTCATATCCTCGTGAACGCAGCGGACACTGTTCAGTTACACACCGCGCTGTCGCCGCAGAAGAAGAGAGCAAAACGGTCCCGTTCTAGGCCGCGCTCTTCTTGATCGATATCGATCATTGTAGCCGATGCTGCAAAGGGGACGTTGAGCTTCCGACCTATGTCGTAATGCTTCGACCGCTAAGGGGACGCAAATCGATCGTCCGCCCTTTCTCAATCATTTCCTCCCGCCTGATTTTCTCAACCCCCCATTGGCATGGGGCTTGCTGTCTCGGCATTGCGATCTGATCTTGATACGGAGCGCCTCAAACATGAGCCACGATACGTCAATAAAGCTATCCGAGCGCGAAAAACAATGCCTGCAGTTCGCGGCAGAAGGGAGATCGTCTTGGGCAATTGGGAGGGAACTGAAGATCAGCGAGAATACGGTCAATTATCATAAGAACGCCCTGCGAAAGCTTGCTACGAGGACCCGCGTCCAGGGTATCATCAAGGCGATACGCCTCAAGCTGATCCCAGATCCGTCGCAGGAAACGCGACGAGGATAAGGACTAGCGCGACGTCGAGCTTTTGCGACGTCCTCAAGTCCCGGGAATGTGAACCTCCTCCGATCCCCTGAGGCACGTTGCTCGCCAATGAGCCAAGCTTCGTCGCCCGGGAGATGCTGCTGACCCTTATCCCAAATCCGCTGAGGAGGGCCGTCGGCGGTGCGGACACGGAGAGCAGCAAAGCGGGCTGTCAGCCGACCTTTGGTCCCGCTGCGCCAGCTCACGGCTTTCCATTTGGCGCTGGCCAGCATTTGTTCTGCGCCAATCGACAAGATATCAGGCACGTGGTGCTTTCGTGGTTTCCCGCGGGCTTTGGTAATCGGCCAAATGAGCTTCACATCGACCGGGTACACTTTCAGGTGCCGAGGGATTCCGACAGCCCAGACCAGCCCGCGCTCTGTTAGCCCTAGTCGAAACGGTACGCTGAGACCGTATCCTGCACCGCCAGCACATATCCAAAGCGCACGTTGGCTGCTATCGCGCGGTCAATCTCGGCCAAAGCAATCTCCGGCTTGGACCGTGGCGTTCGATGTTCGACTGGCACGCGAGCGCGCTTCAAACGAGATACGTCGCTTGTCCAACTGTCAGGCAGAAAGAGACGTAACGCGACCATCACGGGCACTTCGCCGCTCGCAAGCGTCAAAGACACCAGTGTCTGGCAATTTGCCGTTTTACCGAGTGCCGAGGCGTATTGAGCCCCAACACCGACCGAGCGCTCACCCTTCTTGGGAAGTGAGGTGTCATCAATAACCAGCACCGCAGCCCTGCCGCCGACAAGTCGATCCGCCTGGTTGAGCAACTCTGTCCCCAGCGGCGTCGCGTCCCAGACACCGTCCGCAATGAAATGGTGCAACTGGTCGTAGGTGCTGGTGGCAAGGCGTTCCGCCATCGGCTGAACGCTCTTACGATCGCCGGGACCGATCAATCCCGCAACATACAGAGGACACATCCGCTGCCGGGTCTTATGACCCAGCCGGTCCAAGAACGGCATCAACCAGCGTTCGAGTTCGTCTTCCCATCCTGGCATGGTCAGCCCTCCAAGAGCCGACCACCCATGAATCATTGAAAAATTGATTCGGGAATCTTGAGGGTTCTGTGAGGTCGCGTGGCAGGCGCGAGCCGCGCGCTCGGTCGTGGGTGCGACCTCATAGAAGCCGGATTGAACGAAGCTGCGGAGTTGTGGGCGCTATGGGAATAGTGCAGCGGGTGCGGCTGCGGGGAAGGCGCGCCTGTGGTCGCCGGGCGTCGGCGAGACGTTCATCGGATGTGAGCGGCCGGATTGATCGGGCCAAGGGCGCGATCCAGCGAGCGATTTGCTGCGCTGGGATGCGTGGCCGAACGATTGGCCGGGTGTTCGGAGACGAGTGCGGCCACGGCGACTTCGGACGTTGCCACCGCGAAGGTGATCACAGAAGAGGTGGATGGTGCAGGCGCTGGTCATGACGTATCACAACGAAACGGATGGTCGTGGGCACGGGCTCGCGGGACGACATCGACGCGGCGCATGGTGCCGCCGCAATGCGGGCAGACGGGGATCTGACATGTGGTGAGGGGATCGTCGCCGGCTTCTTGATCAGTCGGCGCGTTGCGGACAGCAAGGAGTTGACGGCAGAGAGCGATTTTATCGTTGCGTCCGCCATTGGCGAGGAAGCCATAGTGGCGGATGCGATGGAAGCCGTCCGGCAGGGTGTGTAGCAGAAAGCGCCGAATGAACTCATCGGCATCAAGCGTCATCACTTTGGCTTTACGATTCTGCCGATAGTCCTTCCAGGGAAAGCTCACCTTGCCGTCGGCAAGCGAGATCAGCCGACTGTTGGCGATGGCGACGCGGTGCGTATAGCGGCCGAGATAAGCCAGCACCTGTTCGGGCCCGCCAAATGGTGGCTTGGCATAGACGACCCAGTCGGTCCGTCGAAGTTGATTAAGGCGCGCGGCGAATGCAGCGGGATCGGTGAGATGGGCGAGAGCGCCAAAGAAGCTCAGCTGGCCAGCCGCGTAGGCAGCTTGCAGCTCTTGCAGAAACAGGCGGCGGAACAGCCGGGAGAGGACGCGCACTGGCAGGAAGAAGCCGGGCCGGCAAGCGACCCAGCGTGTGCCGTCGAGCGAGGGTCCACCGCCCGGCACGACGCAGTGGATATGCGGATGGTGTTGCAGGGTCTGGCCCCAGGTATGGAGGACGGCAGTCACGCCGAGCTGAGCGCCGAGATGCTTGGGGTCGGCTGCGATGGTGGTGAGCGTTTCGGCTGCGCAGCGGAACAGGATGGCATAGACGACGGCCTTGTTCTGGAAGGCGATCCCTCCGGCGAGGGCCGGCATG
This sequence comes from Bradyrhizobium sp. WYCCWR 13022, assembly GCF_030435535.1. NCBI lineage: Bacteria > Pseudomonadati > Pseudomonadota > Alphaproteobacteria > Hyphomicrobiales > Nitrobacteraceae > Bradyrhizobium > Bradyrhizobium sp. WYCCWR 13022. The sequence continues at coordinate 62,483 of NZ_JAUIZJ010000009.1, forward strand.
GTGAAGACGACGTGGAAATACGGTACGGGAAGGAGTTCAGCTTGCCGTTCGGCGAGCCATTGCGCGCGCGCCGCGCCCTGGCACTTCGGGCAATGCCGATTGCGGCAGGAGTTGTAGGCAATGCGTGTGGCGCCGCAGTCATCGCACTGCTCGACGTGGCCGCCGAGCACAGCCGTCCGGCATGCCGTGATCGCGCCCATGACGCGCCGCTCGACGCGGCCCAGATGCTCGGCACGGGCTTGTCGAAACACTTCGCCGTGGCGGCGGAAGATATCCGCCACTTCCAGAACCGGAGCCATGGCGCCCGCTCAGCCGGGCGGCACGACCTCCAGGTGGAGCCGGTCCAGCGGACTTGGCGTATTGCTGATGGTCTTGGTGGCGACCTGGGTATAGCGCGCCGTGCTGGCCAGGCTGGCATGGCCGAGCAGCACCTGGATGATGCGCACGTCGGCCCCGCTCTCCAGGAGATGGGTCGCGAATGTGTGCCGCAACGTGTGCACCGTCACCGACTTGCTCAAGCCGGCCGCCGCACAAGCTGAACGGCAGGCGGCGTGCAGCACGTTCGGGACGAGCGGACGCTCGTCGTCGCGGCCGGGAAACAACCATCGCTTTGGCCGAGTGAGCCGCCAATACGTCCGCAGAATCCTCAAAAGCTGCGGCGAGAGCATAACGTAACGGTCCTTGCCGCCCTTCCCGTGCTCGACCCGGATCAGCATCCGTTGGCTGTCGATGTCGACAACCTTCAAGAGGACCAGTTCCGATACGCGTAGTCCGGCGGCATAGACCGTGGTCAGCGCGGTACGGCTCTTCAGGCTCGGGACTGCTTCCAGGAAGCGCACGACCTCGTCGGCGCTCAGCACGACCGGAAGTTTGCGCGGTTGGCGCGCATAGGCGATGCGCTCCGGAACGGTGTCATGACCAAGCGTCACACCGTAGAAGAACCGCAGCGCGCACACGATCTGGTTCAGCGCCGGCCAGGACATCCCCGTCGCCACCAGATGAACCTGGAAGGCACGGATATCCTCCAGGTCAAGGCGGTCGGGAGAGCGACCGAAATACCGGCTCAACTTCGCTACGGCGTTGAGGTAGGATTGCTGCGTCGCCGGTGACAGATTGCGGACCGTCATGTCCTCGATCATGCGGCGGCGAAGTGGGCTGATCTCAGCCATCGGAAAACCTCCTGTCTGAAGGGTTGGGCTTCGAAAACCCGCAATCCTCTCAGACAGGAGGCAATCCTTGCTATGCCTCCCTACATGCCGCGCCAGCGGCTTCGTTCAATCCTATAAAACGCGGCAAAATCAACAATCTGCCAAAGTAGTGCTAGGCGCCGTCGATATAACAGTGGCCTGCGCAGGAGCGAGAGGCCTTTGAGGTGGTCGCGGATGGCGTTTGGCTGTTCTGAGACACCAGCAGACTTTAACTTGCAGGCGTTTCTCGGTCGCCTCACCAAGCTTGTGGAGCGGGGTTATGAGAGCGCGTCGGTCAGCTCCGGAACCGCCTGGTAGAGGTCGGCGACCAGGCCGTAATCGGCCACCTGGAAGATCGGCGCGTCCTCGTCCTTGTTGATCGCGACGATCACCTTGGAGTCCTTCATGCCGGCCAGATGCTGGATCGCACCGGAAATGCCGACGGCGACATAGAGCTCGGGGGCCACGACCTTGCCGGTCTGGCCGACCTGCCAGTCGTTCGGCGCATAGCCGGCGTCCACCGCCGCACGCGAGGCACCGACGCCGGCGCCCAGCTTGTCGGCGAGCGGCTCGATGTATTTGGCGAAGTTCTCGCGGCTCTGCATGGCCCGGCCACCAGAGACGATGATCTTGGCCGAGGTCAGCTCGGGACGGTCGCTCTTGGCAACTTCCTCACCGACAAAGGTCGACAGGCCGGGATCGGCCGCGGCAGCGACGCTTTCGACCGGCGCGTTGCCACCGGCAGCTGCCGCCGCAAAGGTCGAGGTGCGGACCGTGATGACCTTCTTGGCGTCCTTCGACTTCACCGTCTGGATGGCGTTGCCGGCATAGATCGGACGCTCATAGGTGTCGGGCGCGACCACCTTGGTGATCTCCGAGACCTGCATGACGTCGAGCAGCGCCGCGACGCGCGGCATCACGTTCTTGAAGCGCGAGGTCGCGGGCGCGACGATCGCATCGTAGGACGGGGCCAGCGAAACGATCAGCGCGGCCAGCGGCTCGGCCAGATCGTGCGCGTAGGCCTCGCCTTCGGCGACCAGCACCTTGGCAACACCAGCGAGCTTCGCGGCGACCTCGGCCGCAGCCTTGGTGCCCTGCCCGCCGCCAGCGACCAGCACGTGGACGTCGCCGCCGAGCTGGGACGCCGCGGTCAGCGCCTTGTTGGTGGAGTCCTTGAGGACCTCCTGTTCGTGTTCAGCAATCAACAACGCAGTCATCAGAGCACCCCGGCTTCGTTCTTGAGCTTCGACACCAGCTCGGCGACGTCCTTCACCTTGACGCCGGCCTTGCGGCCCGCGGGCTCAGCCGTCTTCAAAACTTCGAGGCGCGCAGTGACGTCGACACCGTAATCGGCAACGGTCTTCTCCGCGATCGGCTTCTTCTTGGCCTTCATGATGTTGGGCAGCGAGGCATAGCGCGGCTCGTTGAGACGCAGATCGGTGGTGACGATCGCCGGTCCCTTGAGCTTGACGGTCTGCAGGCCGCCGTCGACTTCACGGGTGACCTTGAAGTCGGAGCCTTCGACCTCGAGCTTCGAGGCAAACGTCGCCTGCGACCAGCCCAGCAGCGCAGCCAGCATCTGGCCGGTCTGATTGCTGTCGTCGTCGATCGCCTGCTTGCCGAGAATGATCAGGCCGGGCTGCTCTTCTTCTGCAACCTTCTTGAGGATCTTGGCGACGGCGAGCGGCTCGACGGTGCCTTCGGCCTTCACCAGGATGCCGCGATCGGCGCCCATGGCAAGACCGGTGCGGATCGTCTCCGACGCCTGCGCCGGTCCAATGGAGACCACCACGACTTCGGCCGCCTTGCCGGCTTCCTTCAGGCGCAGCGCTTCCTCAACCGCGATTTCGTCGAAGGGGTTCATCGACATCTTGACGTTGGCGAGTTCAACGCCCGATCCATCGCCCTTGACGCGGACCTTGACATTGTAATCGACCACCCGCTTTACCGGCACTAAGACCTTCATCAGGGTTTCCTCAACAATTGCAGCAGTTGACATCTGTTGAAGGATAGTATCTCATGCTACTACCATATTCCAGGAAGCAGGGAAGGCGGAATCTGCGAGCCCAAGACCCCGCCAGGAAAGAACTCGTATTATGCCTCGTGAATTCGACGCTGACGTCATCGTGGTAGGGGCAGGAAATGCTGCCGCTTGTGCGGCCATATCCGCCAGCAATAATGGCGCGACTGTCCTCATGCTTGAGGCGGCGCCTCGGGACGAGCGGGGAGGGAACTCGACCTATACGGCGGGCGCCATGCGATACGTCTTCAATGGTGTGGAGGACGTGCTAAGCGTAGTGCCGGACATCAATCCCGATACGTTAGCCAATACTGATTTCGGCACTTACACCGAGGACCAATTTTTCGATGACATGTTTCGCGTGACGCAATTCAGGACCGATCCTGACTTATGCGAGATTTTAGTCAAGCGCAGCTTGCCGACGCTTCGGTGGATGCGAGAGCAAGGCGTTAGGTTTCAAACTAGTCATGGGCGGCAAGCCTACAAAGTGAACGGACGGTTCCAATTCTGGGGTGGGCTCAGTGTGGAAGTGTGGGGTGGTGGTCCCGGTCTCGTGGACATGCTGCTAGAGTCCGCGGAAGGGAAGGGTATCCAGTTTCTTTACGAAACTGCCGCGGTCAGTTTGATCAATGACAATAGCGGGGTCGTTGGAGTTCGCGTCCGGCATCAAGGCAAGGAGCGCGATCTGCATTCAAATGCTGTCATCCTGGCGTGCGGAGGCTTCGAGTCTAATACGGAAATGCGCGCGCGGTATCTCGGACCAAACTGGGACCTGGCGAAAGTTCGTGGCACACGCTTCAATACCGGCGCTGGAATCCAAATGGCGCTTGCGATTGGTGCAATGCCATGTGGACATTGGTCCGGAGCACATGCCGTCGGCTGGGACCAAAATGCTCCGGCGTTCGGCGATCTCGCAGTAGGGGATGCCTACCAGAAGCACAGCTACCCATTCGGCATCATGGTCAATTCCCGAGGCCAACGCTTCCTTGATGAGGGAGCCGATTTTCGCAATTATACCTATGCCAAGTATGGTCGCGAAATCCTAGCGCAACCCGGCCAGTTCGCTTGGCAGGTATTCGATGCTAAGGTGCATCACCTTTTGCGCGACGAATACAGGATCCGGCAAATCACCAAGATTACGTCGGATACCCTGGAGGGTCTCGCCGACCAACTCGAAGGCGTTGATCGCAACGCCTTTCTCAAGACCGTCGCTGAATTTAACGCATCGGTGCGGCAGGACGTTCCCTTCAACCCGAATGCGAAAGATGGCCGCTCCGCGGAGAGTTCGCCGCGCAAGTCCCATTGGGCCAACACGATTGATACAGGACCATTCGAGGCTTATGCCGTCACGTGCGGTGTCACCTTCACATTCGGTGGACTCAAGATTGACCAGAGCGGTCAGGTGCAGGATACAGCCGGCCTTCCGATTCCCGGCTTGTTCGCAGCTGGAGAGCTGGTCGGGGGGCTGTTCTATCATAACTATCCAGGTGGCACGGGGCTCACTTCAGGCGCTGTATTCGGGAAGATCGCAGGTGAGAGCGCTGCTGCGGCAGTCGCTGCAAGCAAGAGCCGTTCAGCGGCCTGATCAATAAGTTGCAGAACAAACTGCATCATAAACTGCCGACAGGGAGGCACAAAAATGGCTCGCTCAATCCAAAACAAGTTGCGTCGTGTAGCATTTGTTGTGGCATCCTGCGTGATGCTGATTCCAGCGCACGCCACGTCCAAAGATGCGCTGACAATAAAGATAGGTCTGCAAGCCGTTCCAACCGACGACGTTTATCGCACCAAGGATTGGGGCGCAAAGTACAACCTTAAGGTTGACATCGGGAGCTATAGCTCTGGAAGCGAAATACTCAAGGCGTTTGTCGCCGGGCAAATCGATATCGGCAACGGAGGCTCAGGTCGACTAATCACTATGGCTGCGATGCAGCCCAATCTGTTCTACATTATTGCCGCCGATCAGTATGGGGGCGATCGCTACGGCGTAATTGTCGCGAACCATTCATCTGTCAAAGCGGTGGCTGAACTCAAAGGAAGGAAGATCGGCGCGGTTGCCGGATCCGGCTCTTTCAGCACTTTCCGTGTCTTTTTAGACAAGAACGGGATGAAGGAAGGCGACTTCCAGATCGTCAATATGAAGGTTGAGGACCTGCGAGCCGCCGTGCAGCAAGGTGTTGTCGACGCTGCAGTGGCATGGGAGCCGCATGTTGCGATTGGCGAGACGATGGGCGTGGTAAAGCGTATTCAGTCGATGAAGGGCGTAAGTGAATCGCCGAACCTTGTGCTGGTGCGCCGCAAGTTTGCTGATGAGCATCCCGAGGCCGTGGCGCGATATCTTGCCACGTTGATCGATGCCGGCACGTACATGAAGACGCAACCGGACGATGCCGCCAGCAAGGTTGCAGCCGATATCAGCAAGCAGGGCGTGGACATCGATCCAAAGGCGCTGGAGCTTGCCTTGACGCGGATCAACGTCGATCCAAAGCTGACCGACGCGATGACCGACGAGCTCATGCCGGTTGCCGAGTCTATGAAGGCGGCCGGAAAGATTCCCAACATTCCGGACTTCAAGAGCCTCGTGCGCAATCAATTCTATGAGGAAGCGGCGAAACTCGCGTCATCTACCAACTAAGGGCTCCATCATGTCTAACGCGACGCCGTCGGCGCCGTTCGCGGGTGTTGCCGACGAGCAGAGGCTGCGTAGCATCTTGTACCGCGGGGCGGCATCGGCATTCTTGTTCGCGCTGCCAATCATCGTCTTCCTGTTAATATGGGAGACAACGGTACGTCTCGGCTGGATCAATGCGACGATCCTGCCTTCGCCATCAAATATCGCGCGGCGCGCGTGGGTGCTGCTTGATCCAGCCGATCCCGCCAAGAGCATATTGCTGACGCATATTGTCGTTAGTTTGTGGCGTGCGCTGAGTTCGTTCGCTCTGGCATGCGTGCTGGCCATCCCAATGGGCCTCTTCCTGGGCCTCAACAGGACGGCCTATCTGATTGCTTCCCCACTCCTGAGCCTGTTACTGCCGCTACCGGCAGTTGCCTGGGCTCCGATCTTCCTGGTCATTTTCGGTCAAGGCGATATCACGATCATTGCTGTCTGTTTCCTCGGTGCCTTCTTTCCGATTCTGTACAGTACTATCCAGGGCGTGCGCGCAATCGGCCGACACTCCTTGTGGGTCGTGCGCAGCATGGGCGCAAGCCGGTTTGATATCTTTCGGCGTGTGCTGTTACCCGGTGCGCTGCCGGCGCTGATCTCGGGGCTGAAGCTTGGAATGGCGCATTCGTGGCGCACGCTGGTCGCGGCCGAAATGCTAGCTGCGTTGACCCATGGCCTCGGATTCATGATATTCGCGGCGCGTTCCTATATGGACGTATCCACGATGTTCGTCGGCATCGTATGCCTGGCCCTGATCGGTCTCCTTATCGAACGTGGCGTGTTTGGCTCGCTCGAAGCACTTACCATTCACCGCTGGCACGGTAACGGAAAAGTGGGTAGCCATCGATGAGCGTGGACACATCCGGCATCCGTCTGCAGCGATATACTCGGTCCCCAGCCTCGTCCGGTCTCGCGATACCGATGGCTCGTATCGCGCTGATCCTGGTGCCGCTGGTGGCTTGGGAGGTGTGCTCGCGGTTAGGGTTGATAAACGGCTTCTTGTTTCCGGCGCCGTCCGCGATCCTCAACAAGCTTTGGGTGCAATCCGGCCCAAACGGAAACCCGCCATATGCAATTCTGTGGCACGTGGCAGACAGCATGCTGCGCTTGCTCTCGGGATTATCACTTGCGGTAATCATAGGTACCCTGCTCGGGGTTGGACTTGGCATGAGTCAGCGGGCGCGGCTGGTGTTTCAGCCAATCATTAGCATCTTGATGCCTGTGCCGACGCTAGCATGGACCCCCGTCCTGCTGTTGGTCATGGGTATCGATAACCGCACGACCATCCTAGTCGTATTTCTCGCAGCGGTTTTCGAAATGATATACATCGTCGCGAGCGGCATCGAAATGCTGAACGTCAAAATGCTTTGGGTGGCTTGGTCGATGGGCGCGAGCCGACGGCAGGTATTTTGGCGCGTCATTATTCCCGGCATTTTTCCTTGCCTGATCACCGGCACACGGCTCGGTACAGGTTACGCCTGGCGCGCTCTGATCGCCGCCGAGATGCTGGCCGCCAGCAGCTATGGCCTGGGTTTCATGATCTATGACGCCTCCGAATACATGAACATTGGCGTCATCTATGGTGGCGTGATGATGATTGCGGCGCTCGGCTATCTTCTTGAGAACGTTCTGGTTGGCAAGATCGAAGCTGCTACCATCGAGAAATGGGGAGTACTCAATGAGCGTTGAAACGGCAAAAATACTCCCGCTGCGCGACGGTGCCGGTACCAAGCCCAAGATTGTCGCCAAGAATGTCCAGAAGTATTTCGGAAACGTGCTGGCGATGGAGGACATTTCTTGCACGATCAACGAACGGGAATTCGTGGCTATCATCGGTCCAAGCGGTTGCGGCAAGTCGACGTTTCTGTACCTGATCGCTGGATTCGAGAAGGCAAGCCAGGGGGAACTGCTAATCAACAACGAACTCGTGGTGGGGCCAGGACCCGACCGTGGCGTGGTCTTTCAGGAGTTCGTGCTGTTCCCCTGGCTTACGGTGTTGCGTAATGCGACGCTGGGCCTGGACATCAAAGGTGTGCCACGGCAGGAAGCTGAGGAGCGGGCGAGGAAGTGGCTTCGTCTGACAGGCCTTTCGGGGTTCGAGAATGCCTATCCATCGTCTCTGTCGGGCGGCATGAAACAGCGCGTCGCCATCGCTCGGGCACTTAGTTACGATCCGGAGGTGCTGCTACTCGATGAGCCGTTCGGCGCACTCGACGTGCAAACAAAGAACTACATGATCCAGGATCTACAAAACCTCTGGGTCGAGGCCAATCGAACTATCGTGATGATAACTCATAGTGTATCAGAGGCCGTTCAGCTTGCCGATCGAGTGCTTATTCTGAGCTCACGGCCCTCGCGAATAATTGCGGACGTGGCGATCAAGCTACCCCACCCTCGGGACTTAAGGGACCCGCAGGTCCGGCGATACGAAGACGAGGTTACGGCTCTTCTGTCGGCGGAAGTCGACAAGGCGATGAAGCGCGAACGCCAGACGTTTGCTGGCCGCTCATAGAGCGCTGTGAATCAATAGCCCAGATTACCGCAGGCCGACACTCTAACGCTCTGATCAGCTTGCGTCGGCACGCCGGTGGCGCCGCGCCCGCTCCAAGAGTTGCCGGGCACGTTCGACGACGGGCTCGTCGACCATCCTGCCTTCCAGCGAATAGGCGCCGACGCCACGTTCGGTTTGCTGACGGGCGGTCTCGATGATCAATTGCGCCCTTGCGACATCAGCGTCGGACGGTGCAAAGGCATTGTTTAGGATCGGTACCACTGAAGGATGGACACAGGTCGCACCCGTAACTCCGTGACCGAATGCCTCCTCCGCTAGCTCGCGCATTAGTCGGACATCCTTGTAGTCCGCAACGGAGCCGAACAATCCGAACGAGTATTTTCCGGCTCCGGCAGCGGCCATGTGAACCAGCATCTTGGGTATCTTAAGTGCCTCATGAGTGGGATTAGCTCCCATCGATAGCGCTAAGTCCTCACTACCGCCCATCAGGCCTATCACCCGCTCGTGGGCGCGTGCGATGTCGTCCGCTTTGGCCAAAATCTTGACGGACTCGATGACTGCGATCGCTTGGAGTGGCTCGCGACGGTCATGATCCCGTTCGGTTCGCTCAGCAACCTCTAGAAGCAACCGCACGTGCTCGGCGCCCTCGACTTTTGTCATCAGAATGCCCTTGGCACCACCGAGCACCGAAGCCTCGATATCTCGGACGGCAGCCGACAGAGGTCGATTAATACGCACCCAAATGTCAGCTCCTGCGGCAGCGCATCGTTTTATCGACGACGCAAGCCTATTGCGTGCCCCCTCCTTCTGTGCGGGCGCGACGCTGTCTTCAAGATCCAGGATTATGGCATCGGCGCCACAAAGCGCCGACTTTGCAATGAAGCGCTCAGATGAGGCGGGGACATAAAGCAGAGATCGGTACACTGGTGTCTTCCGGTCGCCTACGGGTCATTGGGATGATGGCTTAGCCTGCACGATGACGCCAGCCTCGCGCAGTTCTTCCAACCGGGCCTGCGTGATGCCGAGGGAGCGCAGAATCGCAAACGTGTGTTGACCGAGATCCGGAGCGGGCATCCGAATCCTTCCGGGCGTAGTTTCGAGCCTCGGGACCACGTTGTGCATTAAAACCGTTCCGAGTTCGGAGTCCGGTAACCCAACGACGATTTCGCGAGCTTGAACATGGGGGTCATCCAAGAATTGATCGATGTCGTAGATTGGTGCAGCAGTTACGTCTGCCCGCTCGAATATACTCATGTTATCTTCAAGCGTCCGCGCGGCAATGAATTCCGCGATAGGCTCCTCGCAAGCATCGGCGTTTTTGATGCGATCAGAGTTCGTCAAAAATCGGGGATCCACGATCATGTCAGGGCGACCGATAGTCCGGAACAACCTCTCGGCCACAACTTGCATCGAGGCGGAGATTGCGATCCAGCGAGAGTCGCTGGTACGGAATGTGTTGCGCGGCGCTCCGGTAAGCGATCGACTGCCGGTCCGCGGGCGTACCTGCTGTGTTAGTTGATAGATTCCGGCTTCGGGACCGAGGAGGGAAAAAAGCGGATCTAACAAGGGCAAGTCGATAACCTGGCCGTTACCCCCGCTCACTTCTCGATGCCTGAGCGCAACCATGGTTGCCCCAAATCCGTAAATGCCCGCGACCATATCGGCGAGCGTGGCGGGTGGCAGCAGCGGAGGTCGATCAGGGAATCCGTTGCGGGAAGCGAAGCCTGACATGCCTTCGACCAGAGTGCCGAAGCCGGGCCTGTCCCGATAGGGACCGGTCTGCCCCCATCCCGAGATTCTCACGATGATCAGTCCTGCATTCTGTGCTCGAAGGACCTCGGGCAACAAACCCAGCTTTTCCAGACCTCCGGGTCTGAAGTTCTCGACCAGCACGTCCGCCGTCGCGAGCAGATCCGATAGGATCGTCCGACCTCTCTCGTCGCGAAGGTCTAGCGCGACACTCTTCTTGTTCCGGGCGTAGGTCTTCCAATGGATGCTGACATCGTTGACCCGCCAAGCGCGCAGAGGGTCGCCCGAGACGATGTCCTCAATCTTGATGACTTCGGCTCCGAAGTCGGCGAGCTGCAGGGTGAGCATATTCCCGGCGACCAGACGCGAAAGGTCCACGACACGGACGCCGTTAAGCGCGCCAGCAGCCTCTGGCTCGAACTGCTTAGGTACGGCCTTCATTGCGCCGACTTAACGATGCAAGGCGGAAGTAGTGCCTGTACAGTACCCGCGGAGGTCCCCATCGATCCTCAACAAGCTGACTTGTATGGGGTAGTATTAAGTGATACGACCACATCCTGCAACATCCTTTCGGTGAACCCGATGTTCACCGCAGCTGGCAACCCGAAGTTAAGCAGAGAGTGCCCTCACTTGAAGAGTTGAACCAGGCCGAGGCTCATCGCGAGCAGAAGTATCAGAGACAAGGTCACCGCAATCGTGACTTTCCCGCCGGCCTTCGAAAGCACCCGGATATCGACACCCAGCCCGAGTGCGGACATGGAGACTACGGTTAGCACGCTGGCGAGCTTCGCAACGGGGGCGGCAACGCTGCTGGGTATGATCTGCAACGAACGAAGGCCGGCCAGTACCAAGAAGCCGATGATGAACCAAGGTACCAATTTGATGAGGTTAATGCGCTTGCCGGGCGCGACTTCGCCACGCAGGCGTGGTGCGACAAGCGACAAGCCGACCACCAACGGCCCTAGCATGAGGACCCGAACGAGCTTCACCACGGTGCCAATTTGAGTGCTGACGATTCCTGCCGGAACGGTCGCGGCAAGCACCTGGGGAACGGCGTACACGGTGAGGCCGGCGAGAATCCCGTACTGAGTAGCCGAGAGCTCCAAGAGTGGAATGAGCAGTGGAAGCCCGAGCACCATCAGCACGCCAAGGACCGCGGTGAAGGAAATCGATGACGCGATATCATCGCCATCTGCCCCTATAACGGGGGCGACCGCGGCGATCGCGGAATTGCCGCAAATGGAATTTCCGGAGGCGATCAGGAGCGAAAGCTTAGTGGGTAGGCCGAGCATGCGGCTGAGGCCGAAACTCACGGCAAGCGTGACCGCAACCGTTCCGACGATCGCGGCAATCAGAAATAATCCGGAAGGCAGGATTGCCCCAAAGCTGATCGAGGCCCCGAGCAGCATCACGGCCACTTCGAGAAGTTGTTTCGCGCTGAAGGCGATTCCGACCTTCCAGCGCTCGGAAGTAGTTGAGACGCTGCGGATCATCATCCCGAGCAGGATGGCGATGACCAAGGCTTCAACATAGGGATGTTGGAAGATGTGCTCCTCGGCCTCCTGGATTCCAATCGACAGCAGCGTCAGGAGCACGCATAAGAGGATGCCGGGAAGCAATGCAACCAAACGACCGGCAGGCGCGTCTACCTTGCTCGATTTGGGAAGATCTTTGCATGGAGCCATGAGTCCCTCGCCAGCCGACAAGGCTATGCCCGAGAACCAAGGGCTCATAACAGTAGAATTTTGATCTAGGCCGATAAGCAGGCGTTATGCCAATGAATTTGCATTTCCTCCGCTTCTTTACCACCGTCGCTGAGGCTGGAAGCTTTTCGCGAGCAGCGGACATCTTGCGCGTTAGCCAGCCCGCGGTCTCGAAAGGAGTACGCGATTTCGAACTGCAAGTGGGCTGTCGCTTGCTGGATCGTACATCGAAAGGAGTACGTACGACCCGCGAGGGGCGGGCACTTCTCAGGCACGCAGAAAATCTGTTCGCTGCCGAGCGGGCCGCCGAAGAGGAACTGTCGTCGCTGCGCAACCTCGCGAGCGGATCGCTTCACATCGGGGCAAGCACCACGATCGCGACCTACATGATCGCTGAGTACATAGGCAGCTTCCGGCGCAGGTATCCGAGCATCGATGTGCATCTGGTAAGCGCCAACACGCGGGATATTGCCGGAATGATGCGCGCGCATGAAATAGAGATCGCCCTCGTGGAAGGACCGGTCGAAGACGATGATCTCGTCAGTACGGCCTGGCGGACGGACATGATGAGCCTGATAGCAGGTCCGACTCACGCCTTCGCATTATCGGAAAATCACGTGTATGCGGCGGCCCTCGAAGATGAAATCCTGATCGTTCGGGAACCAGGCTCCGGCTCACGGGAGATCGTCGCGCAGGCGCTGTTGAACCATGGCGTGCGGCCGCGCAAAACCCTCGAAATCGGCAGCACGGAAGCGATCAAGCAAGTTGTCGCATGCGGTCTTGGTGTCTCGATCGTCTCAACATCAACCATTGGCGATCAGATCAAGCTTGGCCGGCTCAAGGCGATAAAAATGAAGGATCTGCAGATATCGCGCACGCTTTGGCACGTGGAAGTACGGGGACGAACCAAAATTCCTGCCGCGATTGCCTTTGAGCGAATCATAGGTGTCGCCCCATGACATCAATATGATGGAGTCGCGGGATCGTCTCGTCATTCGGAAGGCTTTGCTGGACGTGACGGCGGATCAAAAAAGGCGAGCGGCGCGAGATAAACCCAGTTTGCGTCAGCAACATCCAGAGAGCAACTTATCCGATCCACCATAGATAGCGAGACAGTTCGCCAGATGTCTGCTGCACTGCAATCCGATCAACGTCCGAGGGGTCCGTAGTCAGGACATCCCATCGCGGTTCTTGTGCCGACGCGCAAATTATTGGTGGTTGGCCGTTGGATGCAATGGTAGCGAGGTCTCGTTTTGAGCGGCCGTAATGGGAATATGTTCTCCGAGGGGGCGCCCCGACAGGATATTTTGGGCAGGGTCCTCTGTTGCTTGGAGGCTGAGACTGTGCCCCCAGTCCGCTCTCCGGAAAATCTGGCGAGTCGGGTGGGCCTGATTAGGTCGATGATTGTGGCCATCTCATCTCGAGCGCTCGCTTTGGCTGGCTTTGCGATCGGCTGGTCGCGATCTGGTCGAACGCGCCATCGCGATCAAGTCATGCACTTGACACGAAAGCCATAGTCATAAAGGCTGCTACCCATGTTAGTTTCGCTTTGCCCGCTGGATATCAAAGACTTGCGCTTCTATCAAAATTGAGCGCCGACGGCGTCGAGCGGCAAGGAGCTACGTCGGAATGGTCAGCTAGGGCGTGACAATCAAGCTTCGAAGGCGAATTGATCAACTGAGGCAAAGCACTTCTTGTCGACGGGTGGGGGCGCTGCTTGGCTCAAATCAGGAAAAATCGGGTGAGCGGCGATAAGCAAGCTAATCTAAGTGAGTTGATGCCAGACTTGCTCGCTCTGGGTTTTAGCGAGTACGAAGCGCGTGCCTACCTCGCGCTCTATGAGCTTTCGCAGGCGACTGCCTACGAAGTAGCCAAACTTGCAGGCTTACCCAAGGCGAACGCATATTCTGTCCTCGAGAGTCTGGCAAAGAAGGAGGCGGCTCAACCGATCTCCGAAACTCCACTGCGGTATGTGGCGGTAGCGCCCAAGGTTCTGTTTGAGCGAATTGCGACAGCGACGAGCAAGCGCTGCGCAAAGTTGATCCGAACGATTCCGGCTGTTTCACAGTCCAACGACGGTGGCTACGTATGGACCATTAACGGCGAGGACGCGATCGCCGCCAAGATGGAGGCTATGATCGACGGAGCGAAATCACACATTTGGGTAAAAACAGAAGAGAAAATACTGCTGCCGCACCGCGACGCGCTTCGACGTGCTGCAGACCGCGGGGTTGCGATTCTCATCATCCTTTTCGGGACTCAAGTCGAGAAGTTTCAATTCGGTGCGAAGTCGCGAACTTATCTCCACGAGGGAAACGGCATTCCCGTGGGAATCGCACCGCATCTTGTAACCCTTACAGTGGATTTCGAAGAAGCTCTGGTGGCGGAGATTCGTGCGCAAGGCGGCTCCTACACGCGAAATAAGCCGATAGTTAATCTTGCTGACTCCCTATTGCGGCACGAGATCTACTTCGCGGAAATATTCGAAATGTTCGGGCAACCGATCCAGAAGACGTTCGGCCCCGCTATTATCGAGCTTCGAAGGAAGTATCTTCCCGCACCGCAAGTTGCGGCGCTGGAAAGCCTTCTAGGGCTTACCGCGAGTCGAGTTGAGAAAAAATCCAAGCTGAAAGAAGAAAAGATCTAACGCGTCTGTCGCGGCGATTGGCACGCTTCGCCGGCGTGTTTCGCGCGCCTGCAAGGAGCAGCAATCTTAAGGGGGAGTTGGCTTTGAACCTTCAAAAGTTGCGCGCGCTGCATAGTGTAATCGTGACCGGTTCGGTCACCGGGGCCGCAACTCGACTTCATTTGACCCAACCAGCGGTAAGCCGTTCGCTGTCTGCCCTTGAAGCGGAGCTGGGATTCAAGCTCTTCAACCGGCTTGGTGGGCGCCTGGTTCCGACTCCTCAAGGAGAAGCCTTCTCGCGGGAATGCGAGCGTATCCTGCTGGATATCGACGATCTTACCCGCATCGGCAAAGAAATCCGCGCCAATCGAGGCGGTCGCCTTCGGATCGTGGCAATGCCACAACTCGCCCGAAGTCTACTCGTGCCGGCACTGGCCCAATTTTCGAAGGAGTTTCCGAGTGTTTCGATTTCTTTGGAAGTCAGGGAAAGACGCGAAGTCGAACGTTGGGCTTCGGGACTTAGGTTCGACGTTGGGATAGTAATGCTCCCGACTCAATTTGAAATGTTGACGTCGCATTCCTTCGCCGAATTGGTTCCCGTTGCGGTGCTTCATCCCGATCATCCACTTGCGGCGAATAAGACGATTCTCCCCAGTGATCTGATCGAGGACCGTTTTATTGCGCTGGACCGGACGACGTTGTTGCGGCAGATCGTTGATGGAATGTACGTACAAGCTGGCCTTGCCGCGAACATTTGGGTTGAAGTGTCGTCGGCGTTCATCGCGTGCCAAATGGTGGGAGCCGGAATGGGTGTGTCGATATCGGATCCATTCAGCGCAGCGCTGCTAGCAGAGCGAGATGTCGTGGTTCGCCCTTGCAAGACGTCGGCAAGGCTCAACTATGCTTTCGTCTATCCGCGCCATTCGAAGAAGACGGCGCAGGCGGTCCGGTTTTCCGAAATCGTGAGGAGCACTCTGGAGAATTTGATGGGGCGGTTCGAATTCGTGCAAGGGCAAACAATTCGATAAATTGCACTTCTTCCGTGCAGTGCTGTAGACGCGCGGGTCGCGGCGGTACGCACAGCCAACTTGACCACGTTTTCCTGAGGAATCGGGAGGATCCGGCAAGTCGCGCGTCCTCGATATTACAGCAAGTAATGCATCCATTACGCTAATTGAATTGCTGCGGTTCCGAATAACCCTTCAGATATGTAGGATGCGAGTCTGGCTCAATCCAAACTGAGCAGAAGCCAAAAGAGATGCCGGTGTGTCAATGGCGACGCATTCGAGACAGATGAGGAAACACATGCTACGAACTTTGCATATTTTTCTAGCACTCGCTTTCCTGACTTTCTCGTCATCGAGTTTTGCCGGTGCCAGGCTGGACGACGCAAAGAAGAGCGGCCTTACCCTCGGCTTCAGCA
Source organism: Bradyrhizobium sp. WYCCWR 13022 (assembly GCF_030435535.1). Classification (NCBI taxonomy): domain Bacteria; kingdom Pseudomonadati; phylum Pseudomonadota; class Alphaproteobacteria; order Hyphomicrobiales; family Nitrobacteraceae; genus Bradyrhizobium; species Bradyrhizobium sp. WYCCWR 13022. The sequence continues at coordinate 78,368 of NZ_JAUIZJ010000009.1, forward strand.
ACGAGCCGCCCTTCGCGTTCAAGCAGGCCGATGGATCATTGGCCGGGTCAGACTACGATCTCGCAAAGCTCGCATTCAACCGCCTTGGAGTAGAGCGGATCGAAGGAACGGTGGTTGCGTTCGGATCGCTCATCCCGGGACTTCAAGCCAAACGTTTCGATTTTATCGCGACCGGACTCTATATCCTTCCCGCGCGCTGCCTTCAGGTTCTCTTCACCGAGCCCAACTTCACCGTTCAGGAAGGTCTTCTCGTTCGCAAAGGCAATCCCAAGCAAATCCATAGTCTTGACGACATCGTCAAACACGAGGACATCAAGGTTGGTGGCAACATAAGTGGCCAGCCGACACAGAATGCAGTCAAGGCCGGCGTGAAGGATAGCCAAATCACGCGTTTTCCGGACATCCCCTCCAATGTCGCGAGCCTGAAAGCGGGCAGGATCGACGGGGCATTGCTTATATCGGTAACTGCACGCTGGAACGCAAAGAACGATCCGACCCTGGAAGTCGCCGAACCATACACGGGCCTGCTCATAGATGGCAAGCCGAAGCAAGACTACGGCGCATTTGCCTTCCGTAAGGAGGATTCGGAGCTTCGGGACGCATTTAATGCCGAGATGCTCAAGATCGTGCATTCTTCGGAATATGTTGAGATCCTGAAAAAGTACGGCATGACGCAGAACGAAGTGCCGGCGGCCGACGTCAAGCTCGATACTCTTTGTAAGCAGTAGGACTCGTGCCCGAAGCGGACGGTGACAGATGTCGGCGCTCTACGAGGGTAGATGGCTGCTCCTTTCTGGTGCGGTAACGACGATGGCCCTTTACGCGCTCTCGACAGTATTGATGTTCGCTTGCGCGCTCGTTTTCGGTATCGCCAGGACATCCAAGAGCTGGTGGATCCGAACCATCAGTTTGCTCTATGTCGAGATCTTCAGGGGCATATCTCTGGTGGTCGTCCTGTTCTGGCTCTACTTTGTTTTGCCGTTCTTCGGGGTTGCGATTTCCGCCTTTTGGGCGGCCACACTCGCCATAGGCATGTGCTTCGGGGCTTATGGAGCTGAGGTCGTCAGGACGGCGATCGGCGCTATCCCGCGGGGCCAGTATGACGCCGCCTTGGCGATCAATATGGTGCCATCAATGATGATGCGCCGGATCATTCTTCCTCAAGCAATGCTGTCGATGATACCACCTCTCGGTAACCTCAGCATCCTGGTATTGAAAGCCACCTCGGTTGCCGCCTTGGCGACCGTTCCGGAACTGACTTTTGAAGCCTACTCTCTCAATATCAGAACCTTTCAGACCGTGCCGATCTATCTCGTTGTCATGATCTTCTATGTGGCTGCGGCGCAATTGATAGGAGCGGCAATCGCGTACGCAGAGCGACGTCTCGGGTTATGGCAGGGTAAGCCAACGCACGGCGCAACCAGGGGCTGGTCGGCATGAAGGTCGATTTCCAATATGCCTGGGAGTTGCTTCCGCAACTCGTGGTCGCGGCGCAAACCACATTGCTCGCCGCCGTCCTCGGTTTTATCGCCTCCCTGCTTGGCGGCCTCCTTCTCTTTGCGCTGTACAGCGCTAAGCACCGTCTGACCAAAATCTTAGTTCGCGGCTACGTCGAATTCGCAAGAGGGGTGCCGCTCCTGGTCCTGATCTATTTTCTGTACTTCGTGGGGCCTTCGGCAGGCGTCGTGATCAGCCCGCTGGTGACCGGCGTCATTGCTCTCGGCTTGCACTACAGTGCGTATATGGCCGAGGTCTACCGTGCCGCAATGATCGGTGTTCCGGCCGGGCAATGGGAGGCATCAACATCCATAAATCTCTCAACGTTCGACACATATCGGCGGATCATTGTTCCACAGATGATCCCATTCATCATTCCAAATGCCGGAAGTTACTTCGTCTACATGCTGAAGGACACGCCGCTGCTCGCATCCATATCCGTTTGGGAACTCATGGCCGTTGCTCAGGCGGAAGGAGCCAGGCGGTTTCAGTACTTTGAACCCATAACGATGGTTGGGATAATGTTTCTCGTCCTCAGCATTGCCGGCGCGTTTCTCATCAACAGGCTCGAGCGACTGTCCCAGAAGGGATGGCGGTAATGTCGGCCGGACCGTTCTCAGTACAGCTAAGGAACGTTACAAAACGTTTTGGGGCGTCCACGGTCCTAAATGACCTAAATCTCGAAGTCGGACAGGGTGAAAAGCTTGTGGTCATCGGTCCGAGTGGATCGGGAAAATCAACTCTCCTCAGGGTTCTCATGACATTGGAGGGAATCGACAGAGGCAGTGTCTCTATCTGCGGCCGTGAGTTGTGGTCGTGCGATTCGACCGGCGCAGCACGCCAAGCATCGGCCCGGCAAACACGTACGATTCGGAGCGATGTCGGCATGGTCTTTCAGAGCTTTAATCTTTTTCCTCACCTTACGGCGCTTGAAAACGTGACCGAGGGACCGATTCGCGTCCTCAAGATGCCGAAGGAGAAAGCCGTGAGCCTCGGAAAGGAGCTGCTTCGAAGGGTGGGACTGGAAGATCGGTGCGACTACTACCCTGCGAGGATGTCAGGCGGTCAGCAACAAAGGGTTGCGATCGCGAGAGCAATGGCGATGAGACCGAAAATACTCCTATTCGACGAGGTGACCTCGGCGCTCGATCCTGAACTCGTTGGCGAGGTGCTAGCGGTCATTCGGGAGCTGACTCACCAAAAGGAACTGACGGTTATCATGGTAACGCATCAGATGTCCTTCGCGCGAGAGATCGCCGACAGGGTTTGCTTCTTCGATCACGGCCGAATTGTCGAGGAAGGAGAGCCGTACCAGTTCTTTTCTCAACCGAAAAGCGCGAGAACCCAGGCGTTTCTAAAGTCGGTCCTGGACGCCTGACGATCTTAGTCTCAGCAGTCGAATTCCTCTTAGGAGACACTCAAATGACTTCCAGATCCATTTCGATGCCCGAGCCGGAGAATGCTCAGACTCGCCGGTCGGCGCGCAAAGAAACGGTCTACGCCGTCGGACAAATTCCGGCGCTCGATATGGAATTCTACCAGAACGTTGGGTCCGGTGCTGAGAAAGTGTCGGAGTTGACGATCCCTGCTCGGGATGGCGGCGCGTTCGAAGTGCCTGCCGGGCACCTCTTTCGGATCGTGAGCGTGGAGGGATCGCAGGTTGGTGATTTTAATCTTTGGAATAGCGACAATCTTTCTGAACACTTCTACAGCGGTAAGACGCGGGCGATTCATGCGACGCACATTTCTACTGGTGATCGCCTGTGGAGCAGCATGCCATACCTGAGGCCGATGGCGACTATCACTTACGACAGTCTGGGATGGTATGGGTGGGATTCCGATGGTTGTGGAATTCACGATGTGATCGGAACACGCTGCGACCCTTACACGAGAAGAATGATAACCGGTGAAGATTACGATCACTGTTGCCATTCCAATCTCGTTCGAGCCCTATCTGCCTTCAGAAAGATTTCGGCGAAGGAAGCCGAGGGCTACGTGCACGACGTCATGAACGTCTTTATGTGCACAGGCTTCGATGTCGAAAGTCACGAGTATATCAAAAAGGCAAGCCCGGTTCGTCCAGGCGACTTCATCGAATTCTTCGCGGAGATCAATCTCCTTGGTGCGCTATCCGCCTGTCCCGGCGGCGACTGTGGGCCGCGGGTCCCAGGGCAGACCCCCAAGTGCTATCCCCTGAAGGTGGAAATCCTTCGTCCCGCGAAGGGCGCGCTGAATGGTTGGAAGTCGCCTGAACCCTCGCCCTACAAAGGCAAGCACGGGATGAGCTGATTTGCGGAGCGCATTGTAAGAGCCGATTAACATCAAGGCGCTCGGAAATACCGTCGGCAGCTAGGCGCCGACCGGAATGGCGTCAGCCGTGCCAAGTTGACGCCGCGTTTGGGTTTGAAGTGCAACCGCGACAGCGAATTTCGAGATTATTCTCGTCATGCATGGTTGCAGGCGCTTTAGTAATTGGCGTCGTGGCGAGGCGTGATTGATAATTTGGCCCCATAAGCGATCGGTCAATCCTGTCCGCTGTGGCCAGGCCGACAGCAATTGCTCATCGGTGGTAGGATCCGGAATGTCCAGTGACGTGTCGAGCTTTCCCGCACAATTGATGCAGGGCTACGCCGCTTTCATGTTGGACCGCTTTCCTCAGGAACGACAAAGGTTCGATTCATTGGCCGCGCGCGGGGCAGTCACCGGAAGCCCTGGTGATCGGATGTTGCGACAGCCGCGTTTCACCCGAATTGATATTCAATGCGAGACCCGAGGAAATCTTCGTCATCAGAAACGTTGCAGCGCGTACCGCCCTTCGGTGTCGAGGGAGAATTCCACGCCGCCGGGGCTGCTCTGGTTGTGCTCGGTCACGCCCGGTGTGGGGCGTCCCCGCTTATGCCAAAGGCAAGGTATCGGCCTCACCAGAAAGCTTCACGACTCCATGGATGCAACGTCTGGTCCCGGTGGCGCACAGAGCTGGCCGTGTTGCGGCGGCCTGGACGACGATCACACCGACTTGGAGCTGGCTGCGATCGATCAGTCCTTGCTCAATCTAATGAGTTTTCCGTGGTGTGCGATCGCGTAGGTCGCAAGCAGCTCACGTTGCATGGATCGTATTTCGAGATTGCGAACGGTGTTCTGCACATACGAGATCGAGAGACCGGCAAATCTGATCCAGCGTGTGCGGACCGTTTTACGGACGCGATTACCTGTGCATCCGGACGATATCGATGAGGGGGCCGCTCCTGCGCCGATAGGTTTGAAATCGAAATCGGCTCGCGAATGGCCTGCTGCACATCCGGCAGATGACAACGACGAGAGGAACTACCAATGACAGTCTTCGACGCCGCGTCTGCGTCCAACCGCTCCGAGTTTGCCGCACGCGTGAATCGAATTCAACCGTCGCAGAGTGGTGCTGCGGCCCAGCGAGTGCGGGAATTGCAGGCTCAGGGGCGAACAATTCTCAATCTGACCCAGGGTGAACCCGACTTCGACACACCCGATAATGTCGTGCAGGCTGCGCTCGCCGCCATGAAGAGGGGCGAGACGAAGTATACCAACACGGATGGTACGGCAGTCCTGAAAGAGACAATTGCGAAGAAATTCGCGCGTGAGAACGGCCTCTCCTACAAGGTCAGTCAAATTTCGGTCGCCAACGGCGCCAAACAAATCTTATTCAATGCGTTGGCGGCGACGTTGGATCACGGAGACGAGGTCATCATCCCGGCTCCGTACTGGGTGTCGTACCCGGAAATGGTGTCGTTCTTCGGTGGGGTACCCAAAATCGTCGCTTGCCCGGCGGCGAGGAACTTCAAGCTCGATCCGATCGATTTGGAACGTGCGATCACGTCGAGGACTCGGTGGCTCCTCTTGAACTCGCCTTCTAATCCCACGGGGGCCGTATACACGCGCAGGGAGCTGGAGCCAATCATCGATGTATTGCGAAGAAATCCGCACGTCTGGCTCCTTAGCGACGACATATACGAGCATCTTGTCTATGACGGGCTCGAATATTGTACGCCGGCGGCGATCGATCAGTCCGTCGCGGAGCGAACCCTGGTCGTCAATGGCGTCTCGAAGGCCTATTGTATGACGGGTTGGCGCATCGGTTATGCCGCGGGTCCGGCGAAGTTGATATCCCAAATGGCGAAATTGCAATCTCAGGCCACGGCCAATCCATCGTCCATCAGCCAAGCTGCGGCCGTCGAGGCTTTGAACGGGCCGCAAGAGGGGCTTCGAGAGCGAGCAGAGAAATATCAACGACGGCGCAATCTGGTTCTGGAAGGACTCGCGTCCGTGCCCGGGTTGGCTTGCGACAAGCCGTCCGGCGCCTTTTACGTCTTCCCCTCCTGCCGCGACCTGATCGGAAAGCGGACCCCGGACGGAACCGTCCTTGCCGATGACAAGGACTTTTGCAAGTATCTCCTCGATGCCGAAGGGGTGGCGGTGGTGCACGGAGCGGCCTATGGCTTATCGCCCCACTTCAGAATCTCATATGCTACTGCGGACGAAACCTTAAAGGAGGCCTGTGTCCGCATAGCCCGGGCATGCAGTCGACTGAGTTGATGCAGCTCGCTGCCCTGACAATACGTGTGGAGCGATGTCGGACCACATTCGAGCAGCTCATATCGTTTTGCGGTTCATCGGGTCCGTGATGCGAAATGGAGATCTGCGACATGATGTCATCATTGCTCCAGGGCCGCATGAGCTCTCTAACCAGCGTTCTGTATCGCGGCCAAACGGGCGAACCGCCAAGATCAACTCATCGAGCTGGCCGCTGAGCTGGTCTTGCAAAACCGCCTCCACGAAAGTCGAGGTATTTGGTAGCTTGAAATAATACTACCAAATGGCTAGCCTCAAAGCGATCGACAAGGGAGGAAGTAATGGCCGCCATTCGACGGATAGGTATCCTCGCGCCGCCGATAAATGTGGCTATGGAAACCGAGCTACCGTCCTACGTTCCTCCCAATGTCAAGCTCAATCACAACAGGCTCACCAAACCCGGCACCGCTATAGCGAAGGAAGCGCAGCTCGCTATGGCCAACTCGTTGGATCGAGCGGCCTCGGATCTCGCACAGGCGAATCCGGAGGTGATAGTTTACGGATGTACGAGTGCCAGCTTCCTAGAGGGGCTAGGCAACGAAGCCAAGCTAGCCGACCGCATCACGATGTTGACCGGAATTCCCGCTGTCACCACTTCAACAGCCGTCATCGAAGCCTTGAAGGCCGTTCGGGCGACCAGAGTATTCATGCTCACTCCCTATCCGGATCTAATCAACAAGGAAGAGGCCCTCTTTCTGCAGCACTATGGCTTCGGCGTGGAGGCCGTCGATTCCTTCTTTTGCGCAGATGGACGACAGATCCTGACCATCTCGTCGGCGGACGTTGCCTCCAAGGTGCTCTCAAGCCGTGAGGTCATTTCAAGGTGTGACGCCGTGTTTGTCAGTTGCACCAATTTGCTGGTGATGGATCAAATCGACCGATTGGAAAGGGAATTGAACCTGCCGGTTGTCACCTCGAACCAAGCCTCTCTTTGGGCGGCACTCCGAAGGATGAAGATCGATGTCACCTCAACGGGGGTAGGCCGCCTGTTCAAGGAGCGGCGGCCACAAGAAGCACCGGTATTCGAGTTGAGCAATGCCTAACCGCGCCGTCAGGATCGTCGAACCGCCAGCATGCTCGATCGATTCCGACGCGGATAGAGTGGCCGCGCTCGAAATCATCGAAGTGTCGAAACGATTTGGAGATAACTCGATCGTCGACAACTTGTCATTGACGGTCAAGCAGGGCGAATTTTTGACATTTTTGGGACCGTCAGGCTGCGGTAAATCAACGACCTTGCGCATGATCGCGGGGTTCGAGCAGCCGGACGCGGGATCAATCAAGATCGGCGGCCATGTGATGACGGGCGTTGCGCCTTATCGGCGTCCCGTCGGCTTGGTCTTCCAAGGTTTGGCGCTATTTCCGCACCTTACTGTCGAGGAGAACATCGCCTTCGGGCTGGCGGTGAAAAAGGTCAAACGCGACGAAATCGTAGCAAGAGTACGCGAGGCGCTCGCGTTGGTGGATCTGAGCGAGCTCGGACGACGTCGGATACAACAGATATCGGGCGGTCAACGTCAACGCGTGGCCCTGGCGCGCGCGCTGGTCACTGGCCCGTCCGTTCTCCTGCTGGATGAGCCCTTCGGTGCACTGGACTTCAAGCTGCGCCGCCAGATGCAGATCGAATTGAAGCGTATCCAGCACCAAGTCGGCACAACATTCGTATTCGTGACTCATGATCAGGAAGAGGCGATGATCCTGTCGGATCGGATAGCCGTTTTCAATCATGGAAAGCTCGAACAATTGGGCAGCGCGCGTGAGGTCTACGAGAACCCGAAGAATGCATTCGTCGGAGGCTTCCTCGGGGATATCAACATCTTCGTCGGCCACGTGCAGTCTCTCGAGAAAAACGGTGCGAGTCTGCACCTGAGCGAGGTCTCGGCCGACGCTCTGATAGTGGCAACTCCAGAGATGAAAATCGGCGCAGAAGTCGCGATATCGATTCGTCCCGAGAACGTACGTGTGGGACGCGAAGTGTGGGGTAACAGTTGTCTTATGGTCGGCCAGATCGTGGCGAACATCTATATGGGCGCGACCGTCCGTCAAAGCGTTGTGGTCGACGACAAGGTCGTGGTGGTGGATACGACGGCCCGGCATGTGCAGCAGCAAGGCCTGCTTCCGGGAACTCAGGTCAAGTTGGCATGGGATTTGGAGGACGCCATCGTTTTCGCGAACAAGGAGGTGCGGAAGTGAAGCACGCTGCCGGTCTATTGATGGCCCTGAGCTTGTTCAGCCTTTCGACGACGGTTGCGTGCGCCGCCGACGGAGAAGTTGTCATGGGCACCTGGGGAGGAGGCAACAGCGAGATGTGGCGAGAGAAAGTCGGCAAGCCGTTCTCCGCGTCGTCCGGTATCGTGGTCAAGATCCGCGACTGGTCGGATCCGGAGCCGACGTTAAGAGCCCAAGCGAGAAAACCTCAGTTCAACGTCGCACTGGGCACCTGCTACAACGCCGCAAATCTCCAAAAGGATGGATTGCTGGAAAGCTTTAAGAAGGAAGACTTCCCCGAACTGGCTAATTTCGAGAAGTCGTCCTATCTGATAGACCAGAACGGCGAAGTTTACGCTTTCGGCATCTACTTTCAGTATTACGGGGCCGCATTCAACAGCGATCAGGCAAAAGCGTCAGACTTCGAGTCCTGGCGGGCATTGGCCGACCCGAAATTCAAGGATAAAGTCGCTATCGCCCGGCCGATCTATGCTGCTCCCAATGATTTGGTTCTCTTTGCGAAAGTCGGAGGGGGCGACGAAAACAACATTCAGCCCGGCATTCCTCTGCTTACGTCGATCGCGCGTAATGCTCTGACTGTCACGAACTCCACTGCTCAGATGAATGCCCTGCTGTCGCGCGGAGAGGTCACGGCGGGAGCCTACTATTCGAGCCGCGTCTGGACCATGCGGGCTTCCGGTGTAAAGAACGTCGATATCACAATACCCTCCGAAGGAGGATTGCTGCTGTCATATTTCTTGATCGTGCCGAAAGGCGCGAAGAATCTGGACGCCGTGAAAGCCTGGATAAACTATGCTTTAAGGCCAGCACCAGAATTGGCCATGCTTGATGCGTCTGGCTTCCTACCGCTCAATCAAACTGCCGCGCTTAGCCAGGAACAGCTCAAGGAGGTTGGTTCGCCGCAATCGTTGCGTTCGAAACTTTACCAGCCAGACTGTTCGGTGCTTGCCGCGAACCAGGAGAAGCGGGTCAATTTGGTCGAACAAATCTACTCTCAGGTCAAGTAAGCAATAAATTGGAAAGCGGCGGGTCAATGACGGATGTCGGAACTGAGAGGACGACCCGGCGGCACAGCGGCAGCGGAATGTTGTTCAAGGCGCGGCCGGTAAAAGTCGACTCCCAATTTCTTCTTCTCGTTCCAACTAGCGTACCGTTGATGCTTCTGGCGATCGGTGTCATCTCACTCGTGGTCGGCTCGTTCACGTCGAACAACGAATTGAGCTTCGCGCAATACCAGGCAGTCTTGGCGCGTAAAGATTACATTGAGACTCTTTATCGAACGATTTGGTTGGCCGGTCTCACGACCTCGATTTCGCTCCTGATAAGCTATCCCACTGCCTACTGGATCGCGCGATATCCGGGAAGGCGCGACATCTTTCTCATCATTCTGATGATGCCCTGGTTGGTAAGCGTCGTCGTGCGAACGTACGGCTGGATAGTGATCCTGGGCAAGAAAGGGGTCATTAGCCAGGCGTTGATGTCATCAGGCCTGATCGCGGGTCCATTAGAAATCCTGTTCAGTCCGACCGCCATCGTGATCGGGCTGGTTCATGTATTCTCACCCTTCATGATCCTTGCGATAGTGACAGTTCTGATCCGGCTGGACAAATCACTGGAGGAGGCGGCAGCCAGTCTCGGCGCGGGACCGTTTGAAACGTTCCGCAGGGTACTGTTGCCGTTGAGCTTTCCTGGGATCGTGACGGGCAGCATCATCGTGTTTCTGATGTCAATGGGATCGGTGGTCACTCCTCTGTTGCTCGGCAGCATGCGTGACAAGATGCTTGGTGCGCAAATTTATCAAGATGTCTTTCAACTCTTCAATTTTCCGAAGGCCGCGGCGCTAGCGATGATTCTTTGCGTCGCTGCCCTGGCGGTCGTGCTGCCTCTGCAGCTACTCGAGGCTCGTGCGAAGAAAAGTGCGGCCTCTTAGGGAGGTAGGATGAAAGTCGCTTGCCGCATAGTCGCCGTCCTAGTGCTCGCCTTTTTGCTCGCACCGATTGTGGTCGTGGTGCTGTCCTCATTCTTCGAGTCGGGATTCATCGAAGTTCCGCTCAGCCAGCCTTCACTGAAGTGGTACAGTCAATTCTTCAGTAGCGACGAGTGGATTTTAACGGCGGCCGACAGCGTCGTCATTGCTTTTGTTGTCGCGGTGGCGAGCACTGCCCTAGCGCTGACAACCGCATTGGTGACCGCGCGCCGCCATTTTTGGGGCCGCGCATCATTCGAGTTCATGATTTTGGTGCCGCTGGTATTGCCGCACGCCGCAATGGGTGTCGTGATGCTGACCGTGATCGGATCGCTCGGCTGGAATGGAACGTATAGCGGCATTGTGCTGGCCCATACAATCCTAGCGTTACCCTTCGCTTATCGACCGATCCTGAACAACATGCGGAGCCTTGAGAAGGATGTCGAGGAGGCGGCGATGAATCTGGGCGCGACGCCCGTCGTGATGTTCTTCAAGGTTATTCTTCCACTGATGCGGCCGGGCATTGTCACGGCACTCATCTTCAGTTTTATCATTTCGTTCGACGAGTCGACCGTGACGCTCTTCCTAATCGGACCCGACGCCACAACTCTGCCAGTCAAGATTTTTGCCGCGATACAGGAGGACGCAAGTCCGATTATATCGGCAATTTCGACGATGTTGATCGGAGCAACCGTCTTTGTACTGATCGCTGTGCAGAGGTTGGTTGGCTTGGAGGCGTTTGCTGAGGCCGAGGGAGGGCCAGGCCGGCGATAGCAACGGCTGCTGTGTAGAAGGCGTCCGGTCTCTTCCGACAGGAGGTGCTTGACGGCGGAAAAAAGAAGCTGCCGTCAGCCGGGGCTATATGCATCATATGCATGAAAGTAGGTACTTTTGTTATTGGCGTTGTTTTGGCGAACTGTTTTTAGTGTTGCCCAGCATATGGCTGGCACGCAGCTCCATCGAGGATCGATGGCTGAATGGCTTCGACGTTTGCGACGCAAGAAGATGAGTCTTGGAGACGAAAAGGAGCCATGAAAAGCGAAGACTTCAAGATGATCTCAAAGCTCATTGGCTTGATGCATGGATCAGGGGTCGAGGAGCTGGAAGCATCCGACGGAGACTTGCGCGTAAAGATCACGATGTTTGCGGCCGCACAGGGTAGGCAGGAAATGCATGGGGCGGCGCCTTCCGATCCGCCAGTTGATGCGACCGTGTCGAACGAAGCCGTCGACGAAACGACGTCGTTCGTCTGCGCTTCAATGCAGGGCATTTTCCATCGCGCGCCCGCGCCGGGTGCCGAACCTTTCGTAGTAGTTGGAAGCCGGATCTCCACAGGTCAGCAGGTCGGCATCATCGAAGCGATGAAGCTCTTCACTCCACTGCTCGCTCCGACAGCCGGTGTAATCGAGCAAATATTGGTGGAAAACGGAGTGGAAGTGCAGGCCGAACGGCCATTGTTCAAGGTGAAGTGCAATAGCAATACCAGTAGCGATGGCGAAGCGACATGAAGCCTTCCAGGCCGATAGAGTTTGCAAACCCGCAGGTGAGCTTGTGCGGAAGTGCGGCGCTCTTGTTCGATGCGGAGGGGCCGATGTGTCTACCCACACAGGAGCGTATCTGGACTCTTAGCAAGCAGGTCGGTCAATGGGACGTGGTTGTCGATACTCAAGTCGGTATGAATAATCTTCTCGTCCTGTTCGACTCTTCGAAGGCCGATCCGGAAGCACTTGCATCGAGACTTCTGGAGAGCTGGAGGAAAGTTGAACCGGGCGGTCCACAAGGGAAGCTTCTTGAGGTTGGTGTCGTTTATGGAGGCGATCGCGGCATGGACCTTGGTGAACTGGCTGCTCATCACGGTATCGATCCGGAGACCGTCGTAAAGCTGCATTCCACTCCGGAATATGTCGTGTTCGCGCCCTCCACGACGCCGGGATTCGGCTATCTCTTCGGTTTAGACCCACGTCTCTTCACACCTCGAAGAAAGGTGCCCGTGGTGCGTCCGTTTGGGGGAAATGTGACGATCGGGGGCGGGCAATCAAATCTTGGAAATCCTCGCGGCGCCGGTGGGCCACCGACGTTTCCGACCGGCTGGTACGTCATCGGGCACGTACCGGAGGCGCCGGTGCCGTTTGATCTAAGTCGCAATCCGCCAAATCTTCTCGATGTCGGTGATCGAATTCGCTTCCGCGTGGAGCGCATAGAGAGATGATTGAGGTTGTTCAGACTCCGCCGCTCAACTCCGTGCAGGATGACGGCCGTGTCGGCTTTCGAGGATTTGGGATTGGACGATCCGGGGCGATGGATCACGTGGCCTTGGCGGCGGCCAATGCGCTTTTGGGAAACGAGGAGAACGCGGCCGCCATCGAACTGCAATTGTATCCGTTCGCGGTGAAGTTTCATTCTGACACTCTTTTTGTGCTTACAGGCGCGACAGCTCGTGCAAAGCTCGATGGCGTGGCGGTACTTCCTTGGTGGGTGACGCCGGCTCGCGGCGGCCAAAAGCTTGTGGTGTCCGAGCCGGTGGACGGTTTGCGGACGTATTTGGCGATCGCCGGTGGCGTCGAAGTTCCCGTAATACTCGGATCTCGCAGTACGCAGCTGCGCGATGGCTTCGGCGGCTTTGAAGGGCGCTCGCTTAAGGCCGGAGACCAATTGGAGGTAGGGCACGCCGCTCCGGTCACTCTGCGGGATTTAGGAGGATATGGCGCCAGTCCAGCCTTGTCTGAGCTGCCGTCGGCGACGTGGGCGGGCAGCAGCCCGGGGGGAGTCATCCTCCGCGTCATTACGGCATCGGAGTACGACCTGTTCGACGAATCCTCCAAAACCGCCTTTTGGACCACACCTTGGACGATTTCCACGAAAAGCAGCCGGATGGGCTATCATCTTACGGGCGCGACACTGTGCCGGACGCATGACGTGGAAATGAGGTCGCACCCGATCGTACCTGGCGTCATTCAGGTGCCGCCTTCCGGTGATCCGGTGATACAACTGGCGGACGGTAACTCTGCGGGCGGTTACCCGAAGATTGGTGTCGTCATCGAGCCCGATCTTTGGCGGATTGGGCAAGCAAGGCCAGGCCAGTGTCTTCACTTCGTTCGGTGCAGCTTCGCCGAAGCTCGCGATGTCGAGAGGGTGACGCGCAGCTACATCGAGGAGATCCGACGGTTGGCAAAGTTTTGTAGGTGTTCCCCGCGAGCGAAGCTCCCATGAGCATCGAGTCTTGGGAATTAGCGGAGTTGATCGCCCAAATGAAACGGGCAGGCGTGAAAGAGTTGGAGGCGCAACGCGGAGAGAGTTCGATCCGCCTCTCTCTGGGCCGGCACAACCGCAAAATGGTGGGGACGAGAGCGCTAGAGCTGGCTGGCGTCGAGCGGACCGACGCAGCCACGTTCGTTCGGGCTCCTGCTGTGGGTAGGTTCTCGAATAGACACCCGTTGGGAGAGGCGACGACCGTAGGAGATCACGTTCAAGAAGGTGACTTGCTCGGGGTGATCGCTATCGGACCAATCTTCAGGCCGGTGATCGCGCCCGTCGCCGGTCGTGTGATCGAGCAGGTCTGCCGCAGTGAGAGCGACGTCGAATACGGAACGACGCTATACCGCATAATGGCATCGGGCTGAAACGAAGGTCCTGCCGAAAGGAGCACCCATGGAGATTGATCTCAATTCTGATCTTGGCGAAGGCCTTGGCCGTTGGAGGATGGGAGACGACGAGGCGCTGATGAAGCTGGTCTCATCAGCGAACGTCGCTTGCGGCTTTCACGCGGGCGATGCGGTCATCATGACGCGCATGGTCGAGGCAGCGAAAGAGAACGGCGTAGCTCTCGGCGCACATGTCGGGCTGCCGGACATACTCGGTTTCGGGCGTATCCCGATGAAGATCGATCCGCGTGACATGCAGAAGCATGCGCTTTATCAACTGGGTGCGCTTTCTGCTATCGCGAAGGTCAATGGCTACAAGGTTACCCACGCGGGGACCCATGGCGCCCTGGGCCAGATGGCACAGGAAAACAAGGAATATATCGAGAAGATTCTCGAAGTGTTCGCGGCGTTCGACAGGGATCTGATCATCGCGGCTTCGGTCAAGAGTCACGCAGGCACATTCGCGAAGTCGCTCGGATTGCGGGTGGTAGGCAAGATCTTTGCTGACCGGGCATACGACGACGAGGCTCGCTTGGTTAATCGGCGACATCCGGGCGCACTTATCACCGATCTGACCGAGGTTGCGAGGAGAATGAGCCAGTTCCTCGATGACGGGACTATCACGTCCGTGTCGGGAAAGCGGATCAAGGTCGACGCAAAATGTGTCCTGGTCCATAGCGATACTCCGGGCGCTGTGGAAATCGCGAGAGCCGTAAGGACGGTGGTCGAAGACGGCGGAGGACGTATCGTTCCGCTAACGGAGCTTGCGGCGTAATGTCGGTGCGGTCCATATTGATCGCTAATCGAGGCGAGATAGCGCTCCGGATCATTCGCGCGTGTCGGACGCTGGGGCTGCGAACAATCGCTGTCTGCTCCGAGGCAGATCGAGGGGCGGCTTACCTTGCTCTTGCCGATCGAGCGGTCTGCATCGGCGGCGCGGCGGCAGATACGAGCTATCTGGATATTGGGGCGGTGATGCTCGCAGCAGCCGCCGTTGGTGCCGACGCAATTCACCCCGGATACGGGTTCTTGTCGGAGAACGGAGACTTCGCGGAAGCGGTCGAAGGCGCTGGGCTCATCTTCATTGGTCCGACCTCCGATGTTGTCCGGCTAATGGGGGATAAGATCGCCGCGAAGGCGAAAATGCGCGAGCTCGGCGTGCCTTGCGTTGCGGGAAGTCATGGCGCGCTTCCCGATGATCCGCAG
Organism: Bradyrhizobium sp. WYCCWR 13022; assembly: GCF_030435535.1. Classification (NCBI taxonomy): domain Bacteria; kingdom Pseudomonadati; phylum Pseudomonadota; class Alphaproteobacteria; order Hyphomicrobiales; family Nitrobacteraceae; genus Bradyrhizobium; species Bradyrhizobium sp. WYCCWR 13022. The sequence continues at coordinate 93,509 of NZ_JAUIZJ010000009.1, forward strand.
CTCTGCCAAGCGTGTGCGACCGAGGTTGGGTACCCTCTTATCATTAAGGCGGCGGGCGGCGGCGGCGGTCGCGGCATGCGGATCGTACGAGACAGCGCAAGTCTCCACCAAGCGATCGGAGCCACGCGGGAGGAGGCGAGGCGGGCATTTGCCAATCCGACGATCTACCTGGAGAAATTTTTGGAGCACCCGAGGCACGTCGAGATCCAGGTCATCTGCGATGGGGGAGGCGAGGGAGTATGGCTCGGCGCCCGCGACTGCTCGATGCAGCGCCGCCACCAGAAATTAATTGAAGAGGCGCCGCCGCCAGGCGTGCCTGAGGCCAATATCGCCGAACTTGGGGAGCGCTGTGTAGCCGCTTGCCGGGCGATCGGCTATCGCGGCGTAGGCACCTTCGAATTTCTCTACCAGGACGGGATATTCGCTTTCATCGAGATGAATACGCGCATACAGGTCGAACATCCAATAACCGAGGAAACCAGCGGCATCGATATCGTGCGCGAGCAGATTCGGGTGGCATTGGGCGAGCCGCTCGGACTTCGTCAATCCGAGGTCACCTGCAGAGGCCATGCTATTGAGTGCCGGATCAATGCGGAACATCCTTTCGACGGCATTCCTTCTCCTGGTCGTGTTGAGAGCTGGCTGGCTCCGGGCGGACCGGGAATTCGGGTCGATACCCATATCGTGGCAGGTTCGGAAGTCCCTTCACACTACGACTCCTTGATAGCCAAGGTGATCGCTAGGGGCGAGGATCGTTCGGAGTGTATCGAGCGCATGCTTTCGGCCTTGGCAGACCTGCGCGCAGAGGGTATCCGGTTGAACACCGAGCTTCACTCGGTGGTATTGAAGGACGCGTCCTTTCGGGACGCGCGCCTTAGCATCCACTCCTTGGAAGACATCCTTCGACGGCGCGCCTCGTCCGATCGACGGTGAGCGTGATAGGCGACGGCCCGTCGAACCTAATGTGCAATCGAGCACGCATCAAAGGCGGGCAGCCTTGGGCGAATTCGTGCAGTGCGAGATCGCGTCCGATCGAGTCGATGACTTCGGGCTCGGGTCCCAGGAAGATATCAGCTCTCGCGGAACTCGGTCAGACCGAATTCCTTCAAGACGGCCTCGGTATGTTGTCCGAGGGACGGCACCGGGTCCATACGCGGCTGCCAGGACTCACCGCTAATTGGTCGCAAAGATGGCATCGGGCCCGCCGGGGTTTCGATATAAGCCCAGCGCTTGCGGCTGCGCAGTTGCGGATGATCCCACACGGCGGACATGTCATTCACGCGAGCCGTACCGATCCCGGCGGTCTCGAGGCGCGAGATGGCTTCGTTCGACGGCAGCTTGCGGAACGTGTCACAGATGACGGCATCGATCTCAGCTCGCTCTTTCATCCGGCCCGCATTGCCCTTAAAGCGTGCTTCGCTGGCCCACTCGGGCCGTTGTAAGACGATCGTCGTGAACGCGGCCCACTCGCGATCATTTTGAAGTCCGAAAAGTACCATGCCATCAGCAGTTTCGTAGGGCCCATATGGGAAGATCGTGGCATGGCCAGCTCCCGCCCGAGCCGGAGGTTGTGCTCCGTCCATCGCATAGTAAAGCGGATATCCCATCCATTCCACCATGGCCTCCAGCATCGAGACTTCGACATGATCGCCCTGTCCGCTTTTGGCTCGACGCAGCAAGCAGGCCAAAATGCCCTGAAAAGCCATTGTGCCCGCAGCGATGTCAGCAATCGAGATGCCGGCCTTTGCAACGGCGTCCGGCGTGCCGGTCGTTGACAAAAAGCCGGCCTCCGCCTGAATCAGTAGATCGTATGCTTTGCGCTTCTCCCACGGCCCATTCGGACCGTATCCAGATATGTTGCAAGTAATCAGCTGCTTGTATGTGGAGCGCAGCACGCCATCGGCGAGCCCTAGGCGGGCAGCTGCCCCTGGAGCAAGATTTTGCACAAACACGTCTGCGTGCGCGATGAGCCGTTGCACGGCTTCCAACGCTCCCGGCCGTTTCAGGTCGAAGGTGACGCTCTCTTTCGACCGATTGGTCCAGACGAAATGACTGGCAAGACCACGCGCACGCGTATCATAGGCCCGAGCAAAGTCGCCACCATCGGGCCGTTCGATCTTTATGACTCGGGCGCCGAGGTCGGCAAGCTGACGCGTGCAATAGGGAGCCGCGATTGCCTGCTCGATTGCGATGACCAATACCCCGTCCAGTGGCCGCGTCACGACACCTCCGACCTTAGATTGTAGCTTCCGCCTTCATGATAAGCTCGTCCCGATCGTTCGTGGCCCACAGCAGGATTTTTCCGGTTTCGTCCGGCGGACTGCCATTCAGATGAAGTTCGCTGCCGTCGAAAAGCGGCGACACCGCGCGGAAGGAATATGCCTTCACCACCACTGAGGAAGGGAGACTGCGCCTAACGAGATCGATCAGGAGAGTAGCAATGAGCGGACCATGGACGATCAGGCCTGGATAACCTTCCACCGCAAAGACGTACGTTCGGTCATAGTGAATACGATGGCCGTTGAACGTGAGAGCCGAATAGCGAAACAGCATGACGGTATCCGGCACGATGCTGCGATGCCATGGTCCTTTCGGTGCAGTTGATCTCGCTCTGTCGGCGGGCGCTGTGACATCTCGATAGACAATGTCGTGATGGTCCGTCAGAAGTAGATGGCCGTTCTCGTCGTGGACGGCGTGCCCTACCGTGACGAACACCAGAGGGCCGGTCGTACCTTGTTTGGACGTCACGCTTTCGATCGTCGATGTCCGCTTGACATGCATGCCCACGCGCAGCGGGCTCTTAAAGGTGAGCCTGCTGCCCGCCCACATCCGCCGGGGAAGGTCATGGATGGGAGGAAGAAAGCCCCCGCGCTTGGGATGCCCGTCAGGCCCTAATGTCGATTGCCGTTCGTTAGGTAGAAAATACAACCAGTGGGCCAGCGGAGGCAGCGCAACCCCCGTTGAATAGAGCTGGTGGTCGGTTTCGAGGGTCGCATCCAGACGCTCAATCGGACTGGCTGTCACCATGTCTTCCTGGGTTACTGTGCGCCCGATCCATTCCTGGTAGTCGTGTCCGTCAACCATCTAGACCTCTCGTTCTGGTCGAACCTATTGGATATCGCTGGTGGACCAACAGTCGTATTATCCAGCAACAGCATTCGGAGTTGGAGAAAGGCATGCATTTCGATCTGGTGGATCTGCGGCTGCTTGTGCTCGTCGTGGACAGAGGTGGGCTTGCCGCGGCAGCCAGACATGCCAACCTCTCTGTTTCTGCGCTGTCCGAACGCATGAAATCGCTAGAGGAGCGGGCTGGCCTGCAGTTGTTCGAGCGTACGGTCAAAGGGACACGACCGACCTCAGCGGGACTGGAGTTCGCCGGGCACGCCCGCAGCATACTTATGCAGGCAGAGCGGCTGAGCGGGGCGGTCCGATCGTGGAGAAAGCGCGAACGGGGCCTGATACGGATGCGGGCCAATTCGAATGCCATCGCAAGCTTCCTTCCGGATGTCTTGGCGAGCTATCTCGCCCGGCATCCCGACGTGACGGTCGATCTCCAGGAGCAGACGTCGGATCTCATCGCGGTGGCGGTAAGAGCGGGTGAAGCAGACCTCGGAATTGCCGCCGAGAATGCGCAGTTTGAAGGGCTGCGAACGGAGCCATTCGGAGTGGACCGCCTTGTCGTACTGGTTCCTCCGGGGCATTGGCTCGCCGACTACACCTCAATAGGGTTCGCCGAGGTGTTGAACGAGCACTTCATCGGCCTAGATGAGCAGGCATCCATTCAGACATATCTCGCCGATCATGCGCGAAGGCTCGGTCGAGAGCTGGTCATCCGCATACGTTTGCGAGGGTTTGAAAGTGTTTGCCGCATGGTGGCTGCGGGCGCCGGCGTTGCCGTCGTCCCAGTAAGCGTCATCTCTTCTTCGGTGAAGGACGCAGGAGCGCGGGCTGTCGAGTTGTCGGATAACTGGGCCCAACGCAATCTTGTGGTCTGCCTCCCGGTCGATCGTCCCGTATCAGATCTGGTGCAGAGACTAATAGCGGACATAGCGAGGTCTACTAGGTCTCGATTCGCCGAAATCGGCGGAGATGCCGGCCCCCTGCGGACATAATCAGCCAGTGTTCGCCCACCGCGAGGGCGGCTTTCGGCAGAAACGAGTTTACAAAGAGTTCGCCGCGTGCGCTTTAGATCTCGGCCTCGCATGAGGCGTTTCCTCCCTGACTCGCCGAGGCCTTCAAAGGTCTCGGCATTTTCGTGAGATGAGGATGGGCAGAGTGCCGCTCGCCGTTAGCGAAGAATGGTGAGCTTATTATGGGAAAAGCCCTCGGGTCGTTTTCGCTGCCCGCACTCGTTCGACACCTATGGCCATGGCGGCGGTTCGATGAGAGACGTTGTCACGAGCGGCGCGGGTAACCATATCGTTGAATGCGCGATCGAGGATCTGATATTCCCTCCGCATAACCTCTTCTTCTTCCCAGAACAATTGCTGGAGGTCTTGAAGCCACTCGAAATAACTCACGATCACGCCGCCCGAGTTACAGAGAATATCCGGTATGAGGAATATCTCGTTGCGGCGCCTCTCTAGGACCAGATCAGCCTCCGGAGTGGTCGGGCCGTTGGCGCCCTCAGCAAGCACGCGACATCGCAGATCCCGCGCCACGCGATCATCGATCACCCGCTCCATGGCTGCTGGCACAAGGACGTCGCAAGGAAGCTGCAGGAGCTCGGCTGGATCGAGACGGGGCGCTTCGTGATAATCAGACAGACTTCCGTGCCTCGCCGCATGACGGATCAACTGTGTGACGTTGAGGCCTGCACGGTCGTAAAATGCGCCCGTGTGGTCGCCGACACCTACTATCTTGACGCCGCTCCTGCTCAACTCCAGTGCCGCGTACGAGCCGACGTTGCCGAAGCCTTGAACCACCGCGGTCGCCGTCGACCAGTCGATCGACAGATCCTTCAAAACTCGTTTGGCCAGATGGGCGACGCCGCGTCCTGTCGCCTCCCGACGCCCTAAGGTGCCTCCCGCGCCAACAGGCTTGCCGGTTACGATCTCCGTTACGGTACGCCCCTGGTACATGGAATACGTGTCCATGAACCACGCCATCACTTGCTCGTTGGTGCCCATATCGGGAGCCATGACGTCGACGTGCGGACCCACGAACGGAATCATCTCCTGCATATAGCGGCGCGAGAGCGCCTCAAGCTCTCGGTGGGAAATCTTCGCTGGATCGACACGAATACCGCCCTTCGCGCCGCCATAGGGTAGTCCGACCAGTGCGCATTTCCAGCTCATCCAAATCGCGAGGGCGGCGACTTCGCCGATATCAACACTAGCGGCAAAGCGCGTTCCTCCCTTGGTCGGCCCGAGTGTAAGGTGATGCTGGACTCGATAGCCCTCGAATACGGAGATCGACCCGTCATCACAATGGATGGGGCAAGAAACCGAGATGGCGCGCTTGGGAAGAAGCAAGCGGCTGCGTTCGTCGATGGGAATTGCCAGATGATCGGCAATCACGGTGAACTGTCGTGAAGCCATCTCGAAGACGGGCCCACTATAGATGCTCATTTTGGCTCCGATTTATCAATAAGCGACGGCCCGGGAGCAATCGACTAAGCGCCCGCGAGCGGATGGAGGACGCGCGGCTGTCTCGCAGCGCCGGCGATCACGTGAGAACTTGCGGGCGTGCAAGCACGCAGGCCCGAAATAGCAGCGGGATGTCTACTGCAATCGGAGCCACACGCTCTTCGTCTGAAGGAAATCCTTCATCGCGTCGATCCCACTTTCACGCCCCAAGCCGGATGTCTTGTAACCACCAAAGGGAACGGCAGGATCAGTCTTCCGATACATGTTGATCCAGACCGTTCCGGCCTGGAGTCGGGCTGCGACGCGGTGAGCGCGACTTACGTCCTTGGTCCAGAATCCCCCGGCTAAGCCGAAGTTGGTCGCATTAGCCGTGCGGATCGCATCCTCTTCATCCTTGAACGCGATAACAGAAAGAACGGGACCAAAGACTTCCTGCTGGGAAATCGTCATCGTGTTCTTCACATCGGCATAGATCGTCGGTTCGACGAACCATCCCTTGCCGCATTCCGGGGCGTGGGATCGCTTGCCGCCAAGCACTAGCCGCGCGCCCTCCGAGCTGGCTGTGTCAATCATCGAAAGTATCTTGCGGAATTGCTGTTCCGTCGCGACAGGGCCGATGTCGGTCGCTGGATCCAACGGGTCGCCCAGCCGCATGCCGCTTCCACGCCGGACCAGCTTTTCAAGGATCTGTTCAAGCACCGTCTCTTGAACGAGTAGGCGGGAGCCCGCGACACATGTTTGCCCGGTCGAGGAGAAAATACCTCCGACGGCACCGGCTGCCGCAGCATCCAGATCGGCGTCCTCGAAAATGATGTTAGGCGATTTCCCGCCCAGTTCCAGGGCTACCGGTTTGAGGTGGCGAGCGGCGAGCTCGTAGACTTTGCGACCGGCGTCGACACCACCAGTGAAGGAGATCTTGGCGACTAGTGGGTGCTGGACCAGCGCGGGTCCGATCTCGGAGCCGTAGCCGGTAAGAACATTCACGACGCCGGGCGGCACTCCAGCCTCTTCGAGCAGATCCACGAACAACAGTGTCGATGTGGATGTGAATTCTGATGGCTTGACGACCACCGTGTTGCCGGCGGCGAGGGCCGGGGCAATCTTCCAGGAAAGAAGTCTCAACGGCGAATTCCACGGAGTGATCGCGGCGACGACGCCGATCGGCTCGTATCGTGTGTAGTTGAAATAATTCTCCGGATCGACGGGGATAACGGAGCTGTGGACCTTGTCGGCAAGGCCGGCGTAGTAGTGATACCACTGCGCCATCGTCTGCATTTGGGTCCGCATTTCGGAAATAGTCTTTCCGTTGTCGCGGATCTCCCATCGCGCCAGGCTCTCGATGTTCTTCAGCACGAGATCTCCAACCCGGTGAAGAATAACCCCTCGCTGCTTTCCGGTCAGCCGAGGCCAAGGTCCTTCGACGAATGACCTGTGTGCGGAGTCGACTGCGTCGTTCACGTCGGAAGCATCGGCTTGCGGGACAGTCGCCCAGGTCTCTGATGTAAAAGGGTTCTGTGTTTCCAATCGCCGTTGGCTCTTTGACGCGCGCTTTTTTCCTCCGATCACCATCTCGAAGTGCTGCATTCCATCTCCTCCGTTTGAGCGTTCGCAACAAGCAGCTCAATAGATCGAGGTAGCAGCATGGGCAACGACAGCAGCTGTTATGGAAGTATGATCAAAATGAAAGAGGAGGCTTGTCCTGCGCGTAAGCTTCGGGGACTTCGAGTAAATTTGTCGCGACGGCCGTGGTTTGGTGCAGCGCGGGAAGCGACCGGCTGTCGATCTCGCCTTGACGTCTCCGGCTCACTGATCGTAGCAATCACTACGACGTCGTCCCGGTTGCCGGGTTGGTCGGAGATACAAGGAGGATCGTTCATTGTCAGCAGCTGTGCACGCAGAGAGCCGCGTTAAGGCGAAGGAAGCCGCCCGGGCGGGCTGGCAATATGAGTTGTACGACCTGCTCCGACGAAACAACTTCACGCAGTTTGCCTACGTCCCGGATGCCGGCCACACCGTTCTCATCAACGAGTCGCTCGCAGATGCCGAGGTCGAGTCGATCGCGCTTACAACCGAAGAAGAAGGTGTCGCGATGATGGCGGGTGCCGAGTTGGGCGGCGCCCGTGGCGTGCTGCTTATGCAGAGCAGCGGCGCGGGTAATTGCGTCAACCTTCTCTCCCTGATAGCGGGCGGACGCTTCCCTTTCTTGACGCTCCTGAGTATGCGCGGAGATTTCGGCGAGGGTAATCCCTGGCAGATGCCGATGGGGAGGGCCGTCGAGCCGGTCCTGGAAGCGATGTCGGTTCGATGTCTGCGTGTAGACCGGCCTGAGGACGTCGTGCCTGTCGTCTCGGCTGCCATCACGATGGCCTTCCAAGGCGGCGAGGCAGTTGCGGTCCTCCTCACTCAAAAACTCATCGGCGCGAAGGCGTTCTAGGGGGCATGATCATGAAAGCAAATGTTGGCAATCCGGAGTTCGACGAGCGCTACGTCCTTGATCGACGTGAGGCCGTTCCAGCGTTAGTGGGAGGTCACAAGGAGTTCCTGTTCATCGCGGGCTTGGCTGGCACCGCGCGCGATGTGACTTCGCTGGTGAACGATGGTCCGTCCGCCTATGGTCTCGGAGGGGCCATGGGGGCGGCGACGATGATGGGGTTGGGTCTCGCTCTCGCTCGTCCCGATCGTACCGTCATCGCCTTTTGCGGTGACGGAGAGTTGCTGATGAACGTCGGGTCCCTGGCCACCATCGGCGTCCGCAATCCTCCCAACTTGAGAATCGTTTGTGTCGACAACGGTCACTACGGCGAAACCGGCTACCAGCGCAGCCATACGAGTTTGGGCGTAGACCTTGAGAAGATCGCCGTCGGGTCCGGCATCAGGCGCACCCTGACTATCGGTACAGCAGCCGAGCTACCGAAAGGCAGCAAGTTGCTGCGGGAATCTGAAGATGCCGTCTTCATCTTGATGCGGGTCAAGCCCACCGATCCGCCGAAGTTTAAGCGAACTCTGGATCCGGCCGTGTGCCGCGTCCGTTTCAAGGCTGCTTTGGCGGATGCAGCTCGTGCGGGCGGCTGAGTCGAAGAGGCGCGAAGTGCCGACGGCACGCAGCGAAGACGCCGCGCCGTCGGCTACCGGCATCGACGTTCGCGATGTATCGAAGATCTTCGCGCTCGGCGCTTCGGAACAGACCGTGGCGCTCAAGCCGCTTTCCCTCACGATCCGGAAGGGCGAGTTCTTCAGCTTCATCGGACCGTCGGGATGCGGCAAGACAACCTTGCTCCGCATCATCGCCGGCCTCACCACCCCCACGACAGGTGGCGTTTTCATAAATGGCACGCAAGTGACCGGACCGGATTCACGGATCGGTATGGTCTTCCAGAAGTCCACGCTTCTACCCTGGCGAACGGTTCTTCAGAATCTTCTCCTTCCCGTCGAGGTGACGAAATCATGCTCGATGCAAGAGGCGAGATCGCGGGCCGATCGCCTGCTTGAGATGATGGGAATTGCCGCTTTCAAAAATCGCTCGCCAGACGAGTTATCCGGCGGCATGCAACAACGAGCGGCGATAGCTCGGGCGTTGATCACAGATCCCGAAATCCTGGCCATGGACGAGCCCTTCAGCGCGCTCGACGAATTCACGCGTGAGCGCCTGAACGATGAACTGATGGGTCTGCAAAAGAGCGCGCAAAAGACCATCATCTTCGTCACGCACAACATATCCGAAGCGGTCTTTCTGTCTGATCGCATCGGAGTGATGGCCCCAAGACCCGGGCGCTTAGACAGCATCATCGAAGCGCAGGGCTTTCCCGCTGTGAGGGACGCCTCACTCCGGAAGAAGCAAGAATTTTTCCGGGAGGTGGCGAGAGCCCGGGATGCCTTCGATAGGCTTCATTTGTGACTCGGGACCTATCGTTCGATGTTGTAAACGGAGAATGCAAGTGTCCAGCCAGGCCGTGAGAAGCGAATCCGAGATCGGCTCAGTCCCCTCGATCCTAGAGGGGGGCCGAAAATTCGGAGCAGCACTGCTAGCGCTCGGCATTGCGCTGCTGCTTCTCGCTATCTGGCAACTCTCGTCCCAATATCGACTTGTGTCCGCTCTGATCCTCCCGAGCCCAGCTCTGGTAGCGGGCGCGCTCTACGAAGGCGTGGTCGGCGGACGCTTCCTGAACGACATCCTCGTGACATTCAACGAAACCGTACTTGGCTTCCTGTTTGGAACGGTCGTCGCCATCACTCTGGGGGCGACGTTCGCATATTCGGGGCTCCTGCGGCGTGCCGGCTATCCCTACGTCATTGCTGTTCAGACGTTCCCGAAGATCGCTATCGCTCCCTTGCTGATAGCCTGGTTCGGATACGGCATAGGACCGAAGGTCATCATTTCGGCTCTACTCGCCTTCTTTCCGGTATTCACCGCTACACTTGCCGGATTCACTGAAGTGAACTCGGACATGATCGATCTGCTGCGATCGATGAAGGCGACGCGGCTACAAGAACTTCGCAAATTGAGGCTGCCCTTCGCGATGGCTTTCATCGTGCCTTCTCTCGATGTGGCCATCGTGCTGGCTTTGCTCGGAGCAATCGCTGCCGAACTGGTCGGCGGAGCCGCAGGTCTGGGGCAGGTCATTCAACAAAAGTCGTTCACGGGCGACATAGCGGCCGTTTATGCGGTCCTCGCTCTCACGGCCGCAATCGGCATAAGCCTTAGAAGCATCGTCAGGACGGTGACCCGAGCTCTTCAGTCAATGGCGTGGGGCTGATTGCAGGTATGGGCACGCAATGCCTTTCGGCACGATTGAATGGAGGAAGTCCTTGCGTTTAGTAGGTTGTTTGGCGGTTGCAGCCAATCTGTCCGTCTTCGTCTGTGGTGCGACGCAAGCCGAGAGTCTGAAGGAAGTGACCTTCGCATCCTCGGATACAGCATTGAGCATCGGGTCCGCGCCTTACTCATCGCTCCAGCCCACCTTGAAGTTGCCGGAGAAGTACGCGGGGGTGACGGTCAAGTTTCAACCTACCGCTGGCGCGACGGCTGCGGTGCAGGCCGTAAGCAACGGCAATGCATTCTATACTTTGGTGGCGTTAGCGTCCTTCTTGCCGCTCGCCCGTCAAGACCCGAACCTTGTTATCGTCTCGTTCGACCCCGGCAATTCTCTCCGGGTGATTGTGCCCCCCGATAGTCCGGTGAAGGGTCCCTTAGACCTGAAAGGTAAAGTTATTGGAGTCGGTAGTTTTGGCACGGCGGCCTATCCGTATGGCAAGGCTATCCTCAAGGAAGCCGGCCTCGATCCCGACAAGGACGTGACCTTCCTGCCGGTCGGTCTCGGAGCACCAGCGGCGGACGCTTTGAAAAGCGGCAAGATCCAGGCTTTCGCGGGGTTCGATAGCCCGAACGCGGTGATCGGAAATCTCCTCGGCGTGAAGATGAGAGACGTGCCGTCCCCGCTGAACGATCTCGTTGGTATGGTCGGTATGGTTGTCACCCGCAGTGAAATCGAAAAGCATCCGAAGGTGGTCGCAGGCCTGTGCCGTGCGCTCTACGAATCGTTCTTCTTCGCCGAAGGAAACATCGAAGGGACCGTGCGCAATCACTTTAAGGTCTATCCTGGCCAGCTCCCATCGAACAAACCACTTGATGAAGCGGTCCGGGAAGGCGAGGTCATCCTGAGAGCCAAGCTCGACGTCGTGAACCACAGAGGAGCCGGTGGCATCATCGGCTACCAGGAACTGCCGACCGTTCAGCACACCGTCGACAAGCTGTACGAGAACGGAATCCTTCCGGAGCGGATGGAAATATCAAAGTACGCGGACCAACGGTTCAAGAACGATTGTGGCGGTTTCGATCCCGCTGAGCTCCGGGCGCAGGCCCGCGCTTGGAAACCGCAATAGAGGAAATCGACAACTGGACACCGAGAGAGGAGAATATTCAATGACGGTCATCGAGCATCTTGCAAAGTGGGGGTCCGAAGCGCCCTTCGAACATTCAAGGGCAGCGCGAGACGTCGCTCGGCACGCTGTTGAAGACGTAATTGCCTGCATCATAGCGGGATCCAACGATCTCGGCGCCTCTAACGTCCGCAAGATGGTGTACGCCTCCGATAGTGCCGGTCCTGGCACGGTCGTCGGAGAGGAGAAGGCCGTGTTGCCGCAGCTGGCGGCGCTCGCAAATGGAACGGCCGGCCATGCATTGGACTATGACGATACGTTCCTTCCGGGCGTCAATCACGCCAGTTCGGTTCTCGTCTCGGCCCTCATGGCGCTTGGCGAGCAAGCGGGATCCTCGGGCGCCGAATTAATCGATGCCTATTTGGTCGGTCTAGAGCTCCAATTCGCGGTCGGCAGCGGTGTGATGCGTAGCCACTACGATTTTGGTTGGCACTCCACTTCGACGATCGGGTGCATCGGAGCCGCCGGCGCCTGCGCGCGGCTTCTCAAGCTGGATGCCAGGCGCTTCGCGCATGCGCTCAGCCTCGGGACGAGTATGGCGTCTGGGTGCAAGGTCCAGTTTGGCAGCATGGCAAAGCCTCTGCACGCCGGGCTTGCCGCTCAGCACGCCATCGAGGCGGCCCAATTGGCCGCGGCCGGCGTCGAGGGACGGCTGAATGCGCTTGAAGGAGGGATGGGCTTTCTCGAATTGTTCGGCGGCAAAGGACCGGCTGGCTGGGGAAAAAACATCGAGAAACTGGGCGCGCCGATGACGGCGGAGTCTCGCGGTCTCATGTTCAAACGCTATCCGTGTTGCGCCTCGACGCACCGGGTTCTAGACGCGTTCTTCGAGCTAAGGGCGCAAGAGAAGTTCGAGGCCGACGAGGTCGAAAGCATCAACACGCTAATTGGATACGGTAACTCGCGAAATCTGATGTACACAAATCCAGTCTCCGAAATGGAGGCTAGATTCTCTATGCAATATTGCATGGCCGTGGCTCTTGTCGACGGTGCTCCGAAGCTCAGTCACTTCACGCCGCAATCCGTCAAGCAGGAAAAATACCGTCGACTTTTCGGACTGACAACCGTCAGTTGCTACGATCCTGCGGAGGAGCAGAAGAACGTCGACCTAATGCGTCCTCATGTCATTACCGTCAAGTTGAAGAATGGCCGGTCGCTGGAACGGTCGCGGGATCTTCCGGTCGGTACCCTCAAATACCCGTTTAGCCTCGACGACCGCAAAGCAAAATTCGACGATTGCTGCAAATCTAGATTGGACAAGGTATCCTCCGATAGGCTCTTCGAGGCCATCAACAATATCGAGAGCGAAGGGCATCTGTCCCGGTTCACCGGTTTGCTGCGATTCGGAGCAAAGGCAAACCACGCTTTCCGCACTTCGAGCTTCGCGTGAGTGCGGCCGGAAGACCACGCATCCGGCCTCACGTGATCCATTCAGCGCAGAACGACTGCGACCGGAAAAAAATATGTCGTCGAAGCCACTTCCCCTGGATCAGGTTAGCGTAGTCGAATTCTGCTCGACGGCAGCGGGGCCTTTCGCGTCCATGCTGCTCTCGGATATGGGAGCGAGCGTCATCAAGGTCGAACCGCCAAATGGAGATGGCTTACGCCAATGGCCGCCGTTGACAGAAGGATTTAGCGAGAACTTTGCCTCACTCAATCGCAACAAGAAATCGATCGTCCTGGATCTCAAGAATGATGAGGACAATGACATTGCGCGGCGGCTTGTGCTCGATGCCGACGTGCTGATCGAGAACAATCGTCCCGGCGTGATGGAGCGCTTGGGGCTCGGTTATCCGCAATTCGCCGCGGAGAGGCCGGATCTTATCTACTGCTCGATATCCGCATATGGTCAAACCGGACCTCGAGCCGACGAAGGTGGGTTTGATCTCACCATTCAGGCCGCTGCTGGCGTGATGAGCGTAACGGGCGAAAGCGATGGAGCGCCGGTCAAATGCGGAGTTCCGATCTCGGATTTTGCGTCGGGTCTATACGCCGCTTTTGCCGTGACCTCCGCTCTGGTGCGGGTTCGGGCGGGGGGCAACGGCGCTCACATAGACGTTCCGATGTTTGGCTGCACGTTGGGTATAGCCGCGTTACAGACAAGTGAATTTTTCGGGACTGGTCTGCTCCCCCGCAGATTGGGATCCGCCCACCCGCGTAATGCGCCCTACCAGGCTTATCGAGCGGCGGACGGCTTCTTCGCGATTGCGGCTGGCAACGACGGACTGTGGCGCGAGGTCTGTCGTGTCGTCGGACGCGACTATCTCGTCACCGATGGGCGTTTCCTTACCACCGCTGACAGGGCTTCGAACCAGCACTCCCTCAAGGAGCTGCTGGAGGCCGTATTCGAAACCCAGCCGGTCGATTACTGGATCGGAGCCTTCGCGAAGGCTCGTGTGCCTCATGCAAGGATTAATAGCTACGACGCGGCCCTTGGAGATCCTCAGACGCGCCACATGGGATGGATCAAAGAACTCCAGTTGCCGGGTGGACGAACGACGCAGACTTTCGCATCGCCCCTGAAGTTCGGCGGCGAAAGCTTTGAAATCCGGAGCCGACCGCCCCTGCTGGGTGAACATACAAAGGAGTTCCGTGACGCCTACAGCCGCAGGCAGCCGGACCTCAACCGAGTTTCAACAAGGTCGGAGGACTGAGGTGAGCCAAAAGCTGCTTGCATTTGTGGCCGAGGTGACACGCTGTGTCGAAAACGTTCAGGACGAAGTCATAGTCGTTTCGCGCGTCAGGAAGGCGATGAGCGAGCTTGTGTCAACGGATGACTGGTTGCCTGAGACGATGGCGCTGTCCGATCCCAAATTCTATCAGCAACATCTGCTATATGGAGACCCTCTTGATCGCTTTTCGGTCGTGAGCTTCGTTTGGGGACCGGGCCAGCAGACGCCGGTCCATGACCATTCCGTGTGGGGTGTCATCGGCATGTTGCGAGGATCCGAGATCAACCAGAGGTACGGCCGGACGGCCTATGGGATGGACCCGATCGGTGGTTCCGAGCGACTGGAGCCAGGCGACGTGGAAATCGTGTCGGAAGCGGTTGGCGACATTCATCAAGTGCGAAATGCGTTCGATGACCGCGTGTCCATTAGTATCCACTGCTACGGTGGGAATATCGGGAGAATCCGACGTCATGTCTTCAAAGATCTCGGTGAGACCCAAGAGTTTGTCTCGGGTTATTCCAATGCTCTCACTCCCAACCTCTGGGCGCCAGCGCAGTGAGTGGGACGGAAGACCTTTTCGTCGGTCGCGCCGACGGTGTCGTGCGATTGCGCCTGAACCGACCGGAAGTAGGCAACGCCTTGAACCCAGGTTTGATCGCGGCCCTCACGCGCGAGGTAGAGGAGGCACGAAGATCGTGCGCCAGGCTTATGATCGTCGAGTCGAGTGGGCGCAACTTCTGCACTGGCTTTGATCTGTCGCGACTCCAGGAGGAAACAGACGATACGCTATTGGCAAGATTCGTCCGTATCGAATATTGTCTCCAGGCGATCAAGAATGCACCTTTCCCGACGTTGGCAATAGCCCGAGGGCGAGCGATCGGAGCCGGGGCCGACCTGTTCTGCGCCTGTGCCATCCGTTGGATCCTACCGGGGTCGTCGTTCGTCTTTCCGGGAGCGAATTTCGGCCTTGTCTTGGGTACCTCAAGGCTCGCCGAGATCGTCGGCGCCGCGACGGCCGCGGAATGGATCATGGGAGGGGCGACGGTCGATGCGCAATCCGCGCTGGAATCCGGCTTGGCTATGAAACAAATTGGCTACGAAGACATCGAAAGGGCAGTGTCTAGCGAGACCGCTCGCGCCTGTCGGCTAGATAGTTCGACGCATCAATCGATTTGGATGGCTGCAGCGAGTGCTCGCAGCGTTCGCGGAGAAACGGGTGACGGCTTCGACATGCTGAGGCTCATCGCGTCCGCTTCGCAGGTCGGCCTAAAGGAAAGAATAGCATCATACCGAACGGCAAGCCAATCGATCTGGCCCGTCACGTCACCTTGATATAGGATCGTGATCTAACCTCGCCGAACAATCAGCGTGAACGATGTTACCTCGGGCCGGCCACAATTTGACCTTCGAAACGTTTCGTCCGGTCGGTCACCATCGCTTCTTTTGAGATGGTAGCTGCGACGTCTGACAATCTGACGAGATATTGCTTGCCGGCCTACTCCGCTTGTTTGGTCTCATCACACACAAGATCGTCGACGGACCCAGGCGTCTTTGAGTAGCTTACATTTAGCAAATATTCGTCGCGGCGGAGCCTACTTTTGCGCTCGAGGACGGCGCCGCCATCAATCCTTTCCACCGCGACATGCCGCGCCTGTCGGTGGATATCGACCACACCTATCTGCCGGTGGTTCCGCGCCCCAAATCTCTGGCCCCGATCGATGCGGCGATGGAGCGCATGGCGGCGGCCATCAGGAAAGGATTGCCGGCAGCACGGGTGACGGAAGTCGTCAGCGCCGGTGAAAGATTGTCATCAAGCTGACCGTCCAGAGAGGCGCCGCGCAGGTCAGGATCGAGGTCACGCCGGTGATCAGGGCCGAGCTAGAGCTGCGCGATGTCTCGTCGAGCGTCGAAGAAATGTCCGGCTTCCGGACCCAAATGGAGCTGCTCAGGCTGTTGTCAAGTAAACCAATTCGTCATATATGGCATATAAACAAGTGTTAGTCGCCACATATGGTGATATTATGAGTTCGCCCAAATCCAATGCCGCGCTTGAACGTCTTGGTCACGACCTTCGATCGGCTCGCCTGCGCCGTCGTGTGGCTGTGGCCGACTTGGCTGCGCGCGCGGGTACGTCGCCTAGCACCATCGCACGCCTGGAAAAAGGCGATCCGGGAGTCGCCGTAGGCACGCTCGCGGACGTGCTCGTCTCTCTCGGGCTTATCGAGAATCTCGCCGATCTCGTCGATATACGGAAAGACGATCTGGGTTTGGCGTTGACGTCGGAGCGGTTGCCGCAGCGCGGTCGATCGTACGCTGCAAGGCTGCGCAAGCAGGAGAGGCAGGGCGACAAGGACGGGAAAAACGAACCGGACGATGTTGATCCGAACGGCGTGGCCTTCTGATGACTGAATACTACGCCCAAGTAGCCCTTGGCGAAGGCTTAACGCGAGTCGGTGAACTACGCTTCACGCAGACCGGGCCTCGTCAATTTTCGATCTTCACCTATGACCCGGCCTGGGCGAAGGATCCGCGTGCTTTCGCATTGCAGCCGAACATGCCCTTTGAGGGCGGGCCGTTTCATGCGTCGGCGCAGTCTGGCAATTCGCGCGAGGCGCTTGCTGGCGTCTTCTCCGATGCTGCGCCCGACAGCTGGGGGCGCAGACTGCTTGAACGTGCCTATGGCAATGGCCTCTCTGAATTCGAATATCTCACACTGTCCGACGATACATGCCGGCAAGGTGCTCTGCGTTTCATCGATGAACATGGGAAGATCATTACCGGTAAGGCCAACGAAGCGGTACCGCGTCTTCTTGATCTAGAGGCGATCACGGCGATTGCCCGCGCCTACGAACAAGGCAAGGAGATTTCCCCTGCGGACATGCAAGCTCTTGCCGGAGCCGGCGGCTCGGGCGGGGCTCGGCCCAAAGCCAACGTTCGTGACGGCGACGTTCTCTGGCTTGCCAAGTTCACTTCCGTCCACGATCAGCACCCGATCGAACAGGTCGAGGTCGCGACGCTGAACCTTGCCAGGATGTGCGGCATCCGCATTCCAGAGGTCAGACTGGAACTCGCTGACACGAAATTTCCGGTCGCGCTGGTCCAGCGTTTCGATCGACGCGGCCGCGCCCGCATTCCCTACATCTCCGCCCGAACGGCGCTCGGGAAGACAGGCTTAGAGCTCGGTTCGTACACGGAGATTGTCGATTTCATGCGGACGTCAGCTCCGGATCCGCAAGTCGATTTTGAGGAGCTCTATCGGCGGATGGTCTTCACTATCCTTGTTTCGAACAAGGATGATCATCTGAAGAACCATGGCTTCCTGTACGTCGGTTCGGGACGGTGGCGTCTGTCGCCGATGTTCGATGTGAACCCGGCGCCCGATCGCAACCCGCATCTCGAGACGGCGATCATGGAAGGTGGCACGCACGACCGATCAATCAAGCTCGCCCTCGAGGCCTGCGAGTTTTTCGAAATCACCGACGCCAACGCGCGAAAGATCATCCGAGATACAGCTCAACGCGTGTCCGATGGATGGCGGGAAACTTTCCGACGGGCAGGGGTCGGCCGTGCCCAATCGCGCGACTACGAAGCCGCCTTCGTCCATGATCAGAGCGACACAGCGCTTGGTCTATAATTCATCATATATGAAATGTTATCTGCTTCAATATATCATATTTGACTACTACGTAGTGATGCGCCAGAGACTTGCGAAGGCGCGGCCGGGTTCCCTCTGCCCTATCCACTTAGGTACGATCGACGATTTGCCTCGTATCGGACGGGAGGCATTCCAAGATTTGTGCCTCGCCATCGTGGCGGAAGATTTGAAGTCCCCGATACAGAACTTTTTGGCCTCCCACGATGGCGGTCGGACGAGCATTTCCCGGCGCTTGGGAAGGAGGCGAGGCCGCCCCGCGCCGGAAAGTGCACGATCCAGATCAAGCATTTCGGAAATGCCGCCGCCCGTCTATCTCTGTCGCACCTCACCAAGAAGCCGGGTGTCAAACGCCATCCGGAACTGAGGGGGCAGTTTTCCATGGCGCGCGACAGCCGGGCAATGCCAAGGAGCTCGCTGCCCAGGGGGCGCGCAGGCGATTACATCTTCATTACGAACGCCGGGGTTTCGGGAGCTGCCGAGGCAAGCATCTGCAGGCTTTCGAAAAGGCCGGTGTGCAGCGTTGTCGCGTGTTTGGAGGCGACTGGGTCGCGGCCCAGCTTCGGAGCCGCCCGTCCCCGAGGATGCTAATTCCGCGAATCTACAACCTCACGCATCTCCGACAATTCATCGACGGCGGAGCCTATCTTCAGGCATGACATCTACTCGGCGCGATGGGCGACAAATCTGCGCTGCTTCGCGACCACGGACGCGCATAGACGGAGCGTGGAAGCGCTGCTGGATCACCGGTTCGTCTTGCTTCGCGGGATCCGGCTTCCGGCAAATCGATGATCGCGGCGATATCGTCTCTTGGCGCGCTGGATGACCTTGCTATAGCCGAGCACGAGGAAGGCGACAGGTGGACCTTTCGTCATCCGACGATCGCGGATGCCTATTCGTCGCGGGAGGCCCCGACCTCGTCGAGATATACCTGCCCGGAGCCAAATCCGAGCGACTGCTGGCGTACGTGTTTTGCGGACGTCGCAGCGATGTCGATGCGTCAGAACGCCATAGAGCGCAGAAGGTACTATTGGACGTGCCGATCAATAGCGTCCTTCATTACTTCCTAGCCGAGCGCTGTGATGAAGATTTCTGCGCACTTTCGTCGAGGCGCGCCCAGAGATTTGGTAGTTCCCCTGCATATTCCGATGGCTGACGGCAATAACATCCGCTTGCTTGCCCGATTCAAACAGTTCGTCCTTTGTCCGAAGAGGACATTGAAACCTGATGAGGGAGATACGGGAATACGCTGGAATGCTTCGACGAGTCGATTTTCCAGGATGGACGTGTGCGATCACTGTTGCCTTCTGACGAATTCGAACGGCTCTGCGCCGACGTGAAATGGGAATGGCTTGCCGACCTTGGTGCGTCGGTCGGTCGCACGCGAAGAAGTTACAGCTCGAGCGATCAGGCAGGAATGTATCGTGACTTTCGCGATTCTCTCGAGGCCGCCGCAAAGTATTTTTGGGACGATGACGCGTTGCAAGCGGCGTTGTCAACGGCTTTGCGCCGGATGGACGAGATGATCTACGAGGATGAGGACCAGCGGCCTCCCCGCGGCGAAGCGAAACTTTCAAATCTTCGCCGAAGATCTCCGGAGCGTTGATCGAGATATTCAGTGATGTAGATGAAGAGTAGGGGCGCCATGATCTTGATCCAGCGCTTGCCCGGGGCAGTTCAGAAAATCGTGCCTGTCGTACCCGCGGCGCTGTTTCGCGGTGCGTTCGCCGTTTTCGTTGAAGTCCGACAGGCCCGGAGCTTGCGGGCTTCGCCTCGGTCACCTATCGCGAGCTCAGCAGCGATTGCCACAAATGCCGTTATGAAATTTCTGAATCGTCGGCCCTGGTCGATTCACTTATTTAATTGGACGGTTGATTCGGGAATTGCGATTCTGGCGCATGTCCGAACTCACCGTGCAATAAGCCCGCAAAGTTCTACGTGCTGACGATCGAGCCGACGCTGTTTGGCGATACAGCATTGGTGCGCGAATGGGGCCGCCTCGGTGGGCACGGCCAACGGCGGCTCGATCTGTTCGATGGGCACGTGCAGAGGCGCTTGAGTCCTGGTTCAAGCGCAAGACCCGTCGTGGTTACGTACAGCGGCACTTTCGCTTGGAGCCGGCTGCGACGTGCGGCAAGCGGTCTGATCTGGAGAAAATCTCCAATTAAAGTATGTCAAAGTAATCCGAAGGTATTTCGAATCTATTCCGAGAATTGCAGTATTCCATAGTACAACAATAGCGTACCTTCGCCGTGATCGAGGCTCATCAGGAAGGCTTTCCGCTCTCTACGTCAAGCTACCTTATCCTGGTTTGAAGTCGGAACATCGAGATGAAGTTGGAGCCCTTCTCAAGGTCCCGATAGCTCGAACACTGCGTCTTTGCGCCCGCGTTCAAGCGAATCGGTGGTGATGTTCGTCCGGACGGCCGCCACCTGAGCCAACCTAATTCGATCCCGCCGCAGCAGCCGTGAAGCTGCGGTCGACGGCTTTGCTGACGTCGAGCGTCTTCGGCAGGATGCCGTAGCGGGTCGAGCGGTCGGAGGCTTCCTGCACCTCTTTCACCACGCCCTCGTCGATCACAATCGGGCTGGTGCGCTGCGCGGTGTAGGCCGAGATCAGCACGTCCTCCGGCAGCTTGGTCAGCTCGGCCGTGCTCCTGGCGTATTCCGCAATATGGTCCAGCGACCACAGCCGTGCCTTGTTCAGCCGTTGCACGAGGTCCTGAACCGCGGCGCGCTTGGTGGCGATGGCATTGTCGGAGGCGACGATGAAGGTGATGGTCGGCGTCAGGCCGTCGCCGTCGGCGATGACGCGCGCCTTGTCCTTCAACGTCGCGAATGAGACATAGGGCTCCCACACCGCCCAGGCGTCGACTGACCCCGCCACCAGTGCCACCTTGGCATCGACAGGGCCGAGAGGCGCGAAGGTCGCCTCGTCCAGCTTGATCTGCGCCTTCTCCAGGGTTGCATCGATCAGGAACTGGCCCCAGCCGCCGCGCGTACCAGCGAGGCGCTTGCCCTTGAGGTCGGCGGCCGACTTGATCGGTGAATCCTGACGAACCAGGATCGCCTGCGTCTTGGCATCCGACCGCGTGCCGCCGATCGCCTTGATCGGCGCGCCCGCTGCATAGACGGAGAGGAAAGACAGATCGCCCGTGTAGCCGACGTCGAGCGCGCCGGCGTTGAGCGCTTCCAGAATGGGAGCTGCCGCCGGGAATTCCGACCATTCGATCTTGTAAGGCAGGTCCTTCGCATAACCCGAGATCTCGAGTAGCGAGCGTTTACCGCCTTTCTGGTCGCCGACGCGCAGCACGACTGTATCGGCCGCGAACGACGCGGCTGCCGTCGACAAGGTGACGACCGCGGCGAACAGAGAGGCCGCCAGGCGGTGCGTGATCGAATGGTCCGAAGAGTTGATGCTCATGTGATCTGTCTTGTTGCTTGCCTGTTACGACACGTGGGCGCGTGATGCGGCGAGACGATCAAGTCTATGACCGCGTGATACGCAGTCAATGAAATGGCCAACCGTATTGCGCGCGCGATGAGCAAGGACATTTCAATGAATGTGTGCTTTTCAGAAAAGCGGCGTGCGCATGCCTCAGACTGGGTGACAGTGATCCTCTCGCAGAGTCGTGAAGCTGCCTGGGAGCCGATGCGTCAGCGAAAATCGTTTCATCGTTGTTGCGTGTGCCGATGGAGAGAATGACTTCGCATCGCGCCAGATTCGAAATTCCATTTCATTGACGATGCGGTACCCGCGCCGCATGATTTGCACATCGCATCAACGTGGACGCAGGAAGCGACCCGCGAAAAATATTCTCTCTACGCAGCTCCCTCAGGAACATCCGCAACGCGAACAGTTGTGCCGATGGCGGAGCGTGCCAACTCAGGAGTGGGGCTGATGGGAAACGACATTAAGCGCAACGGATCGAGCCTCGACCGGCGTCATTTGCTTCAGGCGGGACTGGCGGCGGCCTTTGCGGCCCCGTTCGGCGCCCTGGGCGCACAGGCGTTTGTGCCGCAGGCGCCCGCGCCTGGCATAGACTTCTCGGAATTCCCGCTATGCCGCACGGCCGCGGACGGTCCTGTGCTCACGGGAGCCCCGCGCAAGCTAAAGCTCTCGTGGAATGCCGGCGCGGTGTGCCTTGCGCCGCTGCCTGTTGCGATCGAGCACGGCTTCTTCCAGAAGCAGAATCTCGATGTCGAGCTCGTCAACTATTCCGGTTCGACCGACCAGTTGCTCGAGGCCATCGCGACCGGAAAGAGCGATGCCGGTCTCGGCATGGCGCTGCGCTGGCTGAAACCGCTCGAGCAGGGCTTTGACGTCAAGATCGCCGCCGGCACCCATGGCGGCTGCATGCGCGTGCTGAGCCGCGCCGATTCCGGCGTGAACAAGCTTGCCGATCTCAAGGGCAAGATCGGTGCGGTCGGCGATCTCGCTGGTCCCGACAAGAACTTCTTCTCGATCCAGTTGGCAAAACTCGGCATTGATCCTAACAAGGACGTCGACTGGCGCGCCTATCCCGGCAATCTGCTCGATGTTGCGGTCCAGAAGGGCGAGGTGCAGGCTTTCCTGTCGTCCGACCCGCTTGCCTATCTCTGGCTCAAGGACACCCAGTACAGGGAGGTCGCCTCCAACCTCGATGGCGACTATCGCGACAAGAGCTGCTGCATCGTCGGCCTGCGCGGCTCGCTGGTTCGCGAAGAACCCCAGGTCGCGCGTGCGATCACTCAGGCGCTGCTCGACGCCGCCATGTTCACCTCGCAGAATCCGGCCGTCGCGGCAAAGTCATTCCAGCCCTACGCACCGAAGGCCGCAACGCTCGCCGATATCGAGGGCATGGTGCGCTACCACACCCACCATCATCATCCGACCGGTGAGGTGCTCAAGCGCGAACTGAAGGCTTACGCCGACGATCTCAAGAGCGTGCAGGTCTTCAAGCAGAGCACCGATACGACCAAATTCGCGGAGCGCATCTATGTCGACGTATTCTCTGTCTGACGGGCTCGCCTCCGGCGCGCCGCGGACCACGACGGCGTTTGCCAGCTGGGTGCGCGAGTCCGGCGCCGGGGTTTTCGCCAGCATCGCGTGGATTGCCTTCGGCCTCTCCTGCCTGTGGTGGGAGGATGTCGGCGACTGGTCGCGCACCCATTCGCTCGGCATCGCGGCGCTCGTCATTGCCGCGGTCGTGTTGTTCGGGACCGTCGGCGCCGACTATCTGGGCACGGCGGGCAGGGCGCTGCGCCAGCGCGCGCCCTGGCTCATCGCGCTCGGCGCGTTCCTGACGCTGTGGGAGGTCGCGACCGCCAAGTTTGCCTGGCTGCCGCTGCCGTTCTTCCCGCCGCCGCAGGCGATCATCGAGGTCTATACCGACGATCTGCCGAAGCTGCTCGACAGCCTGTTCGCCTCGGTCAAGCTGCAGCTCGGCGGCTACATCATTGGCGCTGCGGTCGGCTTCCTGACGGGGGTGTCGATCGGCTGGTCGCGCGCGGTCGGCTATTGGGTGCACCCGGTGCTGCGCTTCATCGGGCCGCTGCCGGCAACCGCCTGGCTGCCGATCGCGTTCTTCACCTTCCCCTCGAGCTGGAGCGCGTCGACCTTTCTGATCGCGCTCGCGACCGGTTTTCCCGTCACGGTGCTGACATGGTCGGGCGTCGCGAGTGTCAGCAGTGCTTATTACGATGTCGCGCGGACGCTCGGGGAAAAACCGTCCTTCCTGGTGCTGAAGGTCGCGATCCCTGCCGCGCTGCCGCACGTCTTCGTTGGGCTGTTCATGGGGCTCGGCGCCTCCTTTGCCGTGCTCGTCGTCGCCGAGATGATCGGCGTAAAGGCCGGTCTCGGCTGGTACCTGCAATGGGCGCAGGGCTGGGCTGCCTATGCCAACATGTATGCGGCGCTGATCGTGATGTCGCTGCTCTGCTCCGGCGCGATCACGCTGCTGTTTGCGATCCGCGACCGTCTGCTGGTCTGGCAGAAGGGGACCGTGAAATGGTAGAGGCAATCGTGCATCCGGCCGCCGGTGCCGCGCTCGACATCGAGCAGGTCGGCCATGCCTTCGACATCGACGGCGCCGCGCTGCCGGTGCTGAGCGATGTCAGCATCGCCGTCGAGCCCGGCGAGTTCGTCGCGCTGCTGGGGCCTTCCGGCTGCGGCAAGTCGACCTTGCTGCGGCTGGTGGCAGGGCTCGACAAGCCCAAGGCGGGAAGTCTGCGCGAGGACGAAGTCCGCATCGTCAGGCCGCATCCGTCACGCGTCGTCGTGTTCCAGGATCCGACCCTGTTTCCCTGGCGGTCGGTCTGGGACAACGTCGCCCTGGGCCTCGAAGCCCAGGGCATTCTGAAGAGCCAGCGGCAGCGTGTCGATGATGCGCTCGATCTCGTCGGACTGTCGTCGTTCCGCAATGCCTATCCGCACCAGCTCTCCGGCGGCATGGCGCAGCGCGTGGCGCTGGCGCGGGCGCTGGTGAACGATCCCAAGATCCTGATTTTGGATGAGCCGCTCGGCAAGCTCGACTCGCTGACCCGCATCACCATGCAGGCCGAGCTGGTCTCGTTGTGGCAGCGCAAGGGCTTTACCACGCTCCTCGTCACGCATGATGCCGAGGAGGCGCTGGTGCTCGCCAACCGCGTCATCGTCTTCAGCGAGCGTCCGGCGCGCGTGAAGGCCGACATCCGCGTCGACCGTCCCTATCCGCGCCATCGCGGCGATCCATATCTTGCGGACCTGCGCCGCCAGATTCTTGGCCTGCTGGGATTGGATGCAACATGGTGACTTCTATCGCTCAGGGACGGGTGGCGCATGGCGAACCCGACTATATCGCGCGCGCCGAGGCGCTTGCGCCGGGCTTTGCCGTGCGCGCAGCCGAGCACGACCGCGCCGCCAGCTTTCCCTTCCAGAACTTTCGCGAGCTCTCCGAAGCCGGCCTGCTGTCACTGACGGTGTCGGCGGCTCTCGGCGGGGCCGGCGCGGGCGCACGATATGCCGCGCGTGTGCTCGGCATCATCGGCAAGGCCGATCCGTCGACCGCGCTGGTGCTGTCGATGCACTACATCAATCATTTGGTGATGGCGCGCAGCCCGACCTGGCCGGCGCGGCTGTCGCGCAAGCTTGCGCGCGAAAGCGTCGAGGGCCTCGCGCTCATCAATGCGCTCCGGGTCGAGCCCGAACTCGGCTCGCCCGCGCGGGGCGGCCTGCCGGCGACAGTGGCCCGCCGCACCGAGACCGGCTGGCGGCTCTCTGGCCACAAGATCTACTCGACCGGCGCGCCGATCCTGAAATGGTATCTGGTATGGGCGCGGACCGACGAAGCCGAGCCGCGGGTGGGCCAGTTCCTGGTGCCGGCAGGCCTGCCGGGAACGCGGATCGTCGAGACCTGGGACCATCACGGCCTGCGCGCCAGCGGCAGCCATGACGTCATTTTCGACGACGTCGTGATCCCGCTCGACGCCGAGGTCGATGTCCGCAAGCCCGCCGACTGGCGCGCCCCCGACGTCGCGCAGGCGACCGTCCACACCGTCTTCGTCGCCGCGATCTATGATGGTATTGCCCGTGCGGCGCGCGACTGGTTCGTCCAGTTCCTGAAGCAGCGCGTGCCCGCCAGCCTCGGCGCGCCGCTTGCCACGCTGCCGCGCGCGCAGGAAATCCTCGGTGCGATCGAGGCCAGGCTCGCGGTTAATGCTCGGCTGCTCGACACCTTCGCCCGCGACTTCGACGACGGCGTCGATCTCTCCAACGGCGAATCCAACGTCATCAAGCTGACGGTCACCAACAATGCGGTCGCCGCGGTCGAGGACGCGCTGTCGCTGACCGGCAATCACGGCCTATCCCGCAGCAATCCGCTGGAGCGGCATTATCGCGATGTCCTGTGCGGGCGCGTGCACACGCCGCAGGACGATGCCACGCGCACCGGCCTCGGCCGCGCCGCATTGGGCCTCTAGCCTTTCCGAAAACAACAGGGAGATTATCATGTCGGTCGAGTTCATCGGCTTTATCGCCAACAGCAATGCTTCCGAGACCATCGTGCGCCAGGGACCGATCCTCGATCCCGCTTATATCGAGACGGTGGCAAAAGCACATGAGCTTGCCGGTTTCGACCGCGCGCTGCTCGCGTTTCATTCCACCACGCCGGATGCGCTGCAAGTTGCCCAGCATGTGCTGACCATCACCAAACAGCTCAAGGTGATGATTGCGCAGCGGCCGGGCTTCACCGCGCCGACGTTGCTGGCGCGCCAGCTCGCCACGCTCGACCAGCTCTATGGCGGCCGCGTCTCGCTGCACGTCATCACCGGCGGCAATGCCGCCGAGCTGCGTCAGGACGGCAACACCTTCGACGACAAGGACGAACGCTACGCCCGCACCAGCGAATTCCTCGACGTGGTCAGGCTGGAATGGACCAGCGAAAAGCCGTTCAACTACAGCGGCAAATATTACACCGTCGAGAACGGTTTCTCCCAGGTGAAGCCGCTGCAGAAGGGCGGCATCTACACCTTCGTCGGCGGCGGCTCGGATGCCGCGATCGAGGTCTCGGGCAAGTATGCCGACACGTTTGCGCTCTGGGGCGAGTCCTATGCGCAGGTGCGCGACGTCACGGCGCGGGTGCGCGCAGCGGCTGCGAAACACGGGCGGCCGAGTCCGCGCTTCAGCCTGTCGGTGCGGCCGATCCTCGCTGAGACCGAGGAGAAGGCCTGGCAGAAGGCGGAGCACATCCTCGAACGCGCAACTGCGCTCCAGGACCAGACCGGCTATCGCCGGCCAAACCACGCCACCGACGGCGCCAAGCGGCTCCTGGCGCTGGCTGACCAGGGCGCGCGCATTGACAAGCGGCTGTGGACCGAGATCGCAAAGCTCACCGGCGCCAACAGCAACACCACCGCGCTGGTCGGCACGCCCGAGCAGGTCGCCGAGGTCTTCGCCGATTATTATGATCTTGGCGTCAGCCATTTCCTGATCCGCGGCTTCGATCCGCTGCCCGATGCCATCGACTACGGCCGCGAGCTGATCCCGCTGACGCGCAAGCTGATCGCGACACGCGACCAGCAACGGGGCATCGCGGCGGAATGATCCGGCTCATCGCTGCTTTGGCGCTCGCCCTTGCGGGCGCCGGTCTCGCCAGCGCGCAGACGACGCTGCGCGTCGGTGACCAGAAGGGCAATGCGCGGGCGGTGATGGAAGCCGCGGGCCTGCTCAACGACGTTCCCTACAAGATCGAATGGAAGGAGTTTCCGGCCGCGGCGCCGCTGCTGGAAGCGCTCAGCGCCGGCGCGATCGAGACCGGGCTGGTCGGAGACGCGCCCTTCACTTTCGCCGCCGCCTCCGGCGCGCCCGTCAAGGCGATCGCCGCGATCCGGCAGACGCGCGAGGGGCTCGCGATCCTCGTGCCCGAGAGCTCGGCGATCAAGACCTTCGCCGACCTGCGCGGTAAAAAGATCGCGACCGGCCGTGGCTCGATCGGGCATCAGCTGATCCTGGCCGCGCTCGAAAAGAACGGCTGGAGTGCCGGTGACGTGCAGATCGCATTCCTGGCGCCGTCCGATGCCAAAATCGCCTACACGCAAGGTTCGGTCGATGCTTGGTCGACCTGGGAGCCGTACGTCAGCCAGGAAGAGGTGCTGTTCAAATCGCGCCGCATCATCACCTCGGAAGGCCTGACGCCGGGCCTCAGCTTCCAGGTGGCGCGATCCGATGCCATCAGGGACAAGCGCACCGAGCTCAACGACTTCATCCGTCGCCTCACCGCGGCGCGCGCGTGGTCGCTGAACAATATCGACAGCTATGCCGCGACCTGGGGCAAGTGGATGAACATCCCGACATCAGTACCGCAGAACTGGCTCTCGCGCGCAAAAATCCGGATCGCGCCGATCGACGACGGCGTGGTTGCGGACGAGCAGGGCACGATTGATCTGTATTTCCGCTGGGGCCTCATCAAGCAGAAGCTGGTTGCGGCGGAGATCGTCGATCGTTCGTTTGCTGATGCGATCGGAAAGGCGGGGTTCTGATGCTTCTTTGCGAGAATATGCGTGGTGCTCCGTAGCAGCCGCCGCCGACACGAAGCAACTATCGCGGATAGCGCGCTCGCGCATTAGGTCAAGCAATTTGTCTCGGAAATGTGGCTCGCACGCTGGCGCTGTGCGACATCGGTGACGGAAAGATCCCAGTTGCCGAGATCGTTCTCATGTCAACCAAGGTCGATGTTGGCCCTCTGGTGGTGAATGGCATGCCTTCGGTGGGCTTCCAGTGAGGTCATGCTTATAGCTGTCCGCGAATTGTCGAAGGCGGCGTCGCAAGAGATAGGACATCGACGATGTCTCTGCCGCAGGTGGACGAGCAAACAACGCTGAACCAATGGGCCCCTTGAAGCAGGCAGAGCCGCTTGATCGCTCGTTGTAGCCGCGCCGCTCTGGTGGCTCCGCCGCGACGAGGGATATTGAAGCCCTGGGCCGCAAGCGTGATGCGCCGCGCTTCGGAAAGCGAGAGTTCCGACTTTAGCAGCGCTCTCCCAAGACTCTGCCGTTGATAGCTCGCAAGTCGGCCAGCATCAGCTTTGGCTCTCCCATCGCTGCGAAATGGCCGCCTGTTGGCATGTCGGTAGGTGTGCTCCGCAAATGAGCGCGGAGTCGGCAGGAACACGGGATCGGGGAAGGCCGCCACGCCATCGGCGCTCCAACACGGGTGCCCGCGGGAAACCGAGCTGATCCTTCAAGGCGCTTACCGTGATAAATCCGTGTCGCGGTTACAACCGCCGGCGTCGCGACATAGGAGGCGTCGTTCGACCGTGCGACAATCGAAACTATCCAGCGAATAGGCGGCGTGCCGCTTGGACATGGCAGCGTTGCACCCGGTTGCCCTAAATGCCGGTCAATTTGACCTCGGTCCTCAGATGCTCGGCGGCAGCGCCGAGCATGGTCGTTCCGATCGTTCACTAGCTGCGCCGGTGATGCGCTTGAATTCCTCACTTTGCTCTCCTCGGTCGACGTCATCGTGCAATGCGGACTTGTCGGATGCAGCCTCCTTCATCCTCTCCGCCGCATTTAAGAAAGAAGCGTTCGCCATAAAAATCGAGCCCCATGAGTTCGTGAAGGTGGCTGTCTTTATGCGCGAATCTTGTTGCGCATCTCGATGATTTCATCATGAACTTTGTGAAACGTTTAAGGAAGGTTATGGCGATCGAATCCGCTGCCGTTTCCGCCCTGATGCAGACGCACATAGGCTACGACAAACGCCGTCGTGAGCATGTCGAGCTCCATGATGGCATCCATGGTTGCGTCGAATGTGTATTCCGACAGGCGTTTTGCGCATATTTATGAGCCACCGCGGAGGTGAACGAGTTGGAAACTCGGGAGAGCTGCAACAGTTCTGTCTCGACGGAGTCTAGGGTGGCGCGTCCGCTCTGGAAGTCAATGCACCACTCTTCGGGAAGAAGATGAGACTGCCCGCGTTCTTCGGAAAGCCACCTGCCCTTTCCAGTCACTGGCCGGTCGTTGACCGGGATTTGTAGCTCTCGTCCTGGCCTACACTTGCCGTGAGCACTCCTGCGCGGACGGCATCATGCAGCTTCAATATTAGTCTGCGGAAAATCGGTGCCTTTGAACATCAAAGGCTCTCCTAAATGGCAGGCGCATGCATAAGCAAAACAGTCCCGAAATTCAGCCGTGCTGGGTGTCGGCCCTTGCCTTAACGGTCAAAGGCGTCGAGCGCGATCCGGGCCGTTTCGGGCGGCACTTGCACCATCTTGATTTCCATTAGCGCCAGATAGCTCTCGACTGCTTCGCTAGCGTCCGAGATTGGAAGACCAAGTATTCGGGCTACGGCGATCACCGCCTCCCACACTGCCAGCGGCGAGTGTCAACGCGCGGCCGCTTGTTGAAGGCGCGTCAACAGCTCCCGCGCTTCGTCTTCATCGATCGACATCGCGGTCAACGCCGAGGCATCGATAAACATCAGTCAACTTCGTAAAGGCCGTCGCGAAACACCTTGTCTGCCGGCCTACTTTTTTGCGGATTGCCCCTGGCCCGGAGATCGCGACAGAACTGTACGCCCAAGTCGACCAAGGTAGGCTTACCCTGCTCACGCTCCAGCTCATGGGTGAGCGCCGTATGCACGGCCTCGGTGAGGCCGATCTTCTTGAGCGCCGCGATCCTGCGGGCCAGCGCGTCAGTATCAGGATTCTTAATATGGAAAGCCATCCGGATCCTCTAGCCGTTGCCGTGTATCATTATATAGCACGTCGGATACACCCTTTGAAGGCTAGGGCTCCAAGTTGATCACCGAGCTCCCGACGCAGGCAGTCGGCGCGCTGATGGTTAACCTCGCGTCGCTCTAGCTTTTCAGTCCTGAATTCCACCCGGGTGCGCCTCTTCTAGAGGTACTATTCGGAATAGCCGGTGGCCCTCTGCCGCAGCCAGTTTGGCCGGACTATTCTGCCGCGCCGAACGGAGCTGCCTCGGTCATCCACGATTGGGGAGGAGGGGGGCCCCATCCACCGGCCAATACCTTCGCCATCTCCCATTTGAGCGGTTCGTCCTCGATGTCGATCGTCTGGTAGTGAGTGTTGAACAGTTCGATGCGGTGTCCGTCCGGGTCGCGGAGATAAACGAAGCGGGCATATCCGGGAGCGAAATGGCGCGCCGGGCCGTACTCCACCGACCTACCGAAGCCCATCTCGGCGAGCAGATCGCAGATGAACATGAGATGGTAGGTCTCCGGGATGGTGAAGGCGGCGTGATGAAGGAGAGGTCCTGGGCCCGGACCTGGGGCGAACACTATGTCGTGCGGATTGCCCTTTCTCTGCAGGAAAACGAAGCTCGGTTCTTCCGATCCGTCCTGCGTAATGTACTCCGACAGTCTGAATCCGAGACGAGTGTAGAATTCGAGCGCCCGGTCCACGTGTGGTGTCAAAATCTGAAAATGGTCGAGCCGCTGCGGACAGGCGCCGCTAAAACGGCTGGATTGCAAGATCAGACGAGGCCTCGTTTCCATGGAGGCGCAAATATCGAGAGGAACACCCGCGGCGTCGGAAACACGCAGCGTACGAGCCTGATGAGGTACCTCGACCCAGGTCGGACGATGACCTAGATCCCGGAAGAAAGCTTCTGCAGCATCCAAATCCTCTTCGGTCAGAACGCGAAAGCCAATGTGTTGCGCGCTCGGCTTGCCGCCCTGTTCCAGAACGAGG
Organism: Bradyrhizobium sp. WYCCWR 13022; assembly: GCF_030435535.1. Lineage (NCBI taxonomy): Bacteria > Pseudomonadati > Pseudomonadota > Alphaproteobacteria > Hyphomicrobiales > Nitrobacteraceae > Bradyrhizobium > Bradyrhizobium sp. WYCCWR 13022. The sequence goes on from NZ_JAUIZJ010000009.1 coordinate 124,529, forward strand.
GAATGATGGCAACCTTCTTCGAGTCCTCGGAGGTAGAGGCGGTTTTCGTCTTCGCTGCTGACTACGAATCCGAGCGCGTCGACGTAGAAGCGCTTGCTCTCTTTCAGGTCTTTCACCGCGAGCACGACATGGCTTGCTCGGGTCATGTTGAACGGTGGACGAAATACGGGTCGCGGTATCGCCATCAAGTCCTCCCTTGTATTGGTTTTCGTTCAAATCAGGCCGGGGTAGGAGCCGCCGTCCAGTTGAAGATTCTGGCCGGTGATGAAGCCCGCCTGTACGCTGCAGAGGTAGGCACAGGCATCCCCGAATTCTTCTGGCTTTCCGAATCGCTTCGCCGGAAGCGAGTCGGCGATCCTGGTGCGTGCCTCTTCAAGCGATATTCCCAGCTCCGACATCATCCTTTCCGCCATGAAGCGCTGACGATCGGTATCGATGCGCTCGGGCAGCATGTTGTTGATGGTGACGTTGTAGGCGGCGTATTGCCGGGCAAGCGACTTGCAGGCCGCCGTGAGCCCGGCGCGCGCGCCTGACGAGAGTTCCATCTTGGGATGCGGCGCCTTCACCATGGCAGACGTGATATTGATGATCCGCCCGAACTTCCGGTCCCGCATTCCAGGAAGAAAGGTTTTTACGAAGTGAAGGGGCGCGAGCATGTTCTGCTCGATCGCCTCCAACCACTCCGTGCGGCCGAACTCGAGGAAATTTCCGGGCGCCGGCCCGTGATTGTTGTTGATGAGGATGTCGGGTTCGGGACAGGCCTCGATAACCGTTTGGCGACCCGATTCTTCCGCGATGTCCGCCTGGACGAACGCCACTGGCTTACCCGCGAGGGCCTCGATGGACTTTGCGGCCAGGCGAAGGCGCTCCTCATCCCGGCCGTTCAGTGTGATTTCGCAGCCCTCGCGGGCGAGCGAAGTCGCGCATGCAAAACCCAACCCCTTAGAGGACGCGCATACGAGGGCCCGTTTAGCCGCCAAACCGAGGTCCATTTCGGCTCCAAACAATATATTATTTGACTTGCCCGACTTAAATAAAGATTATCATACGTCAAGGCAAGAAATTTCTATTTCAGGAGGGGTAGTTTGTCGGACGCATCAGAGACGCTCGCAACGGCCGCCTACCAGAAGCTCCGTATGGACGTGATCGGAGGGATGTTTTCCTTCGGCCAAAAGCTGAAGATCCGCTCGCTGTGCGAACGTTATGGGGTCAGCGCAGCTCCGATGCGCGAGGCTCTGACCCGGGCGGCCAAAGACGGCCTCATCATGCATTCCGACCAGCGCGGCTTTTCCGTCGCGCCGTTGAGCATCGAGGATTTGGACGACCTCTTGCAGACCAGGATCGTGCTCAACGAGTTCGCTCTCAGAAAATCGTTCGAGTACGGTGGGGCCGAGTGGGAGGAGCAGGTCCTGCTCTCATGGCACCGGCTGTCCCGCATTCCGTTTACGCCGGCTTCCGTTGACCCGGAATGGGAGCGCGCGCATCGTGTCTTCCACGCCACGCTTCTCTCCGCGTGCCGCGCGCCGCGCATTCTGGCGTATTGCGATCAGTTGTTCGACAGCGCCGACAGGTATCGGTTCATGTCTCGCGCCGCACACGTCGGCGGAGCCCGCACCGCCGACCACAAGATGATCGCCGACGCGGTGCTCGCGCACCGTCCGGACGAGGCGGTCGTCCTGCTGACACGACACTTCAGCGAGACCGCCGAACTCTGCCGGCAGCAACTGCTGTTGCAGGGAAAAGCCCAGCCCGGTGTCGTGACGCGAACGCCTTGCTAGGCAGCGTTCCTAAAAACAAACAAGAAGCCGAAGAGAGAGGAAATGACAGGCGATTTCGAGGAAACGTTCGTTCTTATCGTAGGCGGAGGACCCGTCGGGCTGACATCCGCGATCGATCTCGCGCAGAGGGGGGTACCTTGCATTCTGATTACGGAAAACCTCGAGACGGCGACCCAGCCCCGCTGCAATTTCGTGAATGCACGCACTATGGAGCATTTCCGTCGTCTCGGACTGGCGGAGGAAGTTCGCGCGGCGGCGCCGCTTGCCAAAATGCATCCGCGCGTAGCCTTCGTCACGCGCTTCTGCGGCCACGAATTCGGTAACATCGATCTGCTGAAGACGCGCCTTAGTGAAGGGCAGCTCGGACCGGAGTCCGGCCTGTCCATCTCCCAGCTCTTTCTGGAGCCGCTGCTGCGCCGACATGCCGAGGCCTCGGAGTCGGTCGACGTGCGCTTCGGTACACGCCTGGTCGCGCTCGGTGGGGAGGACGGCGCTCCGATCGCAACGGTCGAAGACGTGCGCACGGGAGTGCGCAAACGAATCCGGTCTCGGTACGTCATCGGTGCCGATGGGGCTCGGAGTCCGGTTCGTCGTCACTTCAACATTTCCATGGCGGGCGACGACGGGCGCATCGACAATGCGTTCGTCTCCGGCACCATGATCACGTATTTCGTTCGGGCCCCGACTCTGCTGGAGGAGAGCAGGCGTGCGCCGGCGACCATCACCTGGATCATAAATCACGACCTCCGCGCGTTCGTTTTTGCCCAGGACGGCCGCGAGCGCTGGATCATTCATTATCAGGTTCCGGAAGGCCTCGGCTGGGAGCAGGTCCGCAGCGACGAGGTGATGCGGTCGATATTCGGCAAAGACCTTCCGTACGAAATCCTCGCGGAGGGGCCGTGGACCGGCGGTTTGTCTTTGGTTGCCGCGGCATACCGGGCAGGTCCCGCTTTCCTCGTTGGCGACGCGGCGCACCTCTACACACCTCTAGGTGGCTTCGGCATGAACACGGGCATCGGAGATGTCCTGAACCTGACTTGGAAGCTTGCGGCAGCATACTCGGGGTGGGCCGGTCCCAACCTCCTGGATTCGTACGAGGCCGAGCGGAGATCCATCGGTTTGAGGAACTCGAAGATCGGCATCCACTGCTCGAAACGGAAAGGCAAGTGGCTGATCCCGCCGACCATCGAGGATGAAGGCGAGGCCGGTGCGCGTGCCCGGAAGACGTTCGGGGATTTCGTGGTCGTAGACGATCTCGACGAATACGACACGTCCGGACTGCAGTTGGGCGAGCGGTACGAATCCTCCCCCATCGTTTGTGCCAATGGCACTGCCGCGCCTCCGGACACATGGAGCAACTACAAGCCCGCCGACTTTCCGGGAGCGCGTTCGCCCCACTTCTGGCCGTCGCCCGGACGCGGCTTCTACGATCTGTTGGGTCGAGACTACACCCTTGTCGATTTCGAAAGCGGAGAACCTCTCGAGGCGTTGCTCGAGGCCGCGAAGCTGCGGAGGCTCCCGCTGTCGGTGGTCCGTTGTCCCGCTCCTGGCCAGCCCTACCAATCCAAACTCGTTCTGGTCAGGCCCGACCAGCACATCGCATGGCACGGAAACGCTCCACCGGAGGATCCGACGGCTGTGATCGACCGGGTGCGCGGAGCTTGACGAACCAAAACGAACGAAAAAGCGGGAGGGAATATGGGAATCGGAGGACAAGTCGTCGTTCCGTTCGATGGGTCCGCTCCGGTCGATAGCCGACCGGACGGCCGCAGGATCGACTTGGACGAATTCGTGGAAGGCCGATCGATCGGCGCCTTCCACCTCAATGTCGTGCTTTGGCCACTGCTGGTCACGATCGCAGATGGTTTCGATCTTGTCGTAATGGGCTATGCCGCCCCCGAGATCATCAAGATATTGAACTTCGATCGGAGCGCGATGGGCGTCATCCTGAGCTCCAGCCTGGTCGGAATGCTGATCGGCACTCCGATAGCCGGCTATCTCGGCGACCGTTTTGGCAGGAAGCCTCTGATCGTTCTGTCGACATTGCTTTTCGGCCTAGCCACGTGCTCGACCGTGCTGGCCGCTTCCGTCGCGCAGTTCTGCGCTCTTCGTTTCGTCGCGGGAGTCGGCCTTGCCGGGATCATCCCTAACGCGACCGCGCTCGTATCGGAGTTCATTCCACGCCGCGTCCGCGGTGCCTTCCTCATAGTCGTACAGCTCGGCGTGCAGATCGGAGGCATAGTACCCGGCCTCGTCGCCGCGTATCTGGTCTCCCGCTACGGCTGGGAAGTACTTTTCCATATAGGAGGCGCCGCTCCGGTGGTGCTGGCGACGGTGCTCGTTTTCGTACTGCCCGAGTCCATCAAGTACCTGTCGCTCGTTCCATCGAAGCGAGCGGAGCTTCTCAGGATCGCCAGGGCTCTCGACCCGAGGGGCCACCTTCCGGACGACGCGGTTTTCGCCTTGAAGTCCACGGGCTCGAGGGGAGCCTTGTCCCCGCTCGTGCCGCTTCGAAACGGCATGCACATCATCACACCGCTCCTCTGGCTACTCGCGGTGGTCAATTTGTTCACGACCCTTCTGATGGCGAGCTGGGCTCCGACGGTCTTGCGTGACATCGGACTTTCACCCGAAGCCGCCGCGCTCACGGCGACCCTGTTCGGTCTCGGAGGATTGATCGGAAGCTTCATGCTTACGGTGGGGTTCAATCGCTATGGTTTTCTCGTCATCGTCGCTTTCTACATCGTCGCGATCCCCTCGATGGCGCTCATCGGCCAGCCGTTCGTCGATCGCGGAGTCCTGCCGTGGTTGGTTCTTGTGACCGGCATATGCGTTGCCGGTACCCAATCCGCGATCAACTCGGCTTTCGGAATGTTATATCCAACCACCATCCGGTCGAACTGCGTCGGGTGGGGAATGGCGATCGGCCGCCTCGGAGCGATCGGAGGCCCTCTGTTCGGAGGCTTCCTGATGTCCAAGCAACTCTCCGGTACCGCTTTCTTCGAAACCGCCGCGTTGCCTCTCGTATTCGGCGTCCTGATAGCTGGCGTGCTGACGTACGCCTGCCGGCAGAGGTTCGGAGGCTGGACTTTGGATGAAAGGGCAAAGGGGGAGGCATGACCGCTCCATTCGAAAACAATCGCTGGATGTCTTCGCCGCCGAACGAGATAGCAGAAAGAATAAGAGCCTTGGGGCCGGTGATAGATCCGCCCGGAACCGCGCGGATCTACGCAGACATCCTGGCTCACCAGCCGACCGACGGAGTCGACGTCATTCCCAACATCCGCTACGGAAACGGGACCAGGCAGTCGTTGGACGTCTATCGGCCGGTTGCGACATCGGGTTCGGTGCCTGTGGTGCTGTTCTTCCACGGTGGCGGCTACAGTCGCGGCGACAAGTCCGATAGGAGCAATGTGGGTTACTTCTTTGCCCGCAACGGGGTCACGGCCTTCATCGCGAACTATGGCCTTGCCCCGGAATGCAAGTGGCCGTCTGGGGCACGCGACGTGATTGCTGCCTTGAGGTGGGCCCAGGAGAATGCGCAAGATCATGGAGGAGATCCGAGACGAATATGTCTGCTCGGAGAATCGGCGGGAGCCGCGCACGTCGCTCTCGCTTCCTTCGTCTCCACCTTCCACAAGGGGCGACCTCTCCGAGCGGCCGGCGTGGTTCTGCAGTCCGGGTCTTACAACGTCGCTCTCGAACGCGTCGCGGCTGCGGCTTTCGGTATACCTTCTCCCGACCTGCGCAATCAGGCCTATTTCGGCGAGGAGACTGCCCGATATTTGGAGATGTCGACGACCCGTCTGATAGATGCCCCGGACGTGCCGACCTTGATCACCTACGCGGAATACGATCCGGTTCCGATGCAGGTGCAAGCCGGAGAACTATTCGCCACCTTGGCGCTGCGGGCGTCCCATTGCCCCCTGCTACTCCGGTTGTTGGGCCATGGGCATATCTCTCAATTCAGCTCGTACAATACGGTGGATACCAGCGTAAGCGGACGGGTGCTCGATTTCGCGAAGTCTCTGCCGAGAGTCCAATGATCCATGGAGAACTGCAATTCGGATCCGAACGCCGGCCTCAGTCCCGCATTGCGATGTCAGGGGGGCCATCGCTGAATTGCGAAGCCGAAAGCGAACGGGGCGGCGACTTCCAGGCCGCTCCACGAAAGCGCTCTATGACCACGTAGTCCAAAGCAAGCTTCATCTGAATTGACGGCGCTCTGTTGAGATACCCGGTCCTTTGGTGATGCCCACCAGAGCTCTCTTTCCAAGCGGCTTACCTAGAGCCTTACTGAGTAACACTTGCGCTATGAAGAGTAATACGAGCCGTGCCTCGGTTGTCCTGATAGTTCCTGTTGAGCGGCCCTTGGAGACGACGGTAATACTCCGGAGTGATGTCAGGCGGCAGAATGGTTGGAAGCGTTTGAACCGCGTCATTTACGTAAGGCAGACCTCTCCCGTTTCCGGGGCGACAAAGTCAGCAATGAGAAGGCGAGACAGATTTTGCTTTTGCCAAACCTCATTGGCGACGGGCAATAGAGCGTCCGGGATGGGGTCTAGAGTCTCCAAGTCGCTCTGTTCTTTTTGACGCCCAATAATCCCGGCATCATCCGACGTTTCTTCCAGCCGCTTTGGGCGTGCAGAGTGTCGGCTGCATCCCCTAGGTCTAGATTGAGCCCCGCATCGCTGGGTTCAAGGGGAAGCTCGCCGCCGCCACTGCCCCAAATAGTGAGAATTGGTTGAAACCAATTCGCGCCGTAAACGCGACGAAAGGGGAACAAAAGGAATCTCGGTCTGTCGTATGATCCGAATCCCATTACGCCGGACAAGAGAACACCATGGCACAGAATATCTACGACAATCCCGATTTCTTCGCCGGTTACAGCCAGCTTCCGAGACAAATTCGCGGTCTGGACGGTGCGCCTGAATGGCCCTCCATACGCGCGATTTTGCCAGCGATTTTCGGCAAGCGCGTCCTCGATTTGGGGTGCGGCCTTGGTTGGACGTCGCGCTGGATGCGCAAGCAAGGCGCAAACTCGGTGCTCGGCCTGGACCTCTCCGAAAACATGATCAGCCGGGCAAAGGCGGATACCAACGATCCAGAAATTAAATACCGGATTGCAGACCTGGAGACAGTGGAGTTGCCGCCGGCAGCCTTCGATCTCGCTTATAGTGCACTCACCTTTCACTATATCAGGGACTTCAGCCGTCTCGCGCGCATGGTCCACCAAGCGCTCACGCCCGGCGGGCATATCGTATTCACCATCGAGCATCCGATCTTTATGGCAGCGGTCCATCCGCATTGGATCGCCGACGAGGACGGGCGCAAGACTTGGCCAGTCAATTGCTATTCGATCGAGGGTGAGCGCCAGACTGACTGGTTTGCGAAAGGCGTAATCAAATATCACCGGACCATCGGCACGACGCTTAACACCTTGATCCGTGCTGGCTTCCGGATCTTAGCCGTCGAAGAGTTTGCCCCGTCCCCCGAGCAGATCACACAAACGCCAGAGCTGGAAGAAGAGTTGGAGCGACCGATGATGCTTCTGGTTTCCGCGCAACGGTAGCACCCAAAGTCAATTGTTCGGGTCGTTCGGCGCGCTTGTTGTCAATGACTGCATCGAGTCAATCAGTAATCTTCTCAAAGCCCTTGGCCATGCGCATTATGCAGATATCGCCATATTGACCAGGCGGACCAGCCGGCGGGTCGGGTCTTTCAGCGATTTTCGACTGCGGCCAAAGAACTCTCGGCCAGGACCTCGCGAAGCCACAACAGAAAGACCCCCGTCGCCGGGGATGCCTCTCGCCCAGGATTTGGGATGGCGAGAAAGCCGTTTGGGATGCGAAGCATGCGCGGATGCCTCCTAATATTGGGCTGTTGCGCCGTCGGCTTGGAATGAAGCGGGTGGTCGGGAATGCTGGTCGTTGAGATGACCGCCAGAAGTGCCGTGCGACGTTGCCTGCTTCAAGGAACGTCTCAGCACCCTCATGAATGATGCACCACCCGTCCCCTTCATCCGATGAGCGCACTGGCGCGTCGCAGAGGGACAAGGTAGCCATCTAGGACATGCGCACTCGTCCATGTCGGTCAATACTCGGAGAAGATTCGCTTTATCTCATGCGGCTTGTTGGTCCTGGTTAGGGCCAACGCAAGGAGGATGCGAGCCTTTTGCGGACTTAAATTGTCTGCGTTGAGGACGCCAAGCTCTAGGTAGTGGTCGCGTTCAATGACGCGCCCGTTCAGTGCGGCTGGAACGCATGATGATGGCTTCACCACCTGTCTTACGATAAGCCGCGACGGCCGCCTTCTCATTTTGGGATAGGGTCCCGGCACCCGCGCCGGCAATGACAACTCCTTTCGCGCCCGAAGCGAGAGCATCCCGGATCGGTGTTCCCGGTGCATCGGCGTAGGAGTAAACAATATGCACCGTCGGCAACTCGTTGATGTTCTTGATATCAAATTCAGAGTTGTTGCCATGACGACGGACAGGTGCCCGATAGAAAACAATCCTATCCGTATCGACATAGCCTAGAAGGCCAAAGTCTCCCGACTTAAAGGCCTCTAGCCGGAAGGTGCTGGTCTTGACAACCTCGCGAGCAGCGTTGATCTGCTCGTTCATGACCACCAGAGTTCCCTTGCCTGCCGCCTCTGGCTGAATGGCAACGCGAACTGCACTGTAGAGATTGTAGGGTCCATCCGTACTCATTGCAGTTGGGGGACGCTGCGATCCGACCAGGACCACCGGCTTGTCCGATTTCATCGTTAAATTCAGAAAGTAGGCTGTCTCCTCCAGGGTATCGGTTCCGTGGGTAACCACAATGCCCGCAATGTTCTCTTCTTTAGAACTGAGAAGACCGTTTGCAGTCTCAGCTAACTTTTTCCAATGACCGAACGAAATGTCTTGACTGCCAATGTTCGCAATCTCGATGACCCGTGTGTCCGCTAACTGAGCGAGTTCGGGGATGGCCTGAACGAGGTCATTGCCGGTAAGAAGACCGACCTCGTAGTCGGCAGGGCGAACCGACGAGTCGCCCTTGCCCGCGATCGTGCCGCCAGTCGTCAATACATATACTAATGGTAGTGACATGCTCGCCTCAGCTGTTTGCGGGGGAAAGGGATGCTTTTTCTCCGATGATTGTGGAGGGTCCAAGCCAGGGTAGCTGCGTCCATGCCTTCTGAACCATGGTCACTCTTCTGACGCCCTTCGGCACTGCCGGCCTGTAAGAGCCTGCTCCGAAGTTACGCCAGCTCACTGGAGTATCCACTGCCTGAATCGTTCCTCGCCTTCGGCAAGGTTCTTGCTCCAAGATTCGTTGTCGACCGGCACCATTTGCTTCAGATTGTCAGGATAGGTGGACATTATCGACTGACGTCTTTGCTCATAAACTGATATGCGTTCACATTAGACGGTCCGGCACCGATCTTGGCGCAACGAGCTGCCTGACTCTCTGGTTCCAGCGAGAAAACGATGAGACGTCGAGTCAGCTCGGCTTTGGGATTACCTTTCGGGATGACCCAGCCATAAGAGTTGTAAAATGCCTGATTCCAGCAAATCGCCAGCCCATCCCCTTGCGCGATCAATTGATAGGCCCGGTTCGAAAAAGTTGGCATAATATCGATCTCGCCACTGTGGAACAGCTGAGCGCCTTGTGGCGGAGTCGTCCACCAAGTCACTATCTTCTGATCTTGTCGAGTTTGTTGAAGGCGCGCTTCCAGCCGTCGTCAGTCTCAAGAACCTTGTAGATCTCCTCGCCTCCGGGCACCCCGTCAGCCCGCAAGGCAACTTCGCTGTCGTCGCGGCCGCCATTGCGAAGTGAACGAGCTCCTGGGATCGAAAAGTCCCACATGTCGGCGAAAGACGTCAGCTCCTTCTTGGTGGCAGAGGGAAGGCATACCAGAGCAATGGCAGAGATATATCTGGCATAAAGCTTGGATTGTGCCGCATCTCCTCGGGAATCTGATCGACGAATTCGCCACTCACGTTGAGCGGTTCTAGCAAATCCGCCTGCTGCCACTGCAGCGACTCATCGGCGCCGGCCCCGAAAACACAGTCCCACATGTAGTTCTTGGTCTCTACCATCGATTTGATCTGGGTGGTCGGACTAGCGCTACGGATTACGGGGACGACCTGGATTCCTGTGGCTTTCTCAAATGGCCCATAGAGAAGCTCACGATTGACTTCAGTCATCGCTCCTCCGGTATCCGCAACGTATAATGTCTGTGCGCCGGACTCCAGACTGTGGGCGCGGCCAACGAGGCAGTTGCGCGCGCCGTCCATTTTAAAAACGTCCTTCTGTTCATGGCGTTCCTAGAATTCCTGATTGCCCTTACCACTGTCGCGTTGGCTCTCGTTGCGGTCACGTGAGCGATAAGCATCACAGAGCGCACGACCAGCAGAAGCCAAGCGGAGACCGCGGCAAGAGAAGGGGTCGCGCGGTAAATCGCTTCTTCCCAAAGCTGCTTGGGCAGTGCGACGAAGGTGCCGCCGTGAGGCGCAGATTTTTGTGAGTTGCCGTGTTACGGGAGCTGCCATCGCCAACCTTCTCCGGGTTTCTTGCTGTTGGCGCGCAAGTCTGGCATTCCGCTTCGCGGTCGCCAGCGCTGCTTGACTACCAGACGCTATTTTCGTATCCAAACACCGTCAAGTGTATAATCAACAGCTTTGCCGAGCTTCTGAGATCGAATCCTCCAGGTGGAATTCCGGCAAGATGCGGCGGCTGTGGGCCGGCTGGAGCAACTGGGTGCTTCCCGAAACTCCGTGTCTCCGCCACGACCAGAAGTGCTGCGTTTTGGCCTGAGGCGACGGATGGACCATGCGGAGGAACAAGCGCGTGACCATGTTGGTGGTGACGCGCGATCTGGGTTTCGCCTGCAACTGGATGAGACCACGCGATGATGGCCAAGAGGCGAGCAGTAGATCGGCTCAGGCGTCGAAATGGCATTAGTGCGAAGAGCTAAGCCGTACGTGCGATGATGCAAGACCTCGGGATCGGATCGTCCCACAGGCCTCATCTTCGCCAGGTGCGAGAGAGGATCATGATGCGGCTTGCCGAGATGAGCGCCGACGAACTTCAGCAGATGCTCCGCCACGTGAGGGCGGAATACGATGCTATTCGCGCGCGCAAATTGAAGCTGAACATCGCGCGCGGGCGCCCGGGAGAAGAGCAGCTCGATCTGTCGAACGAACTGCTTTCGCTACCGAAACCCGATGATTGGATCACGGAAGCTGGGGACGATGCACGAAATTACGGGGGCGATCCGAAGGGACTTGTCGAACTCCGCCGCATATTCGCTCCCATCCTAGACGTTCCAGTGGAGCAAGTCGTGGTAGGAGGTAACTCCAGCCTTGCGATCATGCATGATGTAATTGTGTGGGCTCTTCTAAAGGGTGTGACAGCAATTGCGACCCCTTGGATGAAACAGGGAAGAATCGCGTTCCTTAGCCCCGTGCCTGGTTATGAACTGCATCATAACATGTGCATCGAGTATGGCATCGATCTGATTCCGGTCCCTGTCACGCCCAAGGGGCCAGACATGAAGGTGGTGGAGCATCATGTGCGGGATCCACGTGTGAAGGGCATGTGGTGCGTGCCGACTTATGCCAATCCGACGGGCGAAATATGGTCCGATGAAGTAATTGATCGACTGGCTGCGATGGAGGCTGCGGCCACAGATTTTCGGCTCTTCTGGGACGATGCGTATGTCGTCCATCACTTAGCCGATAACAGCAAGCCAGCTAAACGGATCTTGCCTGCTTGCGCGGCCGCCGGGAATGCGGATCGACCGCTTATGTTCTGGTCTACCTCAAAGATTACCTTCGCCACAGCCGGTATCGGCTTCTTCGCAGCTTCTCCCGCGAACGTTCGTTGGTTTCTTGACTGCGCCAAGCGGCGTGGAGCTGGTCAAGACAAGCTTAATCAACTTCGTCACGCGCGTTTCCTCAAGGACGCAGGGGGCGTGACACGACACATGAAAAGACACCGCGCTATTCTTGCTCCCAAGTTTTCCGCAGTGCTCCAAGCGTTCGAAAGACGTCTCGCAGGCAAAGGTGCTGCCGTCTGGACTCGGCCTGAGGGCGGTTATTTCATCAGCGTCGATACTATTGCAGGCGCAGCGCAACGAGCTGTCAGGCTGGCGGGCGACGCGGGAATCTCTCTCACTGCAGCAGGATCGACTTTTCCAAACGGGCATGATCCCAAGGACAGCAATATCCGCATTGCGCCAAGTTTTGCATCGTTGGAAGACGTGCGGATTGCAGCTGAGGCAATTGCAATCTCAATTCTGCTGGCGGCAGTCGAGAAGCAGCTTGGCATCAATGACAATGACTGAAGTGAACACGCAGCACAACTCGTCTCAAGCCATTTGTCTTCTGACCCGTCACCTCAGCGGCCACCTCGCCATCGATTTTTCGTCCGCTTCGCCGGAGGCTATCGGCCACGCCCAGTGTCATGTTATTGACAGGCAGCGCGACTGGATACAGTATAATTAATATGCATACATCAGGCTTGCTTGGTTGTGTCGGTGGCCGGCAAACCGGCTCGTTCGGGCCCGAAGCTAAGGCAGATCCTTAAATGGAAACCCACGCTCCGCAAACTTATCGCAGCGCCGCCAACCCCGGAGCGCGTTTGAAGCAAGTTCCTCTAGATTATCTTGACAACTACAAGTCTCGGTTCGATGCGATAACGGCTCCGCATATTCATGCGTTCGACAAGGCCCATCTAGTTGCGCTAACCGAAGGGGGCGCAATTAAGCGTAAAATCGGACAGCAACTTCTAGCCGGCCTGCGACAGATGGAGGCAGAAGGTGTTCTAAATGTTCATTCTAAGATGAACTCGGGCCTGCACGCGGGCGAACGATATCTAACAAAGCTTTATGGCAGTGAAATTGGTGGGCAGATCGCCACCGGGCGCAGTTCGGGAGATCTGAATGCCGTTTCTCGAAGGAGGGCGTTTGCGGCTCAGATCTGTTCAGCCTTGGATGGCATGATGAAGCTGCGCCATTCTCTCATAGAATTGGCGTCGAAACACATCGAGACCGTCATGGCGGGCAACACGCATGGCCAGCACGCCCAGCCAACAACACTGGCGCATTGGGCTCTGATGTTTGAACTGGTCGCAGCCCGGCATCAGCAGCGATATCAAGAAGCTCATGCTCGCATCAATCAGTCGCCTGCTGGCGCTGCCATCATGACTGGGAGCGATTTTCCGATCGATCGTCGGCGCTCGTCAGAGCTCCTCGGCTTCGATGGGCCCTTGCCCAACACTTTCGATGCGATCATCAGCCACGACATGGAGATCGAATATGCCGGTCTCATGGCAGGTTTAACGCATTCGCTCGCTCGCTTGGCCGATGATCTGCAGTTATGGTCGACATTTGAATATGGCTATGTCGAATTGCCGGATTATCTGTGTGGTACTAGCTCGATCATGCCGCAGAAGAAAAATCCTGATGGGCTGGAGGACATCAAGAGTTTGGCGACGCAAGCATCATCGGCCTTCCTGGCTGTAAGCATGTCCGAACGCGGACCTACTGGTTTTACCACCATGGAGCGGGTCAATACGGACAGTCAGCTCAAGGCCATTGGTGAAATGATTCCCGCACGACTGGATACTCTGTCGCGCCTTGTGGGCGATGTGCGCTTTGATGTCGCGAGAATGAGCTATTTGGCGGGTGCCAACTGGTGCACCGCAACGGACCTTGCTGCGGCCATAGCGCGCGAGACTGCGTTGGGGTGGCGTAAAGCGCATGAATTGGTCGCCGGATTCGTGGCGCACTGTTTCAATTGCGGAATGATGCCAAACACGGTGACAAGTGCCGACTTGGATGCAGCAGCAAATCAGCTCGGTTTTCCTGCACCAAGCCTTGACCCCCAACTGTTTCGGGAAAGCCTTAGTCCACTCGCTTTCGTTGGCCGACGTTCGACTTACGGCAGCCCGGCGCCCGCCAATGTGTGCGCGCAGATAAAGCTCGCTCGCGAGAGCCAGACCAGAGATGCGGAGCAGCAGGAAAAGCTGCGTTGTGTTCGCGAACGCGCCGCTAAAGCTCTTGATGAAGCCGTGAATGCCATCCTTGAGTAACATTGGGTGGTCGATATGTCCGGCCAGCATCTATCGCAACATGATGATGTATCCAAAAGGGCCGCAATAGAATACATTGTGCTTGACTGTTATGGGCGTCGTGCTCATTGTCTCGCGATCGGCGCAAACGGCCCGGCGCAGTTTGATGCTGTCAGCCCCGTCTTCGGTTGCCGATTAGTTCGTTCTTCGGGAGACCGCGGCCTTCATGGACCTGAAGCAGATCGAAGTTTTTTGCCGGAAGGCGGCTGAGCTCAATTTGCAGAAGATTGAGCTGAAAAGAGGGGACATTCGGCTGCTGCTGATCGCCGCCGCTGAAGTGACATCCGCTTTCACCAGCGCGCCGCTGTCACTGCAAAAAGCTGACAGTCTCGGTTCGAATCAAGAAGGTCATAAGATACGAGCTTTGACCGACGGAGTGTTTTATCGCTCGGATGTCCAGGGTGGTTCTCCTGCGGTTGAAGTAGGGCAGACAATCACCAAGGGGCAGATCGTTGCTGTCGTAGAGTCCATGAAAACACTGTTCCGTGTCGAAGCTGACAGAGCGGGGACGGTGCGAGCAATCCTACCCGACGACGGCCAGGTGGTTTGCGCGGGTGACACTCTTCTCGTTCTCGAGTGAGCAAATGTTTGACAAGGTGCTGATCGCCAACCGTGGGGAAATAGCCGTTAGAATGGAGCGCGCCTGCGGTGCCATTGAAGCGTTCAAAGCCGGCAGCGCGGACATCCGGTTTCTGAAGAATTGGTTGGCCGCTGGGCTGAGGCTGAAGAGAGCCACTTCTGCGGTGGCATCATGACGGGTCTTTGCGATTACATTCCGCAATTGACTGCCATCATGAGGCGCCATGGCTTGATCCGGCTGGAATATGAGGAAGGCGGCGAGTTTATAAACATTGAGCTTGCGGCGACGACCGACGAGAAGGTGCGAGCGGCGCCGCCGGCTACGGCAAATATTGTTGTTCGCGCGGTTGGGCCGGGAAGATTCTTACCAAGGCATCCCGCGGCGGCTTCAGCGGCGGTGCCGATGGGCTCGTCTTTAAACTCGGATGATATCCTCGGCTACCTACAGGATGATTTGATTCTAATCCCGATCAGAACGCCGCAGCGGGGGCGGTTGGTCACAATTCTTATCGAAGAAGGCGCCGCGGTTAGTTACGGCGCGCCCTTGTTCGAGATCCTTCCGGTAGACGTGGAGTAGGCGGCATCTACGAACGGCATCGGCGCACGGCGTTGGCATAGTATCACACCATCTACTCTACTCGGGCAGGTAGGAAAATGAAATATGATGTCGCAATTATTGGGGGCGGAGCCATCGGTTCCGCGGCTGCCTATTTTCTCAAGCTCATGGCGCCGGCTTCAGATGTCATAGTGATAGAGCGCGATCCGACCTATGCGATAGCCTCGACGCCACGGGCGTCTGGTGGCGTCCGACGTCTTTTCGCGCTTTCCGAGAATATCCAGCTTTCAAATTTCTCAATCCCCTTCTTTGAGTCATTTCCGAAGACGATGGCGATCGAAGGCGTGGATGCCGAGATCGGCTTTAAGAAAAATGGCTACCTCTTCATCGTGCCCCTTAGTGCGACGGGGATGTTGCGTCAAAATTACGACGCTCAACGAGATCAAGGTTGCAATGTCGTATGGCTGACGCCGGACGGTCTGAAAGAGAAATTCCCTTCGATGAACGTTTCGGACCTTGGCGCCGGCGTCCATTCTCCCGATGACGGCTGGCTGGATCCGCATAGTGTGCTGATGGGTTTTCGTAAGAAATCGCAATCTCTCGGCGTCAAATATCTTGCCGACGATGTGGTGGGGATGGACCGCGCCGCTCATGCTGTAACGCATGCCCGAGTGGCATCCGGCGCTCAGATTGAAGCGGATCAATTCATCAATTGCGCAGGAGCGTGGGCAAAGGAAATCTGCAAGCAACTGGGGTTCGATGTTCCAATCACCCCGCTGCGGCGTTTCGAACATTACTTCGAAACGCAAGAACCCATCGAGCCGCTGCCTTACCTCAAAGACCCCGAAAGATTAGCTTTCCGTCCCGAAGGCGCCGGCTATTCAGGCGGTGTTCCGACGCTCGCGGAACCGCGGGGCTATAATTTCGAGGTCGACTACGACTATTTCGAATCAGTTGTGTGGCCAGCATTGGCGCACCGTTTCCCGCAGTTCGAACGGACGAAATGCCGTTCAACTTTGCCGGGTCTCTATGATCAGAACGACTTCGACGGCAATGTCATCATCGGGCCGGGGGCCGATGGTCTGGGCAATTTCCACATGCTGGCGGGCTTCTCAGGTCACGGCCTGATGCATGCGCCCGGCTGTGGTCTGGCGATTTCCGAACTTATCCTGAAGGGACGATACGAAACGCTGGATTTAACTCGTTTCGGTTGGCAGCGACTGATCGACGACGCCCCTCTGCCCGAGCGCGGCATCATATAGTTTCAACGCTTTCCCCTGCCTGTGGGATTTGGGAGCTTTGCCTTCCAAGACCTTCCGATGTGACCGCGAGGCCGTTCTCCTTGAGGCGCCACGCGCCACGGACCGTGTGACCTCGAAACGGCGCTTTGGAACCCTTCCGTAAAACGCGATCGGCGATGCGAAATCAGTTGCGGTGTGGCAATATAAAATGTATCCAAAAACAATAGAAGGGATGCAAAATATGGCGAGCGTGAAAAGCGCCGAGGTCGCTATCATCGGGTCCGGTACGATTGGTATCGCGGTCGCCTACTATCTGGCCAAACACCACGGCATCACTGATATCGCGCTCATCGACCAAGGCCCTCCGATGGCCTTCACGTCCGCTCAGTCTGGCGAGAATTATCGAAATTGGTGGACCCATCCACTGATGGTTCGTCTCTCTGATCGTTCCATCCAGCTCATGGAAGACATCGCGCGAGAGTCGGGCAATCGGCTGAACATGACTCGACGCGGATATGTCTTGGCGTCGCGAAAGACAGATGCCTCCGAGCTGATCGAGGGATTGCGCTTCAGCTTGGGTGCGGAATTCGATGAGCAGGTACGGATCCATGAGGGTACCACGAGCCGCAGTTATCAACGACCCGCAGACGCTGACTGGACGCTGGCGCCACGAGGCTTCGATCTGCTTCGCAATCCCGAGCTGATCCAATCGCTGTTTCCCAATTATGATCGCGACCTGCGAACAATCCTGCATGTACGCCAAGCCGGCGACATTTCGGGGCAGCAGATGGGAGCCTTCATGCTGGAATACACGGGCAGCGTCGGCGCGCACCGCATGCAGGGCATGGTCGACGGCATTAAGGCGGAGCGAGAAGGCGGGTTTACTATCGCTTTTAAGGACGAGGGGACCTCTAAGACTCTCCGAGCGGTCAAGCTAATTTACTGTGCGGGTCCCTTTGCGAACGACATTGCCGCCATGCTCGACGTCGAGTTGCCCCTATTCAATGTGATGCAGCAGAAAATCGCCTTCGAGGATGTTCACAAGGTCATTCCTCGGGACATGCCGTTTTCGATCGACCTCGATGATCAAATGATCAATTGGACGGAAGAAGAAGCTAGCCTGCTTCGGGCCAGTGCAGACACTGCCTGGCTCACACAACCAATGACCGGCGCAATTCATTGCCGTCCCGACGGAGGAGACGGCGGCAGCTGGCTACGGCTCGGATGGGCCTACAACGAGAGGGCGCAGGTAAACGCGACCTGGGACGTTCCGCTGGACGACCGCTTTCCCGAAATTGTGCTTCGAGGGGCTTCGAGGCTCAACCCCGGACTCAGGACCTATATCGGACGGCTGACGCGCGGTCTGCATCATTATAGCGGCTGGTATACGCGGACCCACGACAATTGGCCGCTGGTCGGGCCCATGGGACCGGAAGGCTCCTATATGTGCGTCGGTCTTTCCGGCTTTGGCACGATGATGGCTTGCGCTGTCGGAGAGCAAACGGCCGCATGGGTTGCGGATAAGCCGTTGCCCGGATCGGCTGTCTTCACAATGGACAGGTTCACGGATCCTTCGTTGATCCCTGATCTGGGCTCGGTGGGCGCGGGGCTGCTTTGATGTCTGCGCCCGACCGATTGATGCATTGCTTGAGAGATACGCGCCTAGCGTTGGACTAGTTGGGAACTCCGATGAGTGACAGCCATACATTGCCCCTTGGTGACGTCGCGTTCGCTACGATCGGGGAGCTTTCGCGCGCATTGGCCACCAAGCAGGTCACGTCGCTCGAGATCACGGAGCGTTTTCTGGCGCGGATTGCGAAGTTCGACCCGCAGCTCCATGCCTTCGTCGCAATCTACGCGGATTCGGCTCGCGTAGCTGCCAAGACCGCCGATGCACGGCGTGCGGGCGGCAACGCTTTGCATATGCTGGACGGGATACCTTTCGCGGTCAAAGATCTATTTGATGTCAAGGGGAGACCGACCCGGGCCGGATCGCTTGCGACCGCATCGACCCCTGCGGAGAACACAGCCCACGCTGTTCAGCGCCTCCTCGATCGAGGAATGGTTCTCATCGGGAAAACGCACACCGTTGAATTCGCTTTTGGTGGTTGGGGGTGCAATCCCGTCTGCGGTACGCCGGTGAATCCCTGGGATACCTCGGTTGCGAGAGTACCCGGCGGATCATCCAGCGGATCGGGAGTCGCGGTCGCGGCGGGGCTCGTGCCGGTTGCGCTCGGGACCGATACCGGCGGCTCAATTCGTACCCCCGCATCGCTTTGTGGAATTGTTGGCCACAAGAGTACGCTCGGCTTGGTCGGCCGGGGCGGCGTCTTTCCATTGGCGCCGACATTTGACACTGTGGGTCCGTTGGCCCGCAGCATCCGGGATGCCGCGTTGGTACTCGATGCCTTGCAAGGGCGGGATCCCCAGGATCCCTCGACCTACGGAATTGGGCGCATAAATCCTCTTGGCGAGTTAACGGCTGGCGTCGAGGGCTTGATCTTGCGAGCGCCAACTGACTCTCAGCTCAAATTCGTCGACCCCCGAATTATGGACCTTTTCCATAAGGCACTGGGCGACCTCAAGAGACTAGGCGCTCACATAGATGTGCGTCCCATGCCTCGGAGTCACGAAGAATATGCGGCTCACGCATCCGGTATCACGGGGACCGAAGGCTGGAATGGGCTATCGCAATACATCGAGGGGCTCGACAGTCGAGTTGATCGTTTGATAGCGCAGCGAATGCGCAAAAGCAGTGGCATCAGCGCGAGGGACTATTTCGGCCTGCTTACAACCCGCCGCGAAATGCAGGTGGAATTCGATCGTTATCTGGAAGGCGCAGCAGCGTTTCTCTTGCCCTCGGCTCCGATCGTGACTCCAGAGATCGAGGGGGCGCACGAGCAAACCGCACCTTTTGGTCTCCTCGCCCGTATAGCCAATCTAATGGACTTGGCCGCTATATCGATACCCATGGGGCTCGCAGCCCTTATGCCGGTAGGTCTGCAAATTACCGTCCGCCGTTTTGGTGATGCAACGGCCTTCCGGATTGCGCAAGCGTTTGACCGCGAACGAGGGGGCGCCGTAGCAATCCCTCCCGGATACATATGAAACCGTTCGCGATCCCCCCAATGACTTGTCGCAGACCGAGCCCTTTTGGGGGGCTTGCCGAGTTTCGGGCATTGTTCGTGGCTTTCTGAAAATGAGGATTCCATTCGGAAATTACGATTTCGTCACATTCAGGTTGACACGAATGTGCCGGAGGCCCTTTAATCGTATCCTAAATTAACGTCTCGGATACAAATTGGGCCGCGGGCCCTCGCTCCCATGGCGGCCGGCGAAAAGAGGACGATGATGAGTGACGAGCAAGCCGCGGCACTGAGTCCCGAATCGGTCGTTGCGCAAATGAAGCAAAACGGCGTGTCGCATGTTGTTTGGCTGCCAGATAGCGAG
This sequence comes from Bradyrhizobium sp. WYCCWR 13022, assembly GCF_030435535.1. Classification (NCBI taxonomy): domain Bacteria; kingdom Pseudomonadati; phylum Pseudomonadota; class Alphaproteobacteria; order Hyphomicrobiales; family Nitrobacteraceae; genus Bradyrhizobium; species Bradyrhizobium sp. WYCCWR 13022. Next base: position 144,255 of record NZ_JAUIZJ010000009.1, read on the forward strand.
ACGAACTGGCTGTTCTTGAAAATGCAGGAGGAGCAATCGCTGAGCTTGGTCGGCGTCGCCCGCGAAGGGCATGCCTGCTCAATAGCGGCCGGACTTTTCGCAGGAGGAGCAAAGCCGATCGTGTTGGTGCAGAATACCGGCATGATGGAATCGGGAGATTCCATGCGCGGCTGGCTGCTCAATCTGAACGTTCCGGTCGTCTTCTTGGTTGGTTACCGCGGTTACACGCGGCACGGCGTCAATCACGATAGCGCGGCCGAATATACAGAACGCTTCCTGCTCGCTTTCGGAATCAAGTTCTACATGGTGGAAAGTAATGCGGACGCCGATCGCATCTCGCTCGCTTTCACCGAGTCTGAACTAACTCAGCGCCCAGTCGTCGTACTGATCGCCGACGAATTTCACGGTTTTAATTGAGGCGCGGGTCGATGATTTACACAAAAGATCTTGTCCACGCTTTCGCACCTCATCGCAGGAATGCGCTCGTCGTCTCGGGTCGCTCGGGTCAATATTGGTTGGACATCAGCGAAGGAGGTGCGGACCTTCCAGTCGGTGATCCTTCCATGGGCGGTCATGCCGGCTTTAGTTTTGGGCTCGCATTGGCCCAACCTGAGAAGCCGGTAGTCGTTTTCGATTCTGAGGGCGATCTACTAATGAACCTCAGCATCTTGACAACGATCGCCGAAAAGGCGCCTCGAAACTACTACTACTTCTTGATGGACAACGAATGCTATGCCACAACTGGTGGACAGCCCGTACCGAACGCGAAGAACGTTGCTTATGACCTTGTGGCTCGCGGATGTGGCATCAATCGCACTTATTTTTTCGATGATCTAGCCACATATACTGCCGCCCTGCCAGAAATCCTGGCGAAGGACGGGCCCGTCTTCGTCTGGAATAAGATCCACCCAGAAATCGAAAACCGTCCGCCAGGTCAGCGCGCGCCGTGGCGTAAGCGTAGTCCGGCAAAAGTGGTGGCCGACACACGAAAATTCCTCGGAGTGACCCGATGACTGGGCACACCCCAATAAGGCTGTTTATCGGTGGAAAATGGATCGAACGTAACGGCGCTCCGATATTGAACCCCGCAAACGAAGCCGTGCTGGGGATCGTTCCTATGGCAAGGGAGGCCGATCTTGCCGCTGCCGTCGATGCTGCAACGAACGGCTTCAACGTTTGGTCACTGACCTCAGCGGCCCGGCGATCCGAGATAATTCGTCAAGCCGCGGCGAACCTGCGTGCGAATGCCGATGTGGTGGCCCGCGATATCACTCTGGAGCAAGGCAAGCCGCTACGCGACGCGCAGACCGAAGTTCGGCGGGCATGTCAGGTGTTGGAATGGGATGCGGAAGAAGGACGCCGACTTTACGGCAGGACCATTCCGTCCGAGCCCGGGTATCGAAACACCGTGCAACTCTATCCGATTGGCCCTGTAGCGGCCTTTAGTCCTTGGAACTATCCCTTAAGTTCAGTCGCCCGGAAGGTTGGCGGTGCGCTATCGGCAGGCTGCAGTCTCGTCCTGAAAGCTTCTGAGGAAACACCGGCGGCTGCCGTGCATCTGGCGGAAGCCTTTGTGAAAGCCGGACTGCCAGATGGCGTGTTGAATTTGGTATTCGGCATTCCCGCAGATATCTCGCGCTATTTGATAGGACACCCGTCAATCAGACTGGTTGCGTTTACTGGCTCCGTTCCAGTTGGCAAGGGACTTGCCGCGCAAGCCGGAATGCATATGAAGCCCTGCATTATGGAATTGGGCGGGCATGCGCCGGTCATAATTTGTGACGATGTCGATCCGCTCGATTCAGCGAGCAGGTCGGTTGCCGCTAAAGCCAGCAACTCGGGCCAAATCTGTACATCACCGACACGCTGGTTCGTCCACGACTCCATTTATGGAGAGTTTGTCAACAACATGGGCGAGGCGGCTCGAAAAATTGAGGTCGGCAATGGCCTCGATCCGGCCACGCAGATGGGGCCCGTAGCCAATTCACGGCGCCTTGCTGCGATACAGGAACTCGTCAGCGAGGCGATCGCGAAAGGTGCCAGGCTTGTTGCCGGTGGGGAGCGCATCAAGAATAACGGCTACTATTGGCCTCTTACGGTATTGGCCGACGTGCCCGCGGATGCGCGTATTATGAAGGAAGAACCGTTTGGCCCAGTCGCACTCGTAAATTCGGTTACTTCGCTGCCAGACGCGATCAAGCGCGCCAACGAACTGCCCTATGGGCTTGCGGGTTACGCGATGACTCATTCGGCTGACTACGCCGGCTACATCGCCGACCACATGCAGGTCGGAAACCTTGCGATCAATCACTTCACGTCATCGCTGCCGGAGACGCCTTTTGGGGGAACAAAGGACTCGGGGTATGCGCGTGAGGGTGGGGCTGAGGGGTTGTTGAACTACACGATTGTACGCAGCATTTCATTCCTGGCGGGACCGCCCCGCAACTCAGTTCCTGCGCATCGTTAGAGCGGGCATACGAATGAAGCTCAAGATCGAAAACCTCTCGAAACGGTACGGTGCGTTCGACGCTTTGAAGCCGACGTCTCTCGATGTGGCCGAAGGAGAATTTCTGACTCTATTGGGCCCTTCTGGCTCCGGAAAGACGACGCTCCTAACCATGATCGCCGGACTAACCCCTCCAAACTCCGGCGAGATCTACATCAACGGTCGTCGAGCTACCAACGAGCCCGCGTTTTATCGGGATATTGGCATGGTCTTTCAGAACTATGCCTTGTTTCCTCATTTGAGTATCGCGGAAAACCTCGCATTTCCGCTGCGCATGCGGAAGATGCCGGAGGCTGATATACGCGACCGGGTAAAGTCGATGTTGGAGATCATCAGCTTACCTCACGTTGCCGAGCGTGTGCCCAAGGAGCTATCGGGTGGTCAGCAACAACGCGTGGCTCTCGCACGCGCAATGGTCTACCGGCCGTCGATCGTACTGATGGACGAACCTTTGGGCGCGCTGGATAAGAACTTGCGCGAGCAGATGCAGATCGAAATCAAGCATCTGCATAAGCGATTAAAGACGACCATCATCTACGTGACCCACGACCAAGAAGAAGCGTTGGCCATGTCAGATCGGATCTGTCTGATGAACGGTGGCGAGATCGAGCAACTGGCACCACCGAACGAAATTTACGATCGCCCCTCGACGGTCTTCGCCGCTAACTTCATCGGACAGTCCAATATCATGGCGGCTGGCGAAGTGAGCGATGCAAGCGGCAACGTGACGCCCATGCAGGCGGGAACGCGACTGATGGTTCGACCTGAATACGTTCGCGTCAACGCCGACGTCGTTCCCGCGCACCACCGGACCGAAGCGACGTTTATTGAGCGCATCAATATTGGGCCGACAACCCGGTACTTCTTCAAGTCGGCGTCCGATCGCGTCCTTTCAGCCCTTGTTCTGAATGCACAGGCTCCTCACGATATCGAGAACGGTCAACGTTGCATCTTGAGCTGGGCCGCCTCCCGGTCGGTAGAAATAAAGGATGTAGGAACGTGACAGATCGGACGACCATCCCGGGATCATGGCCGCGATCAGATCGGCGCCTACCTCTGAGCGAATTGCTAGCGCGCTGGCCGTTTCTTCAGATAGCACCGCTGCTGACGTTTCTATCCGTCGTATTTGTACTGCCTGTCGGCGGAATTCTTGTTCTCAGCCTCTTTGACGCTCACGGTGCGCTGACGCTAGAGAATTTTTCGCGAGTATTTAAGACCAATCTATACGTTAGCGTGCTCGTGCGAACGATTCAAACCGCTGCTTGGGCCACCGGGATCTGCCTGACGCTCGGTTACCCCGTTGCATATGCACTCTCCAAAGCAAATGCAGGGGTTCGAGCAGCAATCCTGACGTCCGTTCTGGTGCCGCTTTGGACTAGCTTTCTGATCCGCAATCTGTCACTGATTATTATCTTCGGTCGCCGCGGTTTGATCAACGTAACCGGCTTGAAGTTGAGCTGGCTCGATCATTCGATCGCCTTCCTCTACAACTGGAACGGCGTGATGATCGGCCTGAGCAGCTCGCTTTTGCCTTTGGCGATTATTACGATGTACTCCGTAATGGAGGGCATCGAGCCGAACTTGGAAAAAGCGGCGAGCACGCTGGGTGCCCGCCCCTCCCATGGTTTTTGGCGGGTCTATTTTCCTCTGTCGTTACCGGGAGTGGCGGCCGGCGGTATCTTGATCTTTGTGAGTGCTCTTGGGTTTTTCATCACGCCGCAGCTGCTCGGGAGTCCTCGGGAAACGATGATCGCTCAATTGATCATCGAACAAGTTACCGAGGTGTTGCACTGGAACTTCGCTGCGGCGATATCCGCCATGCTGTTGCTGGCAACACTTATTTCCTTCTTTCTGTTTGATCGGGTGGTTGGAATGCACATTCTGACCGGAGAAGAGGGCGACCAGCATCCGTCGAGACTGAACCGAATGCTCCGCCGTGGCGGAATGAAACTAATCAACGGAATTTCATGGATTACCGCCAGCTTCGGATTGGTCGCCGAAAAACTGACGGGACGGACGGTGAAGCTCAGGCAAAGGGTGAGTAGACCCATTCTGTCGATGGTTTCGCTGGCAATTGCGTTGTTCTTGATACTTCCGATCTTCTGTATCGTTCCGATTTCATTCTCTAACAGCCTTCTGTTCGGCTGGCCGCCCCAGGGTTTCTCACTCCGATGGTACACGTCGGTCCTTAGCTCACCAATCTGGGTATTGGCTTTCTGGCGATCGGTTGGCATCGCCGCCATCACCAGCTTGATGGCCATTGCCATCGCTATTCCGGCGGCACTATTTCTCGTTCGTCAAAAGACGAGGGCAAAGTTCCTGATAATTCTGCTGCTGACCATTCCGATTTTTCTGCCTCATATCATCACGGCGGTCGCGCTGTTCTACGCTTATGCCCGCTTCGGGCTGATTGGCACATGGGTCGGATTGATCATGGGGCATATGGTGTTTGCGCTGCCCTATGCCACGATGTCACTGATGGCCGTGCTCAAAAATTACAATCGTTCGTTGGACTATGCCGCATGGACGATGGGCGCGTCAAAATTCAAGACCTTCCGATATATCATGCTGCCGATCATCAAGCCTGGAGTTTATGGCGCGTTTCTTTTCGCATTCATCCAGTCGTTTGACGAAGTGACGATTTCTCTGTTTGTCACGGGAGGCAGCTTCACCACGCTTCCGAAGCAGCTATACCAACAGGCAGTGTACGGGGCGTCACCGGAGTTGGCAGCAGTGTCGACGCTACTCCTGGCGTTAATTCTCGGATTTATGCTCATAGCCAATTCCGTTGGCGGGACGTCCAGACGCGTGTAGCGCTTGCATCGGTTGGATGGGCCGACATTAGAGCCGTCAGTTCGAGGCAATGGTTAGTGAGGAGGCCAACAATGAATAGAAGGCAATTCGTCAAGATAGCTGCGCTATCCGGCGCGACTTTCCCACTACCCGCCATCGTCGGACGCGCATCGGCGGCCGGTGAGACCCTCTATGTTGCGGATGCGGGCGGTGCGTACACCGAGTCCTACAAGAAGGTTATCTATACGCCCTTTACTGCAAGCACGGGAATTGATGTCGTTCCGGTCGTTCGGCCAGCCCAAGCGCTGGCTCAGATGAAGACCATGGTGGAAACGCAGAACTATACGTTCGATGTGCATGGGGCCGCCGGTCTCGATGAAGGTGTCCGCTACGATGCTGAGGGGCTCAGCGAACGAATTGAGTTGCCGAGGTCAATATATGACGACCTTCCTGACTCCATCAGAAATGTTCCGGGCTTCTATCCGGACTCCGTTGCAGCGTTTGCGACGGTATATCGGCCGTTAGCGACAAAACGGGATCTGAAACGAGTTGCCGATATTTGGGACATGTCCATTCCGGGAGTTCGCTCGCTGCGTACTGGCGGTCGCGACAACATAGAATGGGCGCTTCGAGCGGATGGCGTTCCCGCGGGACCGGCCATTATCAATGAGCTGAAAACAAAAGCCGGGTGGGAGCGCGCATTTCGAAAATTGGATGAGATCAAACCGAAAATCCTGACTTGGTGGAGTACGGCCCCACAAAGCGCTCAGCTTCTGCAAGCTCAGGAGATCGATATTACAGCGACGTATGCGAACCGGGCTGCAACGCTGATCCGGCAAGGTGAGAACCTCAAAGTGCTTTGGAACGAAGGTTATTACACTGCCTATGGGTACGTCATCCCAAAAGGCAATCCAAAGGTCCATTTGGTGCAGAAGCTCATCGAGTTCTCATTGGATCCGAAGCGTCAAGCCGCGCTTGCTTCCGAGTTGATGCAAGGAAGCGCCTCGAAAAGTGCCTTCGAATTTATCGACAAGAAGGTGCTCGAGTACGTCCCGACGCAACCAGATAATTTCAAGCAGATGGTCCCGTTGGACGTGGCTTTTTGGGGAGAGAATCTCACGAAATCGAATGAGCTGTTCAATCAGTGGCTTGTGAAATGACGAATGATGATCGGCACTATCGGCAACGACCATCCCTTTGAACGCCCCGGGATGATTGCCTCCGACGACATTCGATGAAATCCGCGGTCGGCGTAAGTCGCTAACGGAAGGCCAGAAATGAACAGAAGAAAGTTTACTAAGACCACAATGCTGGCGGGCGCAACGTTAGCAGCACCCGCGATCATGGGTCGCGCTTCGGCAGCGGGCGAAACTCTCTACATTGCAGATGCTGGTGGCTCCGTATCTCAGATTTATAAGGAGCTCTTTTACACTCCTTTCACGGAGGCTACCGGCATCACGGTCGTTCCCGTGGTGCGAGCCGCGCAGCCGCTGCCCCAGATGCAGTCGATGGTCGACACGAAGAATTATATCTTCGATGCTTGCATTGGCGCAGGCATGGACGAAGCAGTTCGATATTTGGCTTTGGATTTGGTTGAAAAGATCACCCTTCCAAAACACCTGTATGACGACCTTCCGGTGGAGCTGAGGAACCTCGCCGGTTTTGTGCCCGACTCGATATCAGCCTATTCAACGGTTTATCGGACCTCCGCGACCGGGAAAGATCTGACTTGCGTTGCGGACATGTGGGACAAAGCGATCCCTGGCGTGCGGTCCCTCCGCAACAGCGGCCGGGACAACATCGAGTGGGCATTGCGCGCCGACGGCGTCAAGCCCGGCCAGGCCATCATAAACGAACTGAAAACAGATGCCGGTTGGATTCGGGCATTCAAGAAGCTCGATCAAATCAAACCGCGGATCGCTATGTGGTGGACGACGGCGCCGCAGAGCGCGCAGCTGTTACACAGCGGCGAAATCGACATTACCGCGACCTATGTCAACCGGGCAGCGGAGCTTATCGTGCAAGGAGAGGATCTTAAGATCCTATGGAATCAAGGCTATTACACCGCATATGGCTGGTCGATTCCGAAAGGGAATCCGAAGGTGGCGATGGTTCAGAAGCTCATCGAATTCACTCTTGATCCGAAGCGACAAGCCGCGCGTGCAGCGCGCGTCCTGAACGGAACGGCTTCGATCAGCGCCTACCAATATATCGACCCCAAGATCTTGTATTTGATCCCGACGCAGCCTGACAACTTTAAGCAGCTCGTGCCCCTCGATGTCAGCTTCTGGGGTGAAAACTTGTCCAAGTCGAATGAAATGTTCAACGCTTGGCTCATCAAATAAGAGGCTGCGACAGCCGAGCCCGCGCGCAGACGGGTCGAAAGCCTGGCGTCGTTCTCACGGACTAGGAAGCGGTGACTAATTTGAATACACGAAGCAGATCGAAGCGGGTTGGCAAGATTCAGGTCGATGTCTCCGAGAGCATGGCTCAAAAAGCAAAGTTGAGAGTGGCCTCAGGCAAGCGCGTTATCAGCCTTGCACAGGGCGAACCTGACTTCGATACGCCAGAGCACGTTCAGGAAGCGGCAATTGCGGCGATCCGAGCTGGAGAAACCCGCTATACCATCAATACGGGTACCATTCAGCTGCGCGAGGCCATCTCGCGCAAGCTGAGACGCGACAACGACTTGGAATACGGAGTCAATCAGATCGTGGTCGCTCCGGGCGCGAAACCAAGTATATATAATGCCTTCGCCGCAACCTTAAACGACGGCGACGAGGTCATTATACCTGCACCCTATTGGGTGCCGATGCCAGACATGGTGCGGCTCGCCGGCGGACAGCCGGTGATAGTCGCGTGCGGCGTCGAAAGTGACTTCAAGATGCAGCCTGGACAACTACAGGCGGCCATCACACCTCGGACGCGTTGGCTTCTTTTGAATTCGCCAAACAATCCGTCGGGATCAATTTACTCAAAGGCGGAATTGCTTTCCTTCGCCGAAATATTGCGTCGCCATCCTAACGTCCTTGCTTTGTCAGATGACATCTATGAGCACATTCGGTTTGATGGGCGGCCGTTTTACACCTTGGCGCAGATTGCGCCCGATTTGCGGGAGCGCATCCTGACGGTCAACGGCGTTTCCAAAGCATACGCCATGACGGGTTGGCGTATCGGCTATTGCGCCGGGCCGGATTGGCTGATCAGGGACATTACTCGAGTCTTGTCGCAAGCGACGGGTGGCGCATGTTCAATCGCGCAGGCTGCTGCTCTGGCCGCACTCGAAGGGCCACAAGATTTCTTAGCCCAGCGCGTAGCTGTGTTCCACCGGCGGCGAGATTTTGTCTTACCGATCATCAAGGCAATTCCAGGTCTTTCCGCCGAGCGCCCTGAGGGAGGGTTCTATATCTTTGTGAGCTGTACCGATCTGATTGGGAAAACGACGCCGGCAGGCGGCCGAATCTCGTCTGATAGCGTTCTGTGCGATTACTTACTGGCCGAGGCCGACATCGCAGTTGTACAAGGCGCGGCCTATGGCCTTTCTCCTTACTTCCGTATCTCCATCGCGTCGTCGGACGACGACTTGCGTACCGCCGTGGCAGCGATCCGCTCCGCGGTTCTAGCCTTACGCTGAACCAAATTCGAAGTATCATAATATGAACGAGATCACTTCCAGTGCCGCCGAGGCGACGCGATCACGTCCACCCGTGACCGCCTTCCTTGCTGATTGGGTTACGAAACTGCGCTTTTCCGACATCCCGACAGAGGCGGTGGAGACGACCAAGCGCGCTTTCGCAGACACGTTGTCTGTGACGCTTGCGGGCGCAGGCGAGGCGGCCGCAAGCAGGGCGCGTCAAGCTTTGGTCGATGAACCCGGCAAATCGCTGGTTATCGGCACTTCCTTGCGCACGACGGCGAGAACGGCGGCTTTTCTCAATGGTGTGGCAGCTCATGTGCACGATTTCGATGACGGCAACGCGACTATGCTTGGCCATCCATCCACTGGCATGGTTCCGGCGCTTCTTGCGCTGGCCGACGAGCGCAACGTTTCGGGCGAACAACTGATCACCGCGTATGTGGCTGGGATGGAAGTCGGCGCCAAGATTGCGCGGGCGATGACCTACCAACATAATGCCAACGGTTGGCATACGACGTCGACTTTCGGAACCTTCGCAGCGACGGCTGCATCGGCAAAGCTGTTGGGTTTGGACGCGCAGCAGACCAGAGATGCGTTGGGGATCGCCGCCTCGATGGCTTGTGGCATCCGTCAGAACTTTGGAACGTCGACCAAGCCCGTCCACGCCGGCCGTGCTGCCGAGAACGGCGTAATGGCCGCAAAGCTGGCTCTGGCTGGCATCGACGCAAGCCCGACTGCCATCGAGGGTCATGAAGGTTTCATGCACCTATTCGGTGACTTGAGTGTGATCTGTTTTGAAGACGCAATGCGCGACATGGGAGCCCCCTTTGAAGTGATGCGCATCAACGTCAAGCTATATCCGGTTTGCGCGATGGTGCTCCCGGCTCTCGACGTGCTTGTCGAAGGCCTCCGAAATAAAGAGCTTGATCTGGCAGATATAACCTCGGTGCGTTGCGGCACCAGCTATCAAACGCTTAACATCATGCGTTATGATCGGCCTGAAAGTCACTTACAGGCAAAATTTAGCTACAGCTATTGCGTGGCTGTGGCACTGCGAAAAGGCGACGTCACGCTAGCCGATTTCACTCCCGATGCGCTCAAGGATCCCGCGACGCGCAAGATAATGGAGTCGGTTGAACCTTATGTTCATCCAGACCAGAGCACGCCAGAGCTTTTCGAGCCGCTCTACAGAGCCGGAAAAGCCTTTACCGAAGTTGATGTCATGCGGCGAGACGGGAGTCTCTTTAAACGGCGCAAATCCAATTATATCGGCTCGAGCAGCGACCCCGTCAGTTGGGAACATCTGGAGCGGAAATATCGGGCGTGTACTGATGGAATGTTCGATTCCGCCAGGTCGGATCTTATTTTGACACGTTTCCAACATTTGGACAGGCTGAACCGGGTCGGTACACCAATTCTATTGGGCCTTGAAGAGCTGCAGTGACGGACAAAGTACGGGCATGTGCGCAAAGCTAGTGGTTCTTGATGCACCGAGGGTCAGTCACTGCGGTGCTTCGGCTCTGCTGCTCGATGCCGAAGGGCCACTTTCGTTGCAAACGCAGCAACGCATTTGGGCGTTGGATAGAACGGTCCGGAATTGGCAAGAGGTGACTGACGCGCAGGTGGGATTGAACAGCCTCTTAATCGTTGTCGACCCTTTGACAACGGACACCGAGCCTTTGGCGATGAGATTTTTGGCGGAATGGAATGGAACGACCGCTTGGTCCGGTAATGGCCGCACACTCGAAATCGGGATCGTTTACGGGGGAGCTGCAGGTCGGCACCTGCGCGAAGTTGCCGATCGTCTCGGAGTATCGCCGAGCAGGGTGGCTGAATTGCATTCGGCAGGCAATTACACTGTCTTTGCGCCTGGAACGGGTCCAGGCTTCGGCTTTCTCTTCGGACTGGATAGACGGCTGCACCTGCCACGCCGGCCTGAACCTCAAATGGTACCCAATGGTCCAAATTTGAGCATGGCGGGAGCGCAGACGTCTCTTGGACCGCCGTTGAAGCCGGGGGAGGAGCCTTCGCTCGTTCCAAGCGGCTGGTACGCACTCGGACATGCACCGGCATCGCCCATACCGTTCGACTTCAGCAAAACGCCGCCCAACGTTCTTGACCTGGGAGACTGCATTCGTTTCCGAATCGAACGGGTTGAGACATGATCGAAGTGCTTCAAACGCTTCCCTTGAATTCTGTGCAGGATTTGGGGCGGATAGGGCAACGTCACCATGGAATTGCCCGAACGGGAGCGGCCGACCGGGTCGCTCTATCGGTGGGCAACATCTTGCTTGGAAATTCCACTGAGGCCGCCGGAATTGAGGTCCAGATGGGTCCCATGCGGTTGCTGTTCAATCAGCAAATCATGGTTGCACTGTGTGGGGCCGATTGTCAGGCCGTTCTCAACCAACGTCAAGTCGCACCATGGTCGCGTTTCGCGGTTGCGCCGGGCGACGAGCTGGCGATTGGACCGGCACGTATGGGGCTTAGAGCCTATCTTTGTGTGCCCGGAGGCATCGACGTTCCCGAGGTGCTGGGATCCCGCAGCACCTATTTCAGGCAACGCGTTGGTGGCCTGGAAGGGCGCATGCTTCGCGTAGGCGACAAGCTAGGCGCTCTGAAAAAGAGTGCGCAGCCGCAACCCGAACTCTCCGTCTTGCCGCCCGACAACGTTCTCGAACGCGGACTTCACGCATTAGCGGAGCAGGACGATATTGTTCTCCGCGTCGTTCGTGCCGGAGAATATGATGATTTCACATCTAGGTCGCAGCAAACGTTCTGGCGTGATCCCTGGAGGGTCTCCGCTCAGAGCAATAGAATGGGCTATCGATTGGATGGCGCCGAACTGATGCGTACCGACCCCGGAGAAATGCGATCATGTCCGATCACGCCCGGGGTGATCCAGGTGCCCCCAGGCGGGCGCCCTATCGTGCAATTGGTCGACGGCAACTCTGCGGGTGGCTATCCGAAAATTGGTTACGTCATAGAAGCCGATCTCTGGCGCGTCGCCCAAGCGCGGCCAGGCAGCGTGTTCCGTTTCGTGGAATGTTCGGTAACCGAAGCGCGTAAGGCTCTATCTGAGATCGTGAAATATTTGGACAGGCTGGGTTGCCTGATAGCGACGGCCGACAACGGCGGCGTACCAGCGCGCATTTCGCGAGAAACCGAGGCAGGGATGGCGAACGATGAAAATCGATATCAATTCTGACATCGGAGAAGGGTTCGGGCGTTGGCGGCTTTGCGATGACGCCGCTCTGATGGCGCTGATTTCGTCCGCGAATGTGGCCTGCGGTTTTCACGCGGGTGATGCGGTCATCATGACCGACATGGCGGCGCAGGCGAGAGCGCGGGGAGTGGCGCTAGGAGCGCATGTCGGCCTGCCCGATCTACTAGGCTTCGGTCGTGTTCCGATGAAGATTGATCCCCACGATATGCGGAAACACGCACTTTACCAGTTGGGCGCTCTCTCGGCGATCGCCAAGGCTGAAGGTTATAAGGTGACACATGCCGGTACGCATGGCGTCTTTGGCATGATGTCGCGCGAAACACCGGAATATCTTCAGCTCATCTTCGATGCTTTCAAAGCCTATGATCCCGACATCATCGTGCCGGGAGAACCCGGCAGCCCTTGGCAAGCTTACGCGCGGAAGATCGGGTTGCGGACTGTTGGACGAATTTATGCCGACCGGGCCTACGAGGAAGACGGCTCGCTCGTTTCGCGAAAGAAGCAGGGAGCAGTCATCAACGATCTCGATCAAATCGCCGCGAGAGCAAGCCAGTTCTTGAATGACGGCACGGTGACAGCTATCACGGGAAAACGAATCAAGTTGGATGCGAAAAGCATTCTGGTTCATTCAGATACGCCTGGCTCGGTCGAGATTGCCAAGACTTTGCGCGACACGATTGAGAGAGGCGGTGGACAAGTGACGCCACTGACAGAGCTTGTCGAATAGAACAGCGTTCATCGCGGAGCGTCACTTGACCGTAGCGGACGACGAAATTCAGATCCCGCTAGAGATCCTCGAACCCAAATTAGCTTCGGCCTTGCGCAGAGCGGGACTGTCGGAACCCATCGCACGAATCATTGCCGAAACGGTTGCCGGCGCCGAAATCGACGGCAGTAGAAGCCACGGGATCCATCGCTTGCCCGGCTATGTCTCAAGCATATCCAGCGGCTGGATTAATACTGCAGCTAAACCGGCTTGCGAGCAGACGCGGCCCGGCTGTTTGGCGGTTGAGGCTGACAACGGGTTTGCTCAACAAGCAACGCGCGCCTTCTCGAACCGTCTTGCTGGTATGGCTCGGAGCCAAGGTGTCGCGACGATGTTTGTCCGCAATTCGCATCATTTTGGTGCTTTGTGGCAGGACGTGGAACCCCTGGCGCGCGCCGGTCTGATCTCAATTGCGATGGTGAACAGTCGCAGCCATATGGCTGTTTGGCAGGGTAAGCGAAAGACGCTCGGCACCAATCCGATCGCATTTGCCTGTCCAAGGACAAACGCGCCGCCTTTGGTGTGGGACCAAGCTTCGAGCATCATGTCGCACGGCGACATCCTGCTGCACGCTGCCGCTGGTAGACCCGTTCCTTCAGGGGTCGGAATTAACAGGGACGGAGACGTAACTACTGATCCGGCGGCGATACTGGACGGGGGGGCGCTCCTGCCGTTCGGCGGAGCAAAAGGAGCGTCGCTTGCCTTTATGGCCGAGGTTCTGGTGGCGGCACTCTCCGGCGGCACCTTCGGATTTGAAGATTGTTCTTCCAACTTTCCTGGGGCGAAGACCTCGAATGCCGGGCAATTCATTTTGGCCCTTGATCCCGGTGCTGGCGGGAATGCTTCGTTCCAGGGACAGTTGGAGAGGCTAATAGCGGAATTGAAACACGCAGGATCAACTCGCATGCCGGCCGATAACCGCTATCGGCGTCGCCAAGCGGTGCATGAAAGCGGAATGCTGTCGGTCGATGCGCGCAATTGGGCGCGCGTTCTCAGTTTGGCGGAGGACTAGCGATCTTGATATCGCGAAGGCGACAAGTGTTGCCAAAAGCATCACCGAGACAATTGTGCCGGTTCCCCTGTTTCTGTCTCCATTAAAGCAAAAGGCGTTTCGATCGCTCTGGATCGCGACGATGATGTCGAATCTCGGGACGCTTGTGCAGTCGGTGGGCGCCAGCTGGGTCATGGCCACTATGATGGGTTCGCAGGCCATGGTGGCGCTGGTTCAGACAATGAATTCCCTTCCCGTGATGATCTTCTCGATGATAGCGGGTGCGCTGGCGGATAATTATAGTCGTCGTCGCATATTGATCATGGCACAAGGTGGCATGGTGTTAGTATCCGCGGTTCTCGCGACTTCTATCTGCTTCAATGTTCTGGATCCTTGGCTTCTTCTCGCCCTTACATTTCTAATCGGTTGTGGCAACGCGCTGTACAATCCCGCGTGGCAAGCCTCGATAGGCGATGTCATCTCAAAGGAAGATGTTGCCGGCGCGGTCGGTTTGAATGGGCTCAGCTTCAACATGATGCGCAGCGTTGGCCCTGCCTCGGGCGGATTGGTCGTCGTAGTGGCAGGGTCCGCCGCGGCGTTCGCTGCGAATGTTCTTCTCACACTGCCGCTGATAGGCGCGCTCTTGCATTGGAAGCCGCACTATCCAAAGCCGGAGCTCCCCCCGAGCATGTGGGAGCAGCGATTGGTGCCGGCCTTCGTTACATCAGGGTGTCTCCCCATCTTTTGAGAGTTCTCCTACGAACGGCGATCTTCAACTTGGCCGGTGTCGTCGTTTTGGCTCTGCTTCCGTTGGTTGCACGAGACACGTTGAAGGGAACGGCACTAACCTACGGCATGATGTTGGGCACTTTTGGCTTCGGTGCGATCGGCGGCGGCTTGGCAAACGCTGCCATTGTCCGCAAGTTCAATAACGAGGTTGTCATTCGCGCAACTTTCGCGAATTTTGCGCTCGCGCTCATCTTGTTGGGCGCTTCAACTTCGATGCCCCTTAGCTGCATCGCACTACTTGTCGCCGGTGCCTGTTGGGTCATTTCATTGTCCTTATTCAACGTCACCGTGCAACTGTCACGCCACGGTGGGTGGTTGGAAGAGCGCTCTCCTTCTATCAGACCGCGACTTTCGGCGGGATGGCCCTTGTATCCTGGCTTTGGGGCGAAGTTGCAGGTTCACACGGTCTTTCGATCGCCTTCGTGGCGGCAGGGACCGTAATGATGATCGGAGCGGTCTTGGGCTTTCAATATCCGCTTCACGCGTTGTCCGGCGATGATCTCGATCCCATCGGACCATTCCAAGCGCCCGAGCCTATGGTCGAGATCAAGCCGGATTCGGGGCCGGTCTTGGTCTTAATAGAGTATGAAATTGCCCACGAGGATACTCTTCGCTTTCTTGAGCTGATGCGAGAACGGCGTCGTATCCGTTTGCGTGACTGGGCCCGTCGTTGGGCCTTGTTACGAGACATTGAACGGCCACTCGTCTGGGTTGAAAGCTACTACTCGCCAACGTGGATCGAATATCTGCGTCATCATGGCCGCCGTGTACGGGCAGACGCTGACAACTTGGCGTCGCTTCGCAGTCTACATCGGGGGCCTAAGGATCTGCGTCGTGTGCATCGCCTGATTGATAGCCGGATTGTTCCCACGCGAAGCGATTTTCCGCCAAAACCCGAAGCAATGCTTTGATCTTGAGTACGATCCAAGCGCCCTCTCACCTTTCGACGCAGAAGTTGGTTGATTGTATCCAATAGCTAAGTTAAGTATGCACCAAGTCTCTCGCCCTGACTTTTTGCTGGTTCGTCATGTCCCAACTGCCCGCTTCAACCAAAGTGATCGTGATAGGGGGCGGAATTATCGGCAGTTCAACTGCTTACTACCTGGCCAAGCGAGGGGTTCCAACCTTGCTTTGCGAGAAGGGACTTATCGGAGCAGAGCAATCCGGACGCAACCAGGGTTGGGTTCGCGCTCAAAAGCGCGACGCTCAAGAAATGCCGTTGATCCGGGAAAGTTTGCGAATCTGGAACGATCTGGAGCGGCAGCTAGGCCAAAGTGTCGGCTTTAAACAGACGGGTATTTTGACGGTATTCAAGCGCGACGAGGAAGCAGAAGCTTGTGAAAGCTGGCTCGCCAACACCTGTCCCGACGATATCGTTGCTCGCATCGTTTCAGGGGCTGAATTGCGAGCCTTGCTGCCTGGCGCGTCAAGACCGTGGGCTTGCGGCCTGTATTCTCCCAATGACGGCAGGGCGGAGCCATCATTGGCAGCTGCTGCGTACGCAAGCGCGGCGAGGGCGCTCGGCGCGCAGATTGTCGTGTCATGCGCTGTGAGAGGAATTGAAACCCGGGCGGGACGCATTTGTGGCGTTGTGACGGAGCTCGGGCCAGTATCTTGCGAAGCAGTTGTTTTGGCGGGCGGAGTTTGGTCTTCGCTCTTTTGTAACAATATGGGTTTGCGGTTGCCGCAACTCAAGACAATGTCGAGCCTTGTCCGAGCGTACCCGTTGGAAGGGGCTCCAAAAACGTCGATCAAGGGCCCCGATTTTTCGATCCGCACTCGGCACGATGGAGGGTTCACCATAGGTTACGGCGCGTGGAATCGAACGGAAATCGTGCCCGACAGTTTCCGCTATCTCGTCGACTATTTGCCGATGATTTTGACTGGTGGAAACAATGTACGGCTGCGTCTGGGGCGGCGCACGCTTGCGGAGCTGTTTCAGAAATCGCGCTGGCGCATGGATGAACAAACGCCTTTTGAACAGACACGTGTCCTGGATCCCGTGCCATCACTATACGATCTTCGTCAGGCGCAGCGTAATATCAGTCGCGAGTTTCCCGTATTCGCCAATATGAGAGTTGCCGCAACCTGGGCCGGCCTGATCGATGTCATGCCCGATACAAAGCCGGTCATTGGGGCAGTGGACACCATTCCGGGATTTTTTATCAGTAGCGGGTACTCCGGTCACGGCTTTGGGATTGGTCCTGCGGCCGGGCATCTGACGGCTGATCTGGTTACTTCCGAAAAACCTATCGTCGATCCTTCTCCTTTTACTTTCAACCGGCTGTCGAGCGTCAAACGCCAGCCGGCTTTCGCACAGTAGAACGGATATGTATCGCGCAAGCACGTATCAGATGCGAAGCGGTTGGAACGCGATGCTACCGCCTCGCATTTGCCGGCCCGCCCTCAACGGAAAGCTGAGCGTCGATCATGCCGTTGTAGGCGCAGGTTTCACTGGGCTCGCTGTTGCAAGAAGGCTCAAAGAGCTGGAACCCGAAACTGATATTCTCATCATTGACGGCGGAACAGTTGGCGAGAATGCTTCAGGTCGGAATTCCGGCTTTTCTGGCAGCGATCTGCCAACGGTGAGTATGGCATCGGCCAGCAGAGCTGACGCCTCAGCCGATGCTCTAAGCAAACAGAACGTCATAGCCGTATTTGATGCCGAGGGTTTGGCTTGGCTGAAAGACCTCGTGGCCCGGTACGGGATCGATTGCGGGCTTCGACAGGTCGGTTCGTTCAAGGCCGCTGTAAGCGAGCGAGCCGCTGCGGCTCTGTTGAGAATGAGCGAGAGCGCATCGACACAGGGCCGCACGCTTCCGGTTTACAAACAAGATGCTTTGGAAGAGCTAACCGGCACATGCTTTTATCGGTTGGCCATTCGATCCGAGTCTACACATCTATTTCAGCCGGCTGCGCTCGTGCGCGGTCTGGCAGATCATCTACCTTCTGACATTGTCTTTCATGAAGGAACCACTGTCAGCAACATCGAAAAAGTAGGTGAGCGTTGGCACTTGACTTGTCCGCAGGCGCGGATATCCGCGCGGAACGTCATCCTGGCCAACAATGCCTTTGTTAAGCTGCTGGGATACGGCAAAGATCGGTTGGTTTCCTTATTTACTTATGTGGGCGTGACGGAAAGGCTGGGCAACAGGGCACGTCTGCTCGGTAGTCTTCCGGAATGGGGCATGACGTCGGCCCAACGGGCCGGTGGTAGCACCCTTCGTAGACTTTCCGACGGACGCTGTATGATCCGCAGCCTCTATTCCTATGAGGCCGAGCTCAAGGAGAGCGTAATCCGACGAAGATTGCTCGATCGGTTTCGCCGTCGTTATCCGCATCTTGCGGATATCGACTTCGAATACGTATGGGGCGGAGTTACCGACGTCACGCGTGGAGGCGCTCCATTTTGGGGAGAGCTGGAGCAGGGGCTTTTTATAAGTGCCGGCTATAACGGCTCTGGTGTCGCGAAAGGTACCGCATTGGGGCGCCGTCTTGCCGAACTAGTCGCCGGCAAAGTCGCACAAGAAACGGTGACTGGACCGCTCGGCCGTCCCGGATGGCTGCCGCCCGAGCCATTCAGATTCGTCGGCGTGCGTGGCACGGCAATGTACGAGGAATTCCGTGCCGGTGCAGATGCAACCTGATCTCAAAGTTGGACCAGCAGGATAGGGAAATGGTGGTGATGAAGGAGTCCACTCGACTGCTGTTCTTCGGCGGGGGAAATATGGGTTCGGCTCTTATCCGAGGAGTACGCCAAGCACTACCTAATTTAAAATTGATCTTGGTTGATCCGGATGTCGGCCGAGTGGAAGACGCTGTGCGTGGTCTTCAAGGCGTATCAATCTTGCCGGACGCTCCGAGTTCATCATCAGGCTACGATCTGCTCGTATTGGCGGTGAAGCCGCAGAATGTTGCAACTTTCTCTGATGGACATCGACGCTTGCTGGCCGAGAGTCCGGTTCTTTCGGTTATGGCCGGCATGCCGCTTGGGCGATTAATGGAGGTATGCGGCAGTGCGAGAGTGGCGCGCGTTATGCCCAACCTTCCTGCGTTTGTTGGTCAAGGGACGAGCCTCGGCGTAACCGGGCAGACGTTTCCAATCTCGGCAAAAACGGCCGTAGAGCAAGTCTTCGCGCCAGTCGGCAAATTTGAATGGGTGGTGGACGCGGCATTGATTGACAAGGCTATGCCGTTCTACGCCTGCGCGCCTCGCTATATTTTCGCTTTTGCTGAGCAGCGGCGCAAGCGGCTGGCGAGGCTGGATTTTGATACAGAATTCGCTCAGTTGCTCGTTGCGCAGACGATGTTGGGTTCGGCGGCGATGTTAGCAGCTGATCCGCGCTCGCCTTCCGAGCTCAAGCGAGCCGTCATAAGTCCGGGAGGGACCACTGAGGCTGGCGTGATCGAAATGGAGCGTGAGGGGGCCCTTCCCAAGATAGTACGCGCTGCAACCAGCGCTGCGTATCGACGGAGTGTCGAACTAAGAAAAAGTTAGATTTGGGATCGCAAGACGATTGGGAGGTTCGAAAGTGTACGGCGAATTCTCGCCGAACTGGATGCGTAAGCGGCCGGATCGCGCTGCCGCGCACCGAAGGCGCGATTTGAAAAATGGCGGACCTATGCCAATCGAGCTCGAACCGAATTGGCCGGACAAAAACGTCTGGTCGGCATAATCGATAGATAAGCAAAAGGAAGCAAAATGAACGCGAAAAGAGCGTCAGACTCTCAAAAGCAGCGACCGGAAGTCGGCCGCATCCTTGCTGACTTCTGCGCGGAGCTGAAGTTCGAATCAATGTCCGCTGCCGCCGTCGAGGCCGCAAAGAGGGGCATTGCCGACACGTTGTCTGTTGCCCTAGCGGCGAAAGCTGAGGAAGTTGCGGGAGTCATGGGCGGGTTCTTCGCCGAAGAACCAGGAAAGGCACGTGTCTGGAATACTGCGCTGCGAACGACAGCTCGAAATGCTGCTCTGGCCAATGGCGCTATGGCTCATGCGCATGACTTCGACGACGGTAATTATGCGATGGTGGGGCATCCATCCGCCCCAGTATTGCCCGCTATCCTTGCGCTCGCAGACGAACTGGCAGCTTCGGGTGCAGATATCATTGCGGCCTATGCGGCCGGTGTCGAGATGGAAGGCCGTCTCGGCATCGCCGTAACCTATGAACACAATGGTCGTGGCTGGCACACAACTTCCTCGCTCGGGACATTCGGAGCTGCCGCTGCCGCCGGAAACCTGTTGGGGCTTGATGGCAAGCTCATGCTAGAAGCCTTCGGAATTGCAGCCTCGCTTGCATCTGGATTACGTCAAAACTTCGGATACATGACCAAACCGCTACATGCAGGATTCGCAGCGCAGAACGGCGTCCTTGCCGCCAAACTTGCTAAGGCCGGAATGCGATCAAGCCCTAATGCGATCGAGGGGCACGAGGGGTTTTTCGATCTCTTTACAGATCCAGAAAAGCTGAACGCGGACGAAGCAATCCGCGATCTTGGCCTATCCCTCGAACTCATCCGCAATAACCCCAAGCTTTATCCGACATGCTCGCTTGTACATCCGGCCCTGGATCTTGTAACGGAGGGTATTGCGAGTGGCGAAATCGTGGCGGACGACCTCGAGGTCATCAATGTGGGCGTCAGCTACCATGCTTTGAATTTAATGCGATACAACGATCCGAAAGATGCACTGCAGGCGAGGTTCAGCATCCCGTATTGCATAGCGGCGGCATTGGCGCATGGCGACGTAACGCTTGGGAGTTTTTCCGACCAGTCCGTTGCCGGAAATGAGATCCGCGGCCGCATGGGCAAAGTCAATGCCTATGTTCATCCCGACCTGTCAACCAAGGAGCAGTTCGAAAAGGTCTATACCAAAGGAGCCGCCTTTACCGAAATCGAAGCGG
Organism: Bradyrhizobium sp. WYCCWR 13022; assembly: GCF_030435535.1. Lineage (NCBI taxonomy): Bacteria > Pseudomonadati > Pseudomonadota > Alphaproteobacteria > Hyphomicrobiales > Nitrobacteraceae > Bradyrhizobium > Bradyrhizobium sp. WYCCWR 13022. The sequence goes on from NZ_JAUIZJ010000009.1 coordinate 164,863, forward strand.
TTCACAAGTCGGGGAAGATCCATCTCAAGCGGCAAAGCGTGGCGGTCGGCAACCATCAATATCCGGCTCCGCCTGAAAGGCTCCGACGAAAATTCGAAACGTGTGCAGCGCTTTCTGTTGGAAAGCCGAAAGCCAGGGATCTTTGGAATATGCTGATGAAACTCGAAACTGTGCAGTGGTCGGAAGTCGATAGCCTTCTGGATGAGTAGTCAATACAATCTGTCAGAATCAACATCTGCTGGTGGTGGGTATTTAGGGAGAACAACGGAGGTCGGAAGGCCCAGAAACGCTTGATGTTCGGGTGAGCGAATTGCTTTCGTCCTCCTTTTGTATATAATTTCGGCAAAGAGGATACATTTGAGGCGAAGTTTGTGACAGAACTGGACAATCAACAAAGGCCTTCGGCGACTGAGACGGTGAGAAAGCTTCTCCGGGCTGACATTCTTGCTGGGACATTCGCCCCCGGCGAGCAGCTTCGCCAAGAGGAATTGGCGGACAAATTCGGAACGAGCCGCATTCCGGTAAGGGAGGCCTTGCGACACCTCGAGGCGGAGGGTCTGGTCACGCTCCTAAACAATCGGGGCGCCAAGGTAGTCTCATTCACTTCGGCCGAGGTGATCGAATTGATGGAAATTCGCATTGCGCTGGAGTGCCGCGCGTTGCGTCTAGCCATTCCTAATATGATTCAGAGTGATTTTGATGAGGCCAAACGTATTCTCGTGGAATACGACAAGAAAAGCGACCCCGCTCAATGGGCGGAGATGAACTGGAAGTTTCACGAAACCCTCTATATCCCCTGTAATCTACCTAGATTGCTGTCTCTTATCGAAGGCAACTACGGGCAGGTGAGCTTGTTCGTCCGGGCACAAGTCTCTATGGCGTCAGGCAAGAAAACGCCGCAAGAAGAGCATGTGGATATCTTAAAAGCTTGCCGCGCCGGGAACGTTGAAAAGGCCGTCGATCTTCTCGAAGCACATATCTCTAACACCAAGAAGGCGCTCATGGTGCAGCGCCGTAGGAGTCGGTGAGCGCTCCTATTGCTGGCGCGGAAAGCGTACTTTCCTTCACGCCACCGGCGTTTCCTGAATCTTCATACTGCGGCGGTTAGATCAACCCAGTACTTTATCGAGAAATACCCGGGTCCGTTCTTCGCGTGGCGTACCCAAGATCGAACTTGGTGCACCGTGCTTGACGATGACGCCGCCATCGGTGCAGTAGCCATGATCCGCCACTTCGCGAGCGAAGCCCATCTCGTAGGTGTCGAGAATGCAGGTCATGCCTTCTGCGGCGAGATCGCGAATGGTGACCAGATCCTCCTTCTTTGTTTCCGGATCGAGCGCGGCAGGACCTCGTCGAACAGCATTACCTTCGGATTCATGGTAAGTGTAGCTCTGCGGCCCTTTTGAATGGCGCTTGACGCCTATTTTGTTCGCGTAGCGCGCCGCCGCGGTTTCCATATGTCGGACAACGCGTTGACGGCGGCTTCGAGCGCCTTCCGGTCGACGACGTTGGGATCGAACCGCCCCGGGCCCCAGAGGCGCATATGTTCGTGGTCCGGATGGGCGGGGTCTCTGATGGCTTCGAGGTATTCGGCATAACCCGGCGCACCGCCTACGTCTTCCGGAGGACAACGACCGGCGGCCTCGAGCAAGAAGGGAAGTCCCTCCGTCGTGGTGTTCTCGAACCATTTTTCGAGCTTGATCACATGGTCCCAGCTGTCGCCGAAGTCATAGAGATAGTGGATCGTCTTGGCGCCGGTCTCGCGAACGATGTCGCAGAGGCGCGCTTTGCTCGCATCCATGGGCTGGTGGCCGTAATCGTTGTGGGGATCAGGAATTCCCCAATGAACATCGCCAGCGAAGAACTCGAAGAGGTGACCGTTCGTCCAGCCGAATGCCTCCTGAAGCGTCAGATGCAACCGATCAAGGCGCAAGGTGACGGGTACGACGAGGCGACGCATCACCGCCGGCTTCACATCCTTGAGGGTCACCTTGATCCGGACCGCGGTCGTGTTCAGGTTCATGCCGCCAGCCTCGGATCAAGTGTATGCATCGTATAGGTCGACGCCCAGGGAAGCAGTTCGTCCAACCGCGCCGCAGGCCAACCATTGACGAGCTTGGCGAGAACGTCAGCGAGCCAGTGCTCGGCACTGACGCCATTGAGCTTACAGGTCTCAATGAGCGAAGCCAGCAATGCCCAATTCTCGGCACCTTCGTCGCAACCGGCAAAAAGGGAGTTCTTGGCGTTGAGCTTGATCGGCCGCATCGCACGCTCGACAGCATTCGTGTCCAATTCGATGCGCCCGTCATCAAGGTAGAGCGCCAGGCCGTTCCAATGACGCAGCGCGTAACGCAAAGCCTTCGCCGTGTCGCTCTTCGGTGCAAGGTGATCAAGCTTGGCCTCAAACTGTCATTCGGCCTGCAATATTGACCCCCTAAGCCGGGGGATCGGCGTCCAAAATTGACCCCCTACAGATTGGTCTGTTGCGCTGCCTGCTTTGGAACGAAGCAGGTGGTGGGGGATGCTGATCGTGGAGACGATTGCCCGGATCCGGCGCGAGCACTTCATCAAGGGCAAGACGATCAAGGAGATCGCCCGTGACCTGAAGGTGTCGCGGAACACGGTCCGGAAGGTGCTGAGGTCGGGAGAGACCTCCTTCGAGTACGAGCGGCAGGTGCAGCCGCGGCCAAAGCTGGGCCGATGGGCAGTAGAGCTTGACGGATTGCTGGCGGCGAACGCGGCCAAACCGGCTCGTGAACAGCTGACGTTGATCCGGATCTTCGAAGAGCTGCGCCGCCGCGGCTACGACGGCGGTTACGATGCGGTGCGGCGTTACGCCAGGCGCTGGAGCAAGGAACGCGGGCAATCGACCGCAGCCGCTTATGTCCCGCTGAGTTTTGCCCCAGGCGAAGCTTACCAGTTCGACTGGAGCCACGAGGTGGTCTTGCTGAGCGGCACCACGGTGATGGTGAAGGCCGCCCATGTTCGGCTCTGTCACAGCCGCATGCTGTTCGTGCGGGCCTATCCGCGGGAGACGCAGGAGATGGTGTTCGACGCCCACGACCGTTCGTTCGCGCTGTTCAAAGGCACCTGCACCCGCGGCATCTATGACAACATGAAGACCGCCGTAGAGACGATCTTCGTCGGTAAAGGGCGTCTCTATAATCGCCGCTTCCTGCAGATGTGCAGCCACTATCTGGTCGATCCGGTCGCCTGCACGCCAGCGTCGGGCTGGGAGAAGGGGCAGGTCGAGAACCAGGTCGGGCTGGTCAGGGAACGCTTCTTCACGCCGCGGCTGCGGTTCAAAAACCTCGACGAGTTAAACGCCTGGCTGCTCGACAAATGCATCGCCTACGCCAAGGCTCATCGCCATCCGGAGCTGGTCGATCAGACGATCTGGGAAGTGTTCGAAGCCGAACGCCCCAAACTCGTTCCCTATGCTGGCCGCTTCGACGGCTTCCATGCGGTGACGGCATCGGTCTCGAAGACCTGCCTGGTGCGCTTCGACAACAACAAGTACTCGGTCGCAGCCAGCGCAGTCGGACGGCCGGTCGAGGTTCAAGCCTATGCCGATCGCATCGTGATCCGTCAGGATGGACGCATCGTTGCCGAGCACCCGCGATCCTTTGGCCGCGGCGATACCGTCTACGACCCCTGGCATTACGTGCCGGTGCTCGCCCGCAAACCCGGCGCCTTGCGCAACGGTGCTCCCTTCAAAGACTGGGTGCTGCCGGCCGCGATCGAGCGGATCCGGCGCAAACTTGCCAGCACGGACGATGGCAATCGGCAAATGATCGACATCCTCAACGCGGTGCTGACTGACGGTCTGCCCGCGGTGGAAGCGGCCTGTGCCGAAGCGCTCAGTCACAGCGTCCATTCCGCCGATGTCGTGCTCAATATCTTGGCCCGTCAACGTGAACCCGCCCCACCGGCCAACATCATGACGCCGGCCGCACTGACGCTCCGTCATGCGCCGATCGCCGATTGTGCCCGCTACGACAACCTCCGGAGGACCATCTGATGGAACGAACCCAAATCTTCGACCTCATGGGCGAACTCAAGCTCTACGGCATGAAGGCTGCCTTCGACGAGATCATGGCAACTGCCGTCAAGCGCCAGCACGAACCTCAGCGCATTGTCGGCGACCTGCTCAACGCCGAGATCAACGAGAAGCAAGCCAGGTCGATCAAATACCAGCTCACCATTGCCAAGCTGCCGTTGGCCAAGGACATCGCCGACTTCCAGTTCGACGGCACGCCGATCAATCAGACTCTCGTCAATGATCTCGCTGGCGGCGGCTTCATCGCCCAACAACGCAACGTCTTGCTGGTTGGCGGCACCGGCACAGGCAAGACCCACCTGGCCATTGCCATCGCCAGAAGCTGCATCCGATCCGGTGCCCGTGGCCGCTTCTTCAACGTCGTCGACCTCGTCAATCGCCTCGAGACCGAGACCCGCAACGGACGGCAAGGACGGCTCGCCGAGCATCTGACCCGGATGGACTTCATCGTGCTGGATGAACTCGGCTATTTGCCCTTCGCCCAGTCCGGTGGCCAGCTTCTCTTCCACCTCGTCAGCCGGCTCCATGAGCGCGCCTCCGTCATCGTGACCACCAATCTCGCCTTCGGCGAATGGCCGAGCGTGTTCGGCGACGCCAAAATGACCACCGCGCTGCTCGACCGATTGACCCATCACTGCGACATTGTCGAAACCGGCAACGATAGCTGGCGGTTCAAGAGCCGAGACGACGATCACGCCACCGCGCTCGTCTCGCCTCCGCTATCCCGGCCAGCTCCGACGAGACGAGCGCTACCAGCAAAGCCCGCCGCACGAAGGGGTCAAAATTGGACGCCGATGAGGGGTCAAATTTGCAGGCCGATTGACAGGCAAATCGCCGCTCTTCATGAAACCGCGGTATGATCTGCCGTGGCTGGCGCAATTCGCAGCAGAGATGGCGGCGCGCTGTTGGCCGGTCTTCGAGACGAAGGCTTGGGGATGCTCGGCTACCGAGGTCGACTGGCGGAAGCATGGCTTCGAGGGGTCGCGTCTCGGCTACCTGTTGAACGGTGCCGGCCTCTTCCACCATGCGCATCGCGCGGTCGACGATTGCCACGCTTTATTGGAAATCCTCTCGATCGACCTGCCGACAACAGGAGAGCCTGCTCTCGCGCTCCTGCTCGGGACCGCCCGCAAGCCGACGCTGCGGGTGTGGGCGGAGCAATCCCCGTTCGATCTCAAGGATTTACTCAAGAGGCGCGGCTATCGCGGGAGCGACGGCAGCGACGGTCGGTCCAAATCCTGGGTACATCGACGTCTGCGAGACAGCGTCCGAGGACGAGATCGCTTTCCTGAAGGCGATCCAGTCGCGCAGACCATTGATGCTGTGGAATCCGTCGGAAGCATAACATCGGATCGAGGGGAATGTGCTCTGCATCATCTGGGCCAGCGCGTGTCCCGGACCGAGGTCGAGCGCGCGGTCGACCCCTTGCTCCGCAAGAGCCTCCAGTGTCGTCTGCCCAGGCGATCAGGCGTGCGGCTTTGTAAGCGAGCTTGGTCGTTCCGGCGCCGAGAAGATGCTTTCTGTGCCATCGTCGGCGAGGAGGATTCGCTGAGACGAGACCGGCGCCTTTGTGCTCATCGAACAAGCGCAGTGAACAGCCCGACCAGCAGGCCTACGACCGTAACGAATAGACGGAACCCGGACTCAAGCAGCGAATCGAGTGTCGCCTGCTTCTGTTCGTAACTCTTCGTCAGTTGGGCGATCGGAAACGCGCTTTGGTAGGCATCGTTGAATCGACCGTAGATCACTTCACCGGCTACCCACACAGTGCCGAAGCGGCTGATCAAGTTCATGAACTTCCGCTTTTGCAGCAAATTCTGCCAAAGCGGTTCTGCTAAGCTGAAAGCGACCACCGAGATCGACAGCCAGAAGAGGATGGAAGCGCAAACTTCCAAAAGCCTCGCTGGCCATCTCAAAAGTGTTAGCGGCCACGATGCCCGCACAGATGCGTAAATGATGACTACTGCAACAAAGAGAGCCACCAGCGAAATTAAGGCTACAGCGAGCGGGTTACGCCAAGTCCTAGGATGCAACTCGGTCCGAACGTTCTCGAGATCGCTCCCTAGTCGTAAATTCACGTGCTGCAGCGAAAACAACTGCATGACCGGGACCTCGGCGAGGAGCATCAACTGGAAGAGGTCGTCGAGAATCGAGTCTTGCACCGTCTGCCCGGCCTTCGGCCTTGAGAACGGCATCTCCGCATGGATTTCGACCGTGCTCGCACGCGAGACCAGGATCACCCCATAGTCGTATTGTAGTAGATTGGCCTCGAACGCCTGTTCGACCTCGGAGGCCGCAATGGTTTGGTCCAAGAGGCGGTAGCGGTTGTTGATCGAAACGATCTCCTGCCCTGTTTTCCCCTCTTTGAGGTCGGCCGCATTTCTCGTGTCCGCGACGGAGGAAACGTACAAGAAAGGATAGGAGAAAGACGGGTCTTGTTCATCACCCTCTTGACTTGGTTCCTTGAAGTCGCGCGAAAGATCCGGATACTTCTCTTGAAATCTGGCCCAGTAGGCTCGGGCACGTTCCAAGACTTGCCTATAGGTCTCGTTCCATCGTCGCAGCTCGGGATGAACCGCAGGACGCTCGGGGGGCTCGGTGAATAAGGCCGGAGATTCTTCCCGGAACATCTGCAGGTAAAATTTTGCAAGGTCCGAGACCTGCTCAAAGGGGGTCGACCTGTGAGCCACCTTCAGACAGCCGAAAGCCGCAGCGGGGTCGGTCAGCTTGAAGAGGTCAACCGCTTGCAAAGCATCGCACGCATGGATTGACCCGATTTTCAGCCAGAAGGCGATCGTGCCGACGCCCGTCCCAGGGAAGAGTGAAACGATCGCCCTGAAGCGAGGATTCTCAATCGGAAATTTCCGCGGCTTTTTAGCCTCCTCTCTATCAGGCTTCTCTTCAAGCTCTTGTTTATAGAGGTCGAATTTTTCGATCGGCACCTCGATGCTGAACTGAGTGACCTCGCGCCAAGCCGGTTGCGCCTTGTAGATGTTGTCTCTAGCTTTGCCGAATGCCTTGACCCAGCTTGGTGTCGCCGCTTCGGGCGTCTGCTGGGGGGACGTCGCTGCCTTGGCCGTCTTTTTTTCAGACTTTACTCGCGTGAAGTGCTTCGTGCTCCCGCATCCCCCAAACTCATGAATATTGGGTTGGTACAAGAACGGCATAATCGCCGCCGCGTAGACTTCGCGGTACGGCGGGGGTGAGTCCTGTTCGGGCTCACCTGTCTGCGTCAAGCCTGCGCAGCCTTCCGTGACGCCACACGCCTGATATCGGCGGTCGCCAGGAAACCGGCGATCTCGCGCACGGGCAACTGCGCGACAGCCGACCGCTCGGCTGATGACAGCTGTGTGAATTCCGGCATTGCTCTGATTTCACGGGCGCAATCGTCGGGCGCCGTCAGCAGCAACTCCTTCGCTCTGGCGAGCACGCGCTCAAGTGGGCCGGTAGTCATGGCAAACGTCCCGTTTCAAAAGCCGTTCTCGCGACCGCCATTGGCGGGGTCGATCGGCGGAATGTAGATTGTCGTCGCGTAATTTACCCCATCCGCCGCCAGGCTCCAAGCGCAAAGCGGAACGGTCAGAAACAGCGGCTCCGCGCCGCTCTCATCGAGGTCGCAAAAAGTTATGCGGTGGTCGGCGGGATACTGCTCGAGCAGCCGCTCCATCAATGGTGCCAGCAATGCGGGAGCCAATGCCTGCTCGCCGTCTGCGGTGGGGATCCGAAAGCTGCCGATTTGCGCGACGAGGGTCGATCGCCACGGATTGATCGAGGCTGTGCCTTCGACCAAGGGATCGGCCGAGATGACCTGGAAGCCGGCCGGGCCGACCACAAGCGGCAATCGTGCGATGATGGAATCGACGAATGAGACACCTGGTACGACGTGCGTCCGCAGACCTCTTGCCGGTGCGCCGGCTATCATCAAACGAACGGGCTCGTCGAGATACATCGGATGCCCGTAGGTCAAATACGCGACCGGACGCTCCCTGGTCGCCTTTTCGAAAATATGGGCGGCGACATCTGCGTAAATCTTCGCTCGCTCTTTCCCTTTTTCGTAGAGGTGCTCGATGTTGACGAAATCAAGCCCGTTGCTTTCGAGAAACGACCGGAGATTGGGGCTTGGCAGCGTCGTATATGAGACCACCTGACGCAGGATCGAGAGCGCTTCCAAAGTGACGTCTCGCGCAGGCAGGATTCCGCATCCGATGAGGTAGAGATCGGCGGTCTTGATCGGCGGGTACTCCGGCGAAGGTGGACAGCTTTGCGACATCACAGGTCGTTTTTACCCCAGTTCCTTCACTATCCGCTACTCCTGCCCGGAGAAATCCGGAAATTGGGAAGCGAATTCCGCTTGCCCCATCCACCCGCTCTCCTCTGTCGCCTAGCCAGCACCAGAGTTCCGGCTCGCGCGTGCTGCCTTGCGCCCTTCCTTCGCCACCTTCGCGATCGCGACGTCGAAGTTGGTCCGCCCGCGGCGCTTGTGCGGCACCGGGGGATGATCAAGAGCGGCGATGTCGTAGCGCGGGTACTTCTCGATCTCGGCCGCTATCGTCTCGATCCAGCAGTCTCCGTAGTCGTTGCCCGCGTTCGAGTCCTTGGGACGGTGGCCGGTGATGAAGCCTTCGACCTCGCGGTCCATCTTGACGTGCCTCGCCACGCTCTTGAACAGATGGCGCCAGCCGTGGTTGGGCTTCACGTCGTAGGGTATGTTGATTCCGGGACCGTGAACCCATTCGCCGATCCGCTCCGCGAGCTTGTGGAATTGAGGATGCCCTGACCGTTCCGCCGCGACGACGTTCCGGATCGTAGAACAGAGGCTTCTTGAGCTTGGCGCGGGTCGCCACTTACCTCGGTCGAGTTCGCCGCCCGGGCAGCCCCGTCACGCAGGCGGGCCCATTGAGCCTCGATGGCCACGTTGACGGCGCCGATCTTGATGTTGGCCCTGGCGTTCGTCCTTGGTCCCCAGAGTGGCCCAGAGCTCGGTCTTGCCGACCAGGGGCACCTTCTTGCGGATCCAGTAGTTCTCGGAGGTCGGTCGCTTGATCGGCTTGGGCATCTTGAAATTCGACATGGTGGAGCACCTCGGTGTGGGACCGGCCGTACAAGAACCCCTGAAAATGAAGGTTAGGCTTGTAAACAAGGGGTCCGCGACCCCGAAAGGGGGTGAGTCCCACTCTCTCTGCCAGATCGTATTGAAATCACTTATATTTTTTTGAAGTTTTGTTACAAACCACGGCTTGCCCACCGGAAGACCGAATCCTCTCGCATTTTTAACTGGGAAAGAAGGCGCGTTCCGGCGGGACCCTATTTGTTCACGTCACCTCTCGTGTCTGGGCAGCAGCCCACCACATTTTGTTGATATTCCGCTCGATTTGGGGGTGATAATGGCTCTACTCAACTTGCATCGCGCATTCACTGACGCGGCGACCGAGAACGACTATCTCGCCCGGCTCACGGTACCGGAGCCGCGCGAGGGAAAGCTCCGCAAGGCACGTGACGAGATCCGAGAGACGCTTAAGGCTGGATTTTCGGATTGGCAACGCTTCGCGGATCGTAGTTTGGTTATGGAAACGACTGCCGTTCGGAAGGGCGCGACCGAACCTCGATTGCGTCTGAAGTTCCGTATGCAGGGTAGTGCCTCGCCCGCGTATCGCACGCTCAATGATCCGGCACATCCGCCGCAGCAGATTGATTACGACGATGGCGTTTACCTTCCGGTCTCGTTTCTCGCCAAGACGGGAAACCCCGTGATCGCGGCCGCAGGTTACTACCGGTTGGTCGAGACGGTCCTTGCGCCGCTCTGCGAAAAACGAAAATGGACGTTGGATAGACGAGCCAAAAAATGCGTCCGCGTCGTCCTCGACAGCAAAGCTTACATCGACCTTCCGCTGTACGCGATCCCGGATCAGGAGTTCGTTCGGCTGGCCGAGGACGCCGCATTGACCAAGCGGGCTGACAGCGCGCTGTTTCTTGATGCAGAGACGCTCGATGACGAGATATACGAGCGCCTCAATCAGGACGAACTCCGGCTCGCTCTTCGGGAAGGCAAGTGGATCGAATCCGACCCTCGTCTGCTCGAAGATTGGTTTAAGCAGGCGGTGGCCGACCTCGGACCGCAAGTTCGACGCGTCAATCACCTCGTCGGCGCGGGGCGAGATTTCAGCCTGAATTTTCCGGGTGGTAGTTTTCCCGAAAGTGCTTTACGGCACCCTCAATTTGAACCCAGTCGTGTTTCGATTTCTCAAAAACCGATATGCCGGGAGCTGGGTACTTTGGATTTGCCATCGCGCCGACTGCAACACCGATCATCGAAGGCAAGCTGGTGACTTTCCAATAGACCGTTGATCCGCACTGCGGACAAAAATAGTTATGCATTTCCCCGCCGCTTGCAGCGGCATGTGCGAACTCTTTTGAAGTTCCTGAGACGGTAACAACCTCCGCGGGGTAATATGCTCCCACGCCGAACGGCGCACCTGTTCGACGTTGACAGTCGATGCAGTGACAAGCAACGACTATCTTGGACGGTTCTTCCGGGAGCGAGAGCATGACTGCACCACAGTTGCACCTTGCGTAGACCATAGTAATTCCCCATCGTCGTCCGAGACTCACTGCAAAGCACTAGGCTAGCAGATTAGTTGCGCGAGGAGAGTGCGAAAGCGACGGCCCAGGCCGCGCGCGTTCTCGATGAGACCGCCGACAAGATAACTTTGTCCGGCGACTACGTCCGATCGGACAGCGGTTCGCCGGTGCTGGATTCGGATGGCCGGGTGATCGGACTTATGATCGAAGCGACCAACCAGCCGGGCAGCGCGACGCAAGGCATCGCAATTCCGGTGACGCGCTTCGCATCGATCCTCAGCGGTCCGACCGCGTCACCGATCGCGCGAAAAGCCATTCCGAGCATGGCCGAGCTCGGCGGAACCAGGCCGACGAGCACGGCCGTAGATGCTATCGAAATCGCGGTTTCAGGGTGCGTCTTTCTCGGAAAACGTTCGGCTCGGCTCGCCAAAAATACGCCCGACATGCCTTTCGGATTGAGTACTCTGCAGATACTCCTCGACGCAGATAAGCGTGGATTCTTGATGGGCACGAGGCTTTCCCCGGATATCGCAGTCAACCTCCGATCCGATTGTCCGGTCGTCGAGTCTGGATCCGCCTACTACTCGCCCGCGCGCGTCCAATTGAAGCCCGGAGACCGGGTGACACTCTCCGAGATATTGCCGTTGAACTACCTCGACGACGTGTTCTTCTGGGCGCGAGTAACCGCTCGGGGGAGCAACAGTGGTTCGAACGACAGTAACGCGGGCATCGACCCAAGTGCGGCCCCAGCGGACGCCGGCTCGCTTCAAATCGGCGAACGTGATGTCTGCGGCAGCGCTTTACTTGGCCTCCTTACCGTCATCGGTCAGCGCCACGCAGGCGTTTGCCCAAGACCGTGGCCGATGCACGAACTCGGGTAGGAACGCCGCAGCGCAGCACTCGCCGTCATGGCCGCTATCCGCACGTCACGGCGCGCGAGTTTGCCGAATATGTCGCGCGAAGATTATAAACATCCCAGTACGTCGGGACTGGTATTTTTCGTAGTGGGCGGCGAGGCATATGTATGTACCGGCCAGCGAGGAGGGCCGTTGGGTGAGAGGACTGCCTATGAAGAACCTTTCATGTAGAGATCGCAGGACCGGCCAAAATACCGGCCAATCGAAACGTTAAAGGTCTAAAATATGCTTTAAAGTCAATGCCTTGAATGAAAGTTCCAGCGGTCACGAAAGCGCAATCGGAGATCGGCCAATAAATGGGCCAAATTCGGTTGTAATTTGGAAATTCATGCGTAAAATCAGCTAGTTAATTTGCGATAAGATCGGCCAATGGCGATAGAAACACCCCAGCGCATTGAGCCGGCGCGGCTTGAGGAAACGTCCGAGGCCATCGCGGATGTGGTTGCCGACCTGTCGGCAGCCTCGGCCAGGCTCGGTGTCGGGCTTCATCAGCGCACAGCTGCGAACCTTGCCAACTTGGTGCGGCTGATGAACACCTACTACAGCAACCTCATCGAGGGCCATAACACGCGGCCAAAGGACATTGCTCGCGCGCTCGAGGGGGAGCTTGACCAAGACGAGGGCCGTCGCAACCTTCAGCTGGAGGCCGCGGCACATGTACGCGTGCAGACGGAGATCGATCGCCTTACCGCCGACAGCGAGCTCGGTGAGCCGGCCTCAGTGGAGTTTATCAAGTGGTTGCATCGTGAATTCTATCGAGGGGCGCCGGGCGATATGCTCCAAATCCGCGGCAACGACACGACCTTTATGATGGTGCCCGGCGAATGGCGGTCGAAGCCTGAGCATGATGTTGCGATAGGCCGTCACGTTCCGCCATCTAGCGAGCGTGTTGACGACTTTATGCGCTATTTCGAGCAACGCTACGCCTTCAGGCCGCTGAAAACAGCCGGCCGAATCATGGCGATCCCTGCGGCGCATCACCGCTTCAACTACATCCATCCGTTTCCTGACGGAAACGGCCGCGTTAGCCGCTTGATGAGCCACGCTATGGCCCAGCTGGCCGGCATCGGTTCACACGGGTTATGGTCGATTTCGCGCGGCCTCGCCCGAGGCCTCAAATCGCCGAGCGAGTACAAGCGCATGATGGATATGGCGGACTCGTCACGACAGGGAGACCTCGACGGACGGGGCAATCTTTCGCTGAAGGCGCTCAACGAGTTTGTTCTATGGTTTCTCCAGGTCTGTCTTGATCAGGTGAAGTTCATGGACGGGCTGTTTGAGCTTGATAACCTAGGCTCGCGCTTAAACACCTATGTCGAACGCAGCGACACGCTCAAGCCAGAAGCAAAGCGCCTCCTCGAAGAGGCGCTGGTTCGCGGGCAGTTCGAGCGTGGTGACGTCGCCCGGATAACGGGTTTGCCTGAGCGCACCGCGCGTCGCGTGCTTGCTGACGTGCTTGCCGACGGCGTGCTCGGATCAGACACGCCCAAGGGCGCGGTATCGCTCCGCTTTCCGGTTGAGGCCTTGGATGTGCTGTTTCCGCGATTGTTCCCGGAAACGTGATTGCGGGAGTGAGTGGTAGGAGACTCGTTACGCCCCTGAGCGCGCCCAGACACCCGTAATGCCGCGGGAGCGCAGGAAACATGTCGCGCGCCATGGAAAACTGCCCCCTCACAGCGACATCGACATTCCGGTTCGGGTGGATCAGCCAGCAAGGGCGAGAGTCGTCGTCACGTATCGTTATCAGGTGCTCCTGCTTTCCAAATTGCTGAAATCCCAGATTGAACAAGACGCGCAACCTGTTCGGCCGCGCGCCTTGGCTATGCAAGTTTTCGCCAGTCGGAAATCGCCGGCATGTGATGACGTGCCAATTCGTGACCAAATAGAAACGTCCGTTTCGGCTCCAAATAAAACCCATGGCAATGTCCAGGCTCTCTTCATTGAAGAGCTGTTCGAGCGGCACGACAGCCAGCGAGTAACGATCAATTCGGGTCATCGGAACCTCGGTGAATTAGCTTGCGTGACGGATTCCTCATGACACTATCTTAGGGTGCGGGCGTGCGATCCATCAGCCCGCTCGGGAACAAAATCCAGCGTGTTTCGACCTACCTGCTTGATGAATTTAGCAGCTAACCTGCTGATTTTGCTTGGCAAGCATGCTAAGTATTGCAGGCTGTCAGAAATCACTATCTATTTCTGACAGATAGGAGGAGGGGCATGCAGACCGTAGCTGAGCGCATTCTGGAATATGCCCGAACATTGCCCGAAGGCGCCTTGATTGGTGCTAAGGATGCTTTGCATTTGGGGAGCCGTGCAGCGGTCGATCAAGCTCTGAAAAGGCTTTCTGAGCGCAACGAGCTGATGCGCCTTGCTCATGGGTTCTACGTCCTGCCGGTCAAAACCCGGTTCGGTGTACGCGCACCGCAAGCGGAGAAAGTCGTCCAAGCGCTCGCTGCCACGCGTGCCGAAACAATCGTCCCGCACGGGGCAGCAGCTGCAAACGCACTTGGTCTTACGACCCAGGTGCCAACGAAACTCGTCTATCTGACGTCTGGTCCTGACCGGGAGCTTAAGCTCGGCGCACAAACCGTTGAGGTGAAGCATGCGCCAGAATGGATGCTGTTTCCGGCAAAGCCGGCTGCCGGGCAAGCCATTCGCGCCTTGGAATGGCTCGGCAAACGGCAAGCGAACGATGCGCTGCGGGTCCTTAAGCAGAAATTGTCGGCGGAAACGTTGCAAGACCTCATCGCCGTGCGCCCCGCTCTGCCTGCGTGGATGTCAAAATCGATCAGCCAATCGCTGCTAAGCTATGGCTGAATCCTTTCTGACGTTTTCTGCCGAAGATCGGCTTGAGGCACTTGGCGTTGCTGCCACCGCCTCAGCCGACCCATTCATTTGCTTGAAAAAGATAGTTGGGTCGTATGGGCCTTGCAGGGCCTGTTTGAAACGAAGCTCGGCGAACATCTCGTTTTCAAGGGCGGCACCTCGCTCTCAAAAGGTTATGGCATCATCCAGCGCTTCTCCGAAGATATCGATCTCACCTACGACGTTCGTCAGATCATTCCCGAACTCGCCAAAGGCGATCACCCGATACCCGAGACACGCGCCCAAGCCGACAAATGGACGAAGGCTGCGCGCGAAAAGTTAGTCGTGTGGGTCAAAGATGAAGCCCTGCCGGTTCTACAGCAACATGCCGCGGCGACGGGTGTGAATGTAAAATTCCGCGTCGATGCGGATGTGATCTATATCGACTATCACCAAGTCTCCGAAGGTTCCGAATATGTAGCGCCGTCCGTCAAACTCGAATTCGGTGCTCGATCAACCGGCGAGCCGGCCGAGATACGCCAGGTCACATGCGACGCAGCATCTTATCTGCCGGAATTATCGTTTTCGGCAGCGGCGCCCAAGATCATGCTGCCTCAGCGCACCTTCTGGGAGAAAGCCACCGCCGTCCACGTCCTTTGCGCCCAAGGCATCAAAGGCGATCGCATCTCCCGCCATTGGCATGACCTTGTGAAGCTTGATGATGCTGGCTATGCCAAGGCTGCATTCGACGATCAGGATCTCGCAAACGAAGTCGCCGACTGGAAAAGCAAATTCTTTCGCACAAAAGATCGGGACGGCAACGTGATTGACTATCATGCCGCCGTTTCCGGCAAACTCCAGCTCGTCCCTGACGGTGAAATGCGCAAAGAACTTGAGGCCGACTATCAGAAGATGGTCGATGCCGGTTTGCTTCTCGGCGACGCCATGCCTTTTGCCGGTCTGATGATGCGCTGCGCAGATTTGCAGAAGCGTGCCAACGAGCGACATTGATGCGCCGCCGCCCTGTCCATCGTCGGCTATGTTCATTCAATCGCCTTTCGCATGATCACATCGAGAACCCCCTCAAGCTGGCAAGATCTTCAGGAACAGTCCGCACGCATCTTGGCGGAATGCGGGTTTGCCGTCGAAATCGAAAAAAAGGTGAAGCTTGTTCGTGGCCAAGCGGAAATCGACGTCTATGCCGAGGAAACTCTGAAAGGACGAAAATACATCATCCTTTGTGGGTGCAAGCATTGGAGGGCCGCCGTTCCCCAAACCGTGGTTCATTCCTTTCGCAGCGTGATGACGGATGTCGGCGCCCACAAGGGCTACATCATCTCGAGTTCGGGCTTTCAGTCGGGAGCCCGCGATGCCGCGCAGATGACAAATGTCGAGTTGGTCACCTGGGATCAGTTTCAGAACGCGTTCGAGCCGAGTTGGCTCGAAAATTGTTTCACTCCGGTGATCACAGCGAAGCTCGATCCGCTGATGGGCTTTTCCGAGCCGTTCCTGCCGCCCTCGTTTCCCCATTGGCCTGAGGCCGATCAAAACGAATATCTTCAATTGAAGGATGAGCTCGATCCCCTCGGCTGGTTCGCGATGTCGATGGCTACTTATTCGAGGATTCTCCGCCATAGCAGTTATCCACCGCTGCCGCTCAAGAATATTCCCGATCCCACCGAGAAGTATAAGGGGCTTCCCACGGATATCATGAGCGCCGTGGGTTATCGCGATCTTCTCGACGCCACACTTCACCATGGAGAAGCGGCGATTGCGAAATTCCGCGCGGTCAGAGATCGCAACAAGTAAGCCAGCATTGAACCATCTGTCGAACAGTTGAAGCAGTGTCGGTCTCCGACTGATCAGACCGACTTCAGCTTAGCGACACGCATGTAGCGGGTATAGCTGCGGGTACCCGCTGGTTGCGAGTTCGAGTTTGTGACAAGCGAAGGAACGACGGTAAAGGCGGGTGCGGGCAATAGCTTGAGCAATCGCCTTGCAGTCTTCAATGAAGATTTCATCGACCTGAATCTGCAATGGTCGGCTGGTCGGGCCAAACCCGTCTTCTACATCGGCCGAGAACAGGCCGAGTTAGCCGCCGAGCTTGCAAAGAAGGAGGCAGCGCTACCGGTTGCCAACGAACGCAAGATCGCGGCAGAAGCGCTCTTTCGCGCAAAGGAGCAACAGCTAGCAAACTTCAAGCGTGCGCATGCTCGTACAGTCTCAACAGAGCTGCGGCAGGGAAGCCGATCGCGGTTCTTGCAGAACACGGTCGCGTCCCACACCGAATCGTCCGCAGACAAGCCGACGAACCAGCGAAACAGCAGGTTGTAGTCAAGCTGCTCCATCATGCCGTTCCGACCGCACCGTGTAGAACGCCTGCAGCAACAGCGCTCGCAACAGCCGCTCCGGAGGGATCGATGGCCGTCCTTCGCGGGCATACAGCCGATCAAACGACCGCGACAAATCCTTCAGCGCCGCATCAACGAGTTCCCGGATCGCTCGCAGCGGATGGTCCGCCGGGATCCGGGTCTCCAGCCGCACGTAGCTAAAAAGGCGTTCCGCATGCTCATCTTCGCCGCGCATCCCGTTCCTCAATCGAAAGGAATCAACCGCATGCACAGAATCACACTCCAGCCGCCTCACGAAACGACTTTTTCAGCAGCCTGCTAGAAGCGGTCGAGACAGTTCTCAGTCCGGCGGTTGCCGCCATCGACGCAAAGTTAGCCCGACCGACAATTGCGCTACGGGAACTGGCGTGGAACGACGACGAGACGATCGCCGTGACGTTGGGCTTGGTAAACGCCTGGGTGGGCACGCTCAACGCTGCCATCAAGCAGCACAACGAGACCTTCGCGCAATTCACCCAACGGCAGGATGAAGCCCGTCTTGCTCTGAGGCGCCACCATTTGGCTGACAAATCCCAGGAGTTTCAGAACGCGTGCGACGCGGTGAGCGAAGCCAAAACGGACGTTGATGCTAGGACGCTCAGTTACAATCAACTTCAAGAGCAAGCCACGGACTTGCGATCTCGGATCAAAGAGCACGGTCAGGCTGCGGAGAAAATCAATCGCTTGATCGAGGCCTACCTTGGCCACAAGGAACTTTCTATTGCAAGCGTAGAAAAAGGCTATGAAATCCACCGTCGCGGTAGGCCGATAGACAGCAGTCCTAGCGAAGGGGAGAAGACGGCGATCGCACTCTGCTATTTCCTTTCAAGGCTTGAGGCTGAAGGGCGTTCGATCAAGGACCGTATCCTCGTCGTGGATGATCCGATTTCTAGCCTGGACAGCAGAGCGTTGAACTAAGCGTGTTCCCTTCTTTTAAGTCGGCTTGGGAATGCAGCTCAGGTGTTCGTTTTGACACACAACCAAAACTGCATGAACGAGTTCAAGAAAGCCTGGAAGGGTTTCCACAAACCTCGCAACGAAGCGACCCCGCCTACGGCAAGCCTCCTGTTTTTAGATGTCAAAATTCCAAAAGGGCTGGACGGACGCTCAACAGCTATTGTTGAGATGTCAAAGCTGCTCCGTGAGGATGAGTCTGAATACCACTACTTGGTGGATCACGTCCTGAAGTTCAACGCCAGCGCAGATCCAGACTACGAATACGCCTACATGATGCCGAATGTACTTCGGCGAGTGCTCGACGTTTTCTTAGCGTTCCGGTGCCCGGGAAGTGCAGGTTTCGCTTCGAAGATGGGCCAGTTGCGAAAAGATCATGCTACGCTCGACGGCGAGCGCCTGGCCGCGCTGGAACGTCTCGTGCAACTGGAATCGCACTCCGATAACATCGATGACCTAATCGGGTTTTCCTCTATGACGCTGGAGGAGAGTAAGGCTGCCACGGCGGCCTTGATCGCGATGATGGAGGCCGTAGACCCTACCCATCTGGCTGGGCTGCAACGACTATGCCGATGAACCCTTGTCGCAGTTCCAACCCGGCGCAAAGAACACAGCTATGCTAAAGTGGTCCAGTTCGGAGGCAAGGACCTTGTTGCCTGGCCGACTAGACCACGACGGCTGGTGAGCAGATCGTGCTGACGGCGAACGAAGTAAGGGCACGCGCAGAATCCACTGCACGACTGCGTGCTGTTTGTCCTTCACGGTATCACCTTGGGCCGACGCAAGAAATCAGGGGGAAAGATCGACTTGCAGCGTCCGTGGAAGCCAGAGAACGACCGTTTGAAGCCGGTCACCTTTATCTATCGTCGCAACAGCTGATCGTTTTCCGCTTTAGTATTCGCCATCAATGGCGATCGAGCCCAATCGCTGGATGCAGCGCAAAGAGGGTAGGGGACGGATCACCCAGTTTTCCGTTCGGCCTCGACAGCGTTCTACAACAGCGGAGCATCTAGGCTGGGAATCTCCGGCATGGCCTTGCCGGCAATTGCCTGCAGGTCGCCGACCATGCCCACGGTCGAATCGATGACGGCCAGGATTTGGGTTTCCCGCTTGGCCCATTGGCCGGCCCATAAACTTGCGCTCCTTGTCGAGATCCTCGCGCATATCGTTGAATTTCTCAACGACAGCTTCGACCCGCTGTCGAAACTTCGTGCCTGTCAGGTAGTGATAGACCTGCTCCATCTTGGTCTGCTGGCCCTGCTGAACGAGGCGTGAGCTGCTCACGTCGATCAGACCCTGGCGGAGCGCCACGGCGACCGGCAATGCGCAACGCGGATGAGCCACCCATACGCCGTCGACGAGGTCAAATTGCTCGATTTGTTTCGGCAGCGCGTGGGAGATGATCAGAGCGACGTCGGCGCCGGAACGGCGCTGGTCGTCACGTAATTTGGCGAGCCACACGTCACTCCATGCCTTGGTGCGTTTAGTTTCCCAAAGGATGATGCCGGCAGATTGGCCGATAGCACCATTTACTTGCTGAATTACGTCCGCCCCGAGCTCACCTTTTCCCACCGGCTCAATCGAATCTGTCGGAAAGCGTCCGCGCAGAAGATCTTCGAGCTCGAGTTCGAGCACTTCCCCTTGGGATTGCTGTGATCCCTGCTCGGCCTTTCGCTTAAGTTCCTCGATCGTGCGCGTCATCGACTCGATGGTCTGGTCTTTCTCGGCAACGCGCAAGCGCGCAGCCTCGTCGGCTTCGTGCCTGGCCTTGATCTGGATTTCGCTGATTGAGGCCTGCACGCGCTTCTCTATTGTCAGGTCGAGTTCGCGCTTTTCCTCTTCGAGTGCGCGCTGCTGTCGCATCAGTTCGGCTTGCTGTTTTTGGGCCTCGGCAAGCTTTGCGTTGTTGGTAAGCAGGTTGGCTCGCAGCTCCGCAGCTTCCGCTTCCTTCGCCTGCAGCTCGGCGGCGGCCGCCTCTCGCGCCTTCTTGCTTTCGGCCGCGACCAACTGGGCACGTTCGGCGGTCAATCGCTTCGCAACGTGATCCTCGATTTGCTCGCGGTCCTTAGCGACCTGCTCGCGTTCCAGCCGCAGTGCCTCTGTCTTACGCTCCATCTCTGCATCTTTGCTGGCCAGCTGCTGTTGAAAGCGCTGACGGGTTTCAGCGAGGAGGGGAGCGGCCAATGACTCCGTCAGACGGATCTCGTGATTGCAGTTGGGGCAATGTAGGGTCGCCTCGTGCGAAGCGCCGGTTGCTTTGAAACTCATGAATTCCCCATCATCGTTGCAACCGGATTCAACATGATCTGTGCGTGATTGCGATGTCGCTCGACTTCATGTCCACATACGCGTCGTCGATTTCGACCTTGGCCGGCGGGTTTTCCACCGACACGTCGATCTACCCGAACGCGTGCACGAGCAGCCTCGCACGAATGTAGTCCAGAATAGAACAAAATAGGAACGCGCGTCAACTTTGGATCCCGAGGTGAGTTTGTATGACGACGATTTTACTTAGTCTGGCCATGGGAAATGGATAGAACTTAAACCTTGGATATAGTTTGAATATGCGCTAGTTTACTTAGTATGGCTGAGCAAAAGGACAGAAAGCTAAACAGGCTCGAAAGGACCCTTCCGCAGGGACTTCTGGTCGATGCCGCCTGGATGGAACGACATGGATATTCCACCAGCTTGCGCAGCCAATACGTATCGGCCGGCTGGCTCGTTCAGCCGGCGCGGGGAACCTTCAAGCGCCCGCTCGGTGAACTCTCCTGGCAGGGCGCCGTCGTGTCACTCCAGCGATTGCTCGGCTCCGACTTCGTCGTTGGCGGACGCACCGCCATCGAAGTGCAAGGCTTCGGCCACTACCTGAGCCAGACGGGTCCTTCGACCATACATCTATACGGAACGCGGTCTGCTCCCGGCTGGCTCGGCAAACTTCCGCTCAAACAGAAATTCCGCGTTCACCGCACGCAAAGCCTGTTCAAAACGCACGGGAGCCTGCCCACATCAGAGTCGGGGACAACGCGGGAAATACCGGGACCATTCGACTGGCCTCTCACGGTATCGACGCCCGAACGCGCGTTTCTCGAACTGCTCGACGAATTGCCCCGCCACGAAAGCTTCCATCACGTCGATGCACTGGCGGAAGGCTTGAGGAGCCTGAGCCCCCGGCGGCTGCAAATGCTTCTGAACGACTGCAAAAGCGTCAAGGTCAAACGATTGTTTTTCTGGTTCGCGGAGCGACATCAGCACGCTTGGCTCAAACAGATCGACAAGTCGAAAGTCAATCTCGGCACGGGAAAGCGCATGCTCGTCAAGGGCGGCAAACTCGACACCAAATACCTCATAACCATCCCAGACGACCTCAATGCCCCTGTCTGAAAAATATCGGCATCAAGTGGCCTTGTTGATCGAGACGATCCCGTTCGTCGCGGCGGAGCCCGATTTTGCGCTCAAGGGTGGCACCGCCATCAATCTCTTCCACCGAGATATGCCGCGCCTATCGGTCGATATCGACCTGACATATCTGCCGGTGGCTCCGCGTCCCGAATCTCTTGCGGCGATAGATGCGGCGATGAAGCGCATGACAGAGGCCATAAGGAAAGGATTGCCGGGCGCGCGGCTGACGGAAGTCGTCAATCCCCGTGAAAAGATCGTCACCAAGCTGACCGTCCAGAAAGGCGACGCGCAGATCAAGATCGAGATCACGCCGGTGATCAGGGGCTGCGTCTTCGAGCCGGAGCTGCGCGACGTGTCGCCGAGCGTCGAAGAGACGTTCGGCTTCGCGCAGATGAAAGTCGTTTCGTTCGCCGATCTATACGCCGGCAAGCTTGTCGCGGCGCTCGACCGGCAGCATCCGCGCGACCTCTTCGATGTCCGCGATCTGCTCGCCAACGAAGGCATCACGGACGATCTCCGCAAAGCGTTCATTGTCTACCTCATCAGCCATGACCGGCCGATCTCCGAGGTCGTGGTTCCTCGTCGCAAGGACATCCAGCACGAATTCACGCACGGCTTTGAGGGCATGACCGCCGATGAAGTGACCCTGGACGAGTTGCTCAAAACCCGGGAAACGCTGATCGCCGAAATCGCGGGAAAAATGCGGCAAGCTCGCAAGGACTTCCTCATGGGATTCAAGCGCGGCGAGCCGGATTGGAACCTGCTAGGCGTCCCTGACGCAGCGGACCTGCCGGCGGTGCGCTGGAAGCAGATCAATCTGGACAAGCTTCCTGCCGAGCACAGGGCGACGCTCGTCGCGCAGCTCGAGAAGGTCTTGCGCAATGCCTGAGGTCGGAGGAGGGGATCTCAGTCGAGCACGCTCGTAGCAACTTGTTGAGAGAATTTTTGGGGTACGCCCGCCACCCAGCGAGCCCAGAGCTTGCGGGCTTCAGCTCAGCCGCCTATCGAACAGTGGACGCGCCTACCTATGCGTGCCGTACACGTTTCCGGTGCTTGGATTTCGGTAGGAGCCGCCTTTATGAGAAGAGCCCGAGCCGCCGATGTAAGTCCCGCCGTGGCTAGAGGTATGATGGTCTCCACCATACGACACGCGGCCGCCAAAATGGCTACCACCTATTCCAACAGCAGACGCTCAGAAATGCTCGCTGTTGTGTTTGTCGGATTTGCGCATTGAGGGCATGAACCGCAATATCGTTCTCGTCTTTATCACCGCCTCTGGCGGCAAGAAGATGCGCGAGGCAGGCTTGGCGAGATTTGCCCACATCGTCTTTGCCGATCGTAGCTTGCTCGAGAAAAGGCGCGCGATGCGCCTATCCGCTGAACGCGCGTCGATGTTGCAAGCCGGATTCGCCACCTCGGGTGAGAAGCCTGATCATGGCGACCCGGGTCGGCGCCGAGTATGCCGAAATAGATTATTCAAGGTAGACGGAGGGGAGGGTGAAAGCCTGACTCGGTATTGGTGCGCTCCTTCTAGCGCTCATCATTGGCGCGCAGTTCATCACCATCTTTGTTGTCCAGCCTATTGGCGCGTTACCCGAGGGGCGGACCGTCGTCATAGCTCGCCTTACAAAGCTGAACTTTATCGACAGCGCGGACGCCTTTTGCGACCGAACAATGGGTGGTGTCAGCCTCCTGTGCCAGGCTGCCGTCCTCGGCAAGGTCACGAAGGAAGGTCCCATTCTCCTGCGTCTTCCTTATTCGGCGACCCTTTATCAAATCAGCACCGGCGGCAAACACTACGACCGATAGAAAGCGGCGAGCCGCCTATGAGGTTCGCGTTCGCCAGGAACGATGTTGCCCTTCGTTAGCATTGAAGTGCGAGAGTCTATCGCGCCATCGACCTAAAACTCCCTCGTCGACAGCTGGCGCGCCAGGGCGACAGCAGCCCTTGGTCTGAGTTGCATGTCGGGCTTGATGGCAAAATGAAACTTCTTCCTCTTGATGAAGGAGAATGGTCCAACCTCCTCGGGACCTAGGCCGAGCGTCGAGGGATTTTGCGCCTATTGACTTTGCGCCGCCGGTTTCGATGGTCCAGAGACCGTCCCGGCGGGCAGGGGGTATGGATACGACCTCTGGCGTGAGCTCGGCGCTTTCGCGGTCGTCTTCGGGGGGGGGGCGTGGTGGATCGTTCACGCGCCGAACCGGGTCAGTCGTCGCCGAACTTCCGTCGTTGGAAGCCGGCAGCGAGGATGCCTGGAAATGGCAGTTAAACCCGCGTGCAGTCGGCTCAGTTCGCAGTGGTTGCCGTCGGCGAGCTGGTCGAAAATCCATAGCACGCCGTGCATTTGCAGCCCGACCGAGGTCGCCAACTCGCGCAGCCCTCCGTCGCCGGTCAGAAGCGTCCATTGGCGGGCCTCCGCGATGGCAAACGCGAACGTGTCCGGCGTGGAGAGATGAGCGCGTTGCCGCGGACTGTCGTCGCGCGGGTCAATTCTGCCGGGGACAGCTCTTCGACCCGTAGGCCGAGCGCAGTAAGGCGATCGCCCAGGTCCCCGGCCAGCTCTCGAACAAAGAGCAGGTCGGGGACCGCAAACTCAAAAGGGAGACGAAACAGGTCCTCGAGCAAGGCGCCTCGCTCCAGATCGATCAAAACCGAGGTATCGGAAACGAGGACCGCCAAGGTGCTTACGCCGCAACTTGATCCAGACGAGCGTCCAGTTCGCGAACCGTTATTCCCAGCAGTTCAGCGGCCCGGGCTTCGCCGATGACTCGTTCGGCCAGCGCACGATAGCAAAGCCTCTCGAAGCGCTTCGGCTCCTCGAGTTCAGGCTTCATCCGGCCTGGCTCTTCATAGGGCGCCGTCCGCCATCCCCGTTCCGCGAAGATCTTGAACAGCCGGCCAAAAGCGGACTGGCTGATGATGCCGAGATCCTTGCAGCGATAGGCGATGGCCTGGATGCTGACGCCAAAACGCTTCTTGAGCGCGACCAGCTCGCCAAGACTGATCGACGATCGGCTGACCCCAACTTCGGCCCGAAGGACGTCGGCCGGCATCAGGAAGGCGCCGGCAAACCGATGCGCCGCCTTTTCCTCATCGACGCCGGGGGATGGGGCCAGCACCATATGACCGAGCTCATGGGCGAGATTGAAGCGCTTCCGCTCCGACCACGTGCTTTGCTTGATGACGATTACTCGCGCAGCGTTGCGGTCCTTGCGTCGCACCTTGGCGGCAAGCCCGTCGATATCGTCGAGATCGAGCGACAGGATCTTGATCCCGCGCTCCTCCAGAAGCTCGGCGAGCTGCGGGATGGGATCGTTTCCCAAACCCCAGTCTTCGCGGACAGAGCGAGCCGCATCTTCGGCGTCCCGGACATCGGCCACCGGATGTGGTGCGCTGCGTGGCTGCTCCCAATCGATGCTGCGCATCTGGAGCAGGTCCTCGATCGCGAGATAGCGCTCCAGCATGTGAATCGCGCGGGCTTCGAGGGCGGCTTCTTCCCGGAACGACGTGCCCGCCTTCTTGCGGAACTCGACGCCCTCAAGGGCAAGTTCGTCCTCGCTGAGCAGGTAATCCTCCGTCACGTGGAGCGTCGCCGCCAAGGCGATCAGCACCCGCGAGCTCGGCATATCCTCGTTTCTCTCATATTTGCCAATGGCTTGGGCCGATACGATGCCATCCATGGCGTCAGCGAGGCCACGCAACGACAGGCCCGAGGCCGACCGTGCGACCTTAAGCTTGTGTCCGATCATCTGGGCCTCCTTTGCGTCTCAGTTTACAGAAGTACGATATGGGCACAAATTTGTAAACCAAAAACCCTTGATGCGCGGAAAATTGAGCCTATATGGCCCGCATACCGCTCCATTGTCCCGGATTTGTAAACCGGTCTGGGTCGGACAAGTTCCACTGTGGCGTACTTTTGCGCCAGCCGCCGGCGAAACCGACCAGCAGGAATCGAGCAGCGATGTTGAACAATACTCAACTGCGGTACTACGACAGCAACGTGCTGCGCCTGCCTGCCGACAAGCGCAAGGAATACCACGAGCAGGTCGATCGCTTGATCGATGAACTCCGCAAGACCGTTCGCGACAAGACCGAGATCAAGATCACTAAGGTCGTGAAGGCCGGCCTTCGCCAAATACACGATTCTGCGGAAGACCGCTGTCGATCCGGTCGATGTCGATGTCGTTTTTTACATTTCTGGCCGAGACGTCAGCAAGGAGACGCTGGATAGCCTGAACGACACGATCTACGCGCTGCTGATCAAGCAGTATCCGAACAAGTCGGTCGAGGATTTTGAGATCCAGCGCAAGGCGGCGACCGTCACCTTCGTGGGCACGGGCCTCAGCGTTGATATCGTGCCGGTCATCGAAGACGAGAACCGCGCCGGCTACGGTTGGCAGTTCGACATTCACGACGGCACGAAGACGCAGACCTGCGCGCCTTGCCAGATCAAGTTCGTCCGCGATCGCAAGGACCAGGACGCGGATTTCCGCACCTTGGTGCGCATGGCCAAGAAGTGGCGCAACCAGGCGGAACTGAAGCCGCTGAAGTCCTTCGCCATCGAGCTGATCATGGCGCATGTCCTCGCCAAGCAGGGCAACGGTGCAAGCATCGAACAGCGCTTTCGCAATTTCCTCCTCTACGTCGCGCAGTCGCAGTTGAAGGAAGAGATCAAGTTTCCCGAGAATGTCGCGCCATTCACGACGTTCTGCGATCCGGTGGTCATTCTCGATCCGGTCTACAGCCTCAACAACGTGACCAGCCGGATTTCCGAGGACGAGCGGAAACAGATCGTCGCCGCCGCCCAGGAGGCCTGGGAGACGTCCAATTTTGCATCGGCCGAGAACGACAATGAGGTCTGGAAGGAGATCTTCGGCCCTCGATTCAAGACGGAGGACTGAAGATGAGCATGACCCAGGTCAGAAGCGCGAGCGCGACCTACACCTACGTCGACATCGAGAACGTCGTTCGGCGCGTCAACGCCGATCTCGTGATGATCGCGGACAGCACCGGCTGCTGGACTCCGGAGGAGGCTCGCAACTACGCCCATGACATCGAGGTCCTGGCCAAGGACGGCTACCTCAAATGGGTCGACGTCACGCTGATCAGCAGTGGGGTCGAGATCAAGGCCGTCAGGTTCGAAGTCGATACCGACGCCGGCTCGCTGTCTACGAGCCGGCCCGGCGGCGTTCTTTGGCCGAAGGTCGCAGGGGCCAAGCTTCGTGTCGTGCTGAGCTACACCGACGACTACACCAGTGCCGCACGCGAAGCCACGAAAGGTAAGCTTAAGATCGGTTGGGTGACCTGCTACGACGATACCAGCCATGCCGCTCTCTCGTCGGCTGGCGGCCGCAACTATGTCAGCAATGCCTATGGCATGCAGCGCAAGGATTGGGCCTCGTGAGTCAACCCAGCATCTTCGACAGCGAGACGCCGCTGCCCAGCGATACGCTGGCCAAACGCGAGAAGACCCTTCTGGGGTTCGATACCCGATATGCGCGGGTCCACGATCAGCTTCGTCTGCTGCTGAATGTCCGCGAGCTGGCGGGCTGGAGCCACAAGAATCACGGCAAGAGCCTTCCGATCTGCGATCTCGTCGCCGAGCAGTATCCGCTGGTGATCTTTCACGGCGATGTCGGCACCGGCAAGACCGCAACAGCGGAGTGCATCGCCAACAAGTTGGTAATCGAGGCCAGAAGCGAAGATTCGATCCTGTTCAAGCTGAGTAACCGCGTCCGCGGCAGCGGCATGGTCGGCGAGATGGGAACATTGATCGCGGAAGCCTTCAAGAAGGTCATTCAATCGGCCGGCAAGCACCGCCGCGCGGTCCTGATCATCGACGAAGGCGACAGCCTCGCCGCCTCGCGCGCCCAGGAGCACAGCCACCACGAAGACAAGGTAGCGGTGAACACGCTCATTCAGGGCGTCGATGACCTGCGCCAGTACGGCGGCCGGATCGTGGTGATCCTGTGCACCAACCGGCTGTCGGTCCTGGATCCTGCCTTGTGCCGCCGCGCCGCCATCATCGAGGAGTTCCGCCGTCCAACGGACGACGAGCGCCGCCAATTGCTCACGATGGATCTGGCCGGGTTGTCTCTGACGCCCATTCAGCTATCGCAGCTCGTCGAAGCCACCGGAGCGCGGGCAGGCAAGCCGTCCTGGACCTATTCGGATATCAGGACGAGGCTCTATCCGGCCGCGCTGGCAAAGGCCTTCCCGAGCGGGCCACTGCGCTTCGATCAACTCAAGCTCGCCGCCGCGGCGATCACCGCGTCGCCGGTGATGGAGGATCGCTGATGGCGCGCTCCCCTCTGTTCGGCCGGCGCATCCACATTGCCGGCAGCATCGTCGAAGACCTTGCCATCGCCTCGACCGCCGACGTCAATCAGGCCCGCGAGCTCGTTGCTGCGCTGGTCAAGGAATTGGCCCGTCGCGGTGCGAATTTCGTCGTGCCTGTCGACGCTGAACCTCTGCGCAAATCCGACGGGCTTCCGATCTGCTTCGACTGGCTGATCTGGAAGACGCTCAGGGAGAGCCTCGCGTCACGCCCGGCGAATGTTCCGGGCCCGCTCGCGGTCGCCGTGCAGCACCACAAGAGCGAAGATCAGGTCCCGGCTGAGTATGCCGACCTATGGGACGAGCTGCGCAGCTCGCCAATGGTCAAGATCGAGAACGCCGCGCACTGGAACATGGCCAGCAAGCGCATGGAAGCCCAGGCCCGCTTCGGCGATATTCTTGTCGCGCTCGGGGGGACGGAAGGGGTCCTCTACCTCGCAAATCTCTACCACGATGCCGGAAAGCCGATCATTCCCCTCAATCTTCCCGTGTCGCCGGAAACGGCGGGCGCTCGCCGGCTCTACAGCTTCGGATTGACTAGCAGCCAAACCCGCCGCCTGTTCCAGGTTGCGGATGACGGCGACGCCCATGACTGGCTCAACAAGATCCGGTTTCCGCCGCGCCAGTCCATCCCCGATCGCGTCGCGGTCCTCGTCGACCTGCTCGAGTCCCTGGAAAGACCAAAGGCCTTCGCGGTGCGGCTGCTGAATCCGGCGCTGCCGGACTATGCCGACGTGCAGGACTTTTTCGACACCGTCGTGCAGCCGGTGATCGAGAACGAGCTTGGCTACCGGCTCGTCGTCATCGACGGCCGGCAAGCCCACGACCATGCCCGTATCGATCAGGAAATCTTCGCCAAGTTGCACCGCAGCGCCGTCGTGATCGCCGACATTACCGGCGGACGATCGAATTGTTTCCTCGAGCTGGGATATGCTCTGGGTCGCGGGCTGCCTACTATGGTGACGGCGCGTGAGGGCTCGGACCTGCCGTTTGACATCACCACGCTCTCTGGCCTGCATTGGAAGAACAGCGGCGCGGCCGAGGATCGCCGGCGCGCCTTCCGCGAACATTGGCAGGCGATCCGCACGCGACCCTCGCTCGTGCCGGCGGAGCCATTGATCTCATGAGGCGTAAAACCGAAGTGTTCGTCTCAGTCGACGTTGAAACCGCCGGGCCGATCCCCGGTGAGTACAGCCTTCTGTCGATCGGCGCCTGCGTTGTCAACGATCCGGCAAAGACCTTCTCCTGCGAATTGAAGCCGATCAATCGCAATGCCGATCCGAAAGCCCTGCAGGTTTCCGGCCTGTCGCTGGATGAGCTTGCCAAGAACGGGCTCGAACCGGCGGAGGCGATGCGGGCCTTCGCGCAGTGGCTCGACGCGCTTGTTGAAAAAGACGGCTCGGTCGTCTTCGTCGGGCTCAACGCGCCGTTCGATTGGTCATTCGTAAATTATTATTTCCATCGGTTCACGGGCGATAATCCATTCGGGTTCACGGCTTTGGACATCAAGGCGCTTTTCATGGGTGCGACGGGGTGCGATTGGGCCGATACGCGATCGAGCAAAATGACGGAGCGCCTGTCGCCTCGGTTGAAGGGCGATCATCAGGCCCTGCATGATGCGCAGTATCAGGCCGAGTTATTCAGTCTCATTCGAACCAAGCTCTTGGGAAATCGGTAGAGCATGGCGGGAGACATGAAGCGACGCTCGCTCATTGTCGAAGGACCACTCGCATTCGCGATGCAACTTTTTGCAAAGCAACTACGTTTGATCGGTCGCTTTTCTATTAAAGGGGAACAATAGGTGGCATCAGTCGCGCGATATGTCGTTGAGCGGTCGCCGGACCAGGTCCGGCTCGCTTTCAAGAGCGTCCTCGAAATTTGCAAGGAAAGGAATATCTCCAGCGTGACGTTGGTGGTGCCGCAGAAGGGCGGCTTCGATCGGACCATCGTGGCCGAATTCCTCGGACCGAACGTCGTAAAGGCGCTCGTCAAGGGGCAACCCGTTCTGGTGGCGCAGGGCGTTCAGATGAAGTTGGAAAGTGCGCAGACCTCCCGGGGGAGTTGGTCAGATGGGCTGCTGATCGGCGGCCACATCTCGGACAAAGACATGAACAAGCTGGACGATGCGATCGGCGCGCAAGCGATCGTCTACCTTCCTTGGAACGATACCGACGGCAAAAACTGGCGAGCGACATGGGGAGCTCAGATCGTAGGAGCCACTACTGCACCGGCACCGACCGTTAGTTTGCCCGAGCCCGTGGAGGAGGCGCTGCAGAGCCTGACCCAAGCCGTCAATTTGGGTACGGGTCTCAATCATCCCTCAGACAAGAAACACGCAGAGCGCACAATCGCGCAGCTGCGTCAGGAAGGGCATTCGTTTGATCCAGTTGAGGTCCGCCGATGGGCTCAGCGGAACGGCTGGTCGTCAAGTGCGGCCGCAGACCTTGAAAAGGTAGCTCGCAAAGCATTCCGATAAGGTCAGTGTTGGATTCTAGTTTGGGATCCAGAGAAGGCAGCCGTTGAGAAGAATATATCGATGTCTCCTGCGCATTCGCCGTGATGGCGGACCTCAAGCGCGGCGAGCCGGATTGGAGCCTGCTGGGCGTCCCTGGCGCGGCGGACCTGCCGGCTATACGCTGGAAGCAGATCAATCTGGACAAACTGCCTGCCGAGCACAGGGCGAAGCTCGTCGCGCAAGTCGAGAAAGTCTTGCGCAACGCATGGGGTCGGAGGAGGAAACCCTCCATTTACCTGGCGGCCATGCGATGGCAACTTGTTCAGACGGCTTCTCCAGGGGAGACGCTGCCACCCAGCGAGGCCGGAGCGCGCCTCAGCTCAGTCGCCCATCGCGAGCCTCGCCGCGACCTGTCTCGTTGTCAGCATGAAATTTTTGAATCGTTGGCGCTGATCGATTCATTTATTTAATTGGACGGTCGATTCGGCGGCTGCGATTCTGGCGCATGTCCGAACTCACCGTGCAATATCTCGTGCTCGAGCGTCGCGATCCGGCCCGTAACATGGCGCGGTTCTATGTGCTCACGATTGAGCCGACGCTCTTTGGCGATACGGCATTGGTGCGCGAATGGGGCCGTCTCGGTGGGCGCGGTCGACGGCGACTCGATCTGTTCAAGCCGTCGAGGCTCTTGAGTCCTGGCTCAGGCGCAACGCCCGTCGCGGTTACGTCCAGCGGCACTTTCCGGGCTCGGAGCCGGCGTGCGACACGCCACAAGTCGGCTGATCTGGACAAAATGTCAGTGGAAGTATATCAAAGTAATCCGAGATCATACTCGACCATATTCCAAGAATTGCGAAAGTATTCCATAATTAATTATGCGAATTTAAATAGTGTCATGGTTTCAGTAGGAGAGATCAACCGAACTCCATAATAGAAATGCTCCATCAGTTGCTATTCAAGCGAGGCGTGGATCCGTGCGGCGCCAGATCGCCGGGAATGAGTGAAACAGATCGAGTCGACCGCGCTGTTGCCCACAAGCAGAGCATGTGTCATTCGACATGGTCACCGGCTCCCGCCATCCGGAACTGACCCCCCGCATTGCCTCACTAAAAATGTTACCGGACAACTTCTCTGCCGTGTCTGGGGCGGAGCTGCCGAATCAGTTCGGTGGCAGGTATGGCAGGGAAGATCAGCATGCGCGCAAAGCGCGAGATCAGATCAGCGGGTGGACCGAATGCTTTCCGCTTGTTGTGCGTGAAGCAGCTCTTGTGGTCGAAGCTCTCGAGCGCGCAGAACCTATTTCCCTGGCCCGTTCGGGGGCTCGATTTTGACAACGACAGCGCCTTCATGAACGACACGGTCGTGTCGTGGTGCCGTTCTCACGATGTCGAAGTCACTCGTTCCAGGGCCTACAAGAAGAACGATCAGGCATTCGTTGAACAAAAGAACGGAGCTATCGTTCGCCGCCTGGTGGGCTACGGGCGGTTTGAAGGCATTGATGCCGCCCGTTCATTGGTTCGCCTGTTTGCGGCGGCCCGGCTATACATCAATTTCTTCCAGCCCTCGTTTAAGCTGAAGGAGAAGCACCGCGAAGGTGCCAAGATGATCAAGTGCTATCTTCCTCCCGCTACGCCGTACGAAAAAGCATTGGTCCACCCGAGGCTCAATGAGGCATTCAAAGGTCGGCTGCGGGAGATTTACCGGACGCTTGATCCTGTGGCATTGCTGGCACAGATGCGGGACGCTCAGAATGAGTTGGGTAAGCGTGTCGATCAACGGGCTGGAAAGTCAGCGATGACTGTCGCGCAGGGGCACAGTGATTTGGCGGCCTTTGCCCGAGAGCTCGGCGATGGTTGGAAACAGGGTGAGCAGCGAGGCATTCATCGGCGTCGCTATGTGCGGCGCAAGCCTGTGCCACGTCGGCCATCGATGCTCGACCCATACATTCCCATCATCGAGGAATGGCTCGCCGCAGCTCCGCACTTGTCTGCGGTCGATCTTCTCTCCCTGCTGGAAGCGCATGCGCCCGGTCGGTTCAGCGGCCATCAGCGGCGCACGGTGCAGCGATTGGTGAAGAATTGGCGATCAAAGGCCGCTCGACAGCTCATCAGCAACACAGAGATCACACTATCGGTCCAAGCTTCGCGCCTTCGTATTTAATCCTGACAGGTTCTTTCGCTGAAGCACCGCAAGCCGCTCGCTCGCTACGGCGCTCTGGGGGGCGAGCTTCGCGAGCGGCTTGCTCCGACTCGCGGCAGTCGATCCAGAAGACACCAGGGTGACTTCGGTAACATTGTCATCTGAGGCAATATGGGGGGCAGTTTTCCATGGCGCGCGACACATAAGGAATGCGGTATTTGCCGCTTTGCGAGCAAGACCGTTCCTGTGCCGGGATCGCTGGTCGATTTCTTGGCTCCGCGGTCCACCAAGGCTTCGAGGTTTTCGAGCCCACCGAGCTTGCGATAAGTCGGCCCCGTACCGTATGTGCGATGCTTTTCCAAAGTTCGGCGGACAGGCCGAGAAAGCGTGCCGCTTCGGGGCTCCGCAAGTATCGCGGCGGCAGCCGGCGGTGGTCTGGCATTTGAGATGCTCCCTGCTCTTCTGGAGGGCTCGCGCGGCTGATCGCGTGCCGACGAGCATGATGGTGTGGAGTAGAAGAGCGCTTAAGGGGATGCCGAAGATGCGGGAATGATTTCGGCACCCCTGCTCTGTTCCTTGCGAGATGACAGGCAGAGCACGGCCGTGTCTCTTTGGATGCAGAGGCCGTTGGCCGGTTAAGCCATCAATCCACGGTATGGATGTGCTCCATCAAAACTATTGAGTTTTGCCGATCCTACGAATGGCGGATATTGGGTTCAGATGGCGCACTTAGACATCGAGATGAGCTACCGTCTTCTTTGGCTGGCGAGGGAATGGCATCGTGGCGGCTCGAAGCGACGGGCTTCCGCGGTCGCTTTGCCGCTTATTTCCGATAAACCACGGTATAGCTTTTCTGATGGTCTCAATATGGCTTAGCTCCGCGCGGCGGGGCGATGCTTGGAGGCTCCGGCCCCGAAAGGAGCTGGGCGCAGCCGATCTCAGGTGCGGTGCTGTGGCTGGCTAAATGGATTGAATTCATGGCACCCAGATCATGCGAAACAGGGATAGGGTCGTCTTCCATTTCCGCTACGAATGGGATCGATGAGAGTTACGGTCTATCTGCAACAAACCTGAACAACGGGCAATCTACGTACGCATTGCCAATCGGAGATGGCGCGCGTCCATCCGAAGCGCGCAGTAGGCGCTCATGCAGCGAACAAGCCAAAGCTGCCACAAGGGCCATCGAATGTTGTCGCGGCATGATGTCATCCTCGCGGATGTCACGTCATCTGAGGATAGGGATGGTTGACCCTATCTGGATTGCCATTGCTGGTGTTGTCTCTTTCTACCGGACGAAGGTTTTAAGACGGACGCTCGGTCTGTCCAAGATAGGCTGTTGAATGATGAACCGCGATGTAAGCCATGCGCCTGCGGTGTGCTTTTTGCTCGGTCTTCCCCGCTCGGGGACGACGCTGCTAGCGCATTTGCTGCAGCGGCACCCGGATATTTTGGCTCCGCCTGAACCGTGGCTCATGTTGGCACTTGAGGCCTTCGGTAAAGTCGACCACCGCCACCCAGCCGGCGCATCATTGGTTCAAAGCGCAACCTCGCAGTTCTTGGGGCGAATAGATCGGATGATCGTTACCCGCGCTTTTTCCGATGCAGCTTATTGCCAGTATTTAGCTGCTGCAGGCAAACGCACTCTCATAGACAAGACGCCGCGCTATTGGACGGTGCTCGACTTTTTGGATTCCCTTTATCCGGAAGCACCGCGTCTCGTTCTCATGCGTAACCCCTACGCCATCGCCGCATCACTGAAGACGACATGGGGCGTCCCTCTGCTGGCCGCAAGTTCCCCGCCCGCCATCGCATCGTGTCTCGCCGATATCGCGTTGGGCCAGCCCACGCCCGCGATCGCATCTTCTCTCGCAGATCTTGTCCTGGGCCTGCCTGCGCTAGCAGCATACCGCAGTCGACCTCAGACGCAGGTGGTCCACTATGAGACCCTTGTGGCGCACCCCGATGACGAAATTCGGCGCGTGCTTGCCGGCCTCGGTTACACTCCGACCGAGACGGGATCGGCGCCGGGGGGGCAGACGGACTATCTCCGCTCCAGCACTTTCGGAGATCGCAAGATCCTGGAGCGAAAGGCCGTCGATGACCGCTCAGTGGAGGCTTGGCAAACTGACTTGAGCATCGAAGAGATGCAAGTCGTGACCGACCTGGTTGGGGCGAAGCTCTTGACAGAGCTCGGTTATGAGCGGGATTTTCAGTACGCAAAGCAAGCCGGCGTCGTCGATAGGGGGCCGGAAGCAACCCAAGGCTATCGCCACTTATTTCGGACCTGCTGGGATTTTCTGGACGGCAAGACGGGAGGATCGTTCGAGCTCCCCGCCGAACTCAATAATAGTGGTGGGCAAGCGGAGGAACACGCCGCGGTTGCTTTCGCAGCCTCAGTGTTTCAGCAAGCGCAACGTCTGGCCGCCACTAAGAAGGAAGAGAATCTGCGGGTGGCAAATTCAATCGCGGCGCAGTTGAACGAGGAGCTCACGGCGGTCGTGTCCTCGGAGGTGAGGCGACAGCTTGCGCCGGCGGGCCGACGATAGGACAAACGCGTGACCACCGCGCGCCCGATCGCCCCACCGGCCCACAGGTCCCTCCCGCGCGCGCTGCTGCGTCGCTTGACGTGCAGTGGGAGCGAATAAGTCGAGGTAGTCGGTCATGATGTATCGCAGCGAGGTGCGCGTCGCGGCGGCGCACGCGGCGCAGGCCCAATCTCGACCATGCGGCCTCCGCAGATGGGGCACACGTCGAGGCGGTGACCAAGGAGGATGGCGCAGCGCTCACGATAGTCGACAGCTTCGGCAGGCGGAGGTGGCTGCGGGGCTTCAAGTGCCGCTCGGATGCGCGCGAGTTTGGCGGCGCGGCAGGCGTTCGCCAGGAAACCAAAATGACGGATGCGGCGGAACCCCTTCGGCAATATGTGAAGCAGAAAGTGACGAAGGAACTCCTCAGTGTCGAGCGTCATTACTTTGGATTTGTTCCCGGCGCGATAATCTTTCCACCGGAAGCGGACGTGGCCCTGCTCACAGGTAAGAAGCCGGCCGTTGGCGATCGCAACGCGATGAGTGTAGCGCCCGAGATAAGTCAGAACCTGTTCTGGTCCGCCGAAGGGACGCTTGGCGTAGACGACCCACTCGACCTTGCGGAGGGCGTTTAGATGGCGGGCGAATGCCGCTGGCTCGACGAGGTGCGCGAGATGGCCGAACAACTGGAGCTTGGTGCCATCGAACGCCGCCTGCAGGCGCTCCAGGAATAGCCGACGATGCAATCGTGATAGCACGCGAACGGGAAGGAAGAAGCCGGGGCGACAATGAACCCAGCTTCCATCAGGAGCGATCCCGCCGCCTGGTATGCCGGAATTTCTCCGGTCGAAGCTTGCGGGCTCGTCAATCCGTGCAGTGTATGAACTCTACCAGGCTTGGCGTGAGCAGCCCAACGCCGTCGAGACCATATGTGCAGCACAGGAGAGCTTCACCGACGCCCACGCCCGCCAGCTGGCTCGCAAAATTCGTAGCGGAGTTGGGGGCTCCCATGCTGATAGCGAAGGTGCCGCTGGAGCTCAATCGGCGCGAGGCCCGATCGCACCGCAAGTAGCATTGCGACCCATAGAGAGAGACCGTGTAACGGCGGCCGCGGAGAAGAGCTCCAGGTCTTCCGTCCATCGAAATGAGCGAATGAGTTCGTCAGTGACGATCAGAGTGCGCCACCAAGATCGCGCGGGCTGTCTTCTCGTCGATCGGCTCGCGTCTCAAGGCTCACGCCATGCCGTGCTGTTGGTCGATGGCGCAGAAGAAGTGGAAGAGGTGCCGGCATCGACCATCACCATCGAAGAGATCATTTTCGCATGAAGCTGGCCTTCGACTGTCTCCTCAGAAAGACCGCTGCGCTTGGCATGCCGGCGGAGCGGATTTCCCATCCGAAGGATGGCGCGTTAGCGCAGCAGCCGGAGGCCGAACGCGCCCCCCACAGCGCCGTAGAGAGGCCGGAGGCTGCTGGTAAGCCGCGGTCCACATACCCGGTGCCAATGTTGCCGGTCTCCACGCGCGGCGTTCGTGGAATAAGAGCACCGGGGCTGACGGCGGCGCCATTCCCGGAGGAATTCTGCGCATCGATCGTCGGCTGGGTTGGATCTCACCTGCAGCA
Source organism: Bradyrhizobium sp. WYCCWR 13022 (assembly GCF_030435535.1). Taxonomy (NCBI): domain Bacteria; kingdom Pseudomonadati; phylum Pseudomonadota; class Alphaproteobacteria; order Hyphomicrobiales; family Nitrobacteraceae; genus Bradyrhizobium; species Bradyrhizobium sp. WYCCWR 13022. The sequence continues at coordinate 201,044 of NZ_JAUIZJ010000009.1, forward strand.
AATCCCGAGCTTTGAATGCCGAGCCTGTTGGTTCGAACCAACACGGAGGGAGTGGAAGGATTCGCTTTTTCTAGTGCAGGATAGGCTTCGCGCCAGCGATGTATTAGATCGCGATTGGGATTGGAGTGCATGGCTCTGATCTCGCTTCGCGTCTCTGACGAAGTCGCTGCGGAGTTCTCAGCTTTGGCAGCGACCCAGGGCGGCAAATCCGCGCTCTTGCGGCGTCTCATTGCTGAGGCACTTGCTGAACCAGTGCCGCGCATCTCCGTGCTGCCTGTCGGGCGACCGGAGAAGGTGACGGTGCGATTTCGCGAGAGCGAGATGCGGCAGCTCGCGGAAGTGTCACATCAGCGCGGCATGACCCGAACCGGCTGGATCGTTGCATTGGTGCGCTCGCGGTTGGGATCACCGGTGCAGCATTCTCCAGGCGAGCACGAGGCGCTCCGCGCGATTGTTCGCGAGCTCAACCAGATCGGCGGCAACATCAATCAGATCGCGCGCGCAGCGAACGCCAGTGTGCTGCAGGGCAGGGCGGTCGAGCCCGATCTGTCCGCAATTCAAGAGGCCCAGTTGGTCATCGAAAAAGAGCTCGCGCAACTACGCAATGCGCTGCACGGCAACGCGGATTATTGGGATGGGCGGCGATGAGTCGGCGCCATAAGCCGCGGCCGGCAGACCTGGCCTCCGAGCTTCCGCCGATCTCATATGTTTGGGAAACGCCCAATCGGCGCCCGCGGCGGGCCGAGTGGGATATCCCCGATCCGGCGGTTCCTAGTCGCCTGACGCCGGCTATGCGCGCGAAGCTCGAACGGATCGTGCGCCGAGCGCCAGAGGTGATGGTCAAGATCACCGGCCGCACCAAGGACGTGGCGCATCTCAAGTCGCACCTTGCGTATATCACGCGAAACGGCGAGCTCGATGCGGAAACAGAGCAGGGCGCGAGTCTGGCCGGTCGTTCCGGATTGAAAGACCTACAGCAACGCTGGGAGGATGATGCCGGCCTTGACGACAAGCGCCGCCGTGATGGGTCGCTTTCGATCAACATCATTCTGTCGATGCCGGCTGGCACCGATGCCGTCGCCGTCAAGGATTCAGCCCGGGCATTTGCCATCGAAACGTTCGGGGACAATCATGACTATGTCTTCGTCCAGCACCTCGACGACAAACATCCCCACGTGCACTTGACCGTCCGGTCCCTGGGCCACGACGGCAAGCGTCTCAACCCTCGGAAGGCAGATCTGCAGGCTTGGCGGGAGCGATTTGCTGGCGAACTCCGGCTTCGCGGGATAGCGGCCGAGGCAACGCCGCGGCGAACCCGCGGGCGAGTTCAAAAGGCCGATCGCGGGGCGGTGCTCGCTATGCGCAAGCGAAAAATCGTACCTGATGTCGACCGGCTCGCCCGGAAAGAGGTGCTTTCGGAGGTGAGGGGCGGCACGACTGCAAAACGTCCTTGGGACGAGCAGATCAAGTCACGTCAGGATGCGATCCGGCGGCGATATCTCGATTACGCAGCCGAGCTGCAGCATTCTGGAGCGGCGGCAGATCACGCGCTCGCGCGCCAGGTTAGGCAATTCGTGAACGACATGCCCGCCGTTGAAACCCGGCGGCATGCACTAAAGAATGAGCTTTCGGAGCTCACCAATAGCCGTCGCCGCAAGGCAGAGCAGGGAATCGATGCCGAGTTGCGCGGTCACAAGCGAGACGATGAGCGGACGAGGTAAGGCGCCCGCGCGCTCCGCCAACCGTTTCATCGGTTGGCACGTAGATGTGCACTGGCGGCTTGTCATGTTCCTCGAGCGCGCGAACAGCATTGGAGCCGTCAACGGGAAGTTACACCCCTATGGAGCGGCTGCCCTGAGGCGCCTAGGTCCTTGAAAGCTGGCTGATAGATCGTGCATTCTTCGAATCGGCCGTCTCGCCGGACCTGCCACAGGGTCAAAGTGGGCACTATTTCAAATCCTTGGATCGACCGTCATATCCAGGTCGGTGCGTAATCTGTGGACATCGGCCGCCGATATGAACAGGTGGATCCTTTGACCGCTATCCCTTTGACTGAATCTGCGCTCACGTCCGTGAAGCGTGCGGTTAGGCAGGGCTATCCGAACTACAAATCATCCCATCTGACCGAGGCGATCGCAGCCGCATGCGGCTTTGCAAGTCATGCAGCGCTGCGAGCCCGCATGTTGGAGCGTGCACCGGTGCATCCGGACTTTGCATTGCTCGAGGAATTGCCGTTCCTGAGCCGGCTCGCGGCGATGACGGGTGTTCCGACATCGGACGAAGACCTCCGCGGATTCTCCTTCGATCGCCTCAACTACGAGGGTGCGGACGTGATTCCGACCGCGTCCAAGGGGGTAACCAAGGTGAAATACGACGGGTCCCGCAGGCGGCGGGCCTGGCGCAATGTGATGGTCGCCGGGATCAATGCTGGCATCGACCAGGGATTGTTTACGCCGCGTGCAGGAGAAAACAGCTGGCCGCTGCTGGATCCGAGGTACGGGGACGATGGTCGAACGTACCGATTCATGATCGAGGATATTGCGGCGATTGCCAGCGTTCACGACGCGGATTGGGACGAGCTATCAATCCACGTTGCTCTGTGGCCTGCGATCGACGGCGAACGCTGGGTCCGAACGGCAAATGGCGGTTTCCTGGCGGGCGAGGTGTTTGCATCCGGATGGCTTGAGCGCCGTGACGGAGCGTGGCTCCAGGTGGGAGATCACCCCGAGTTTGGTTGTCGGAAGCAGCGCCTGGACCTGATCGCCGCGCTGGATATTCGGCCCAAAGGTTATGCGGATCGCGGCAGCTTTAGGCTTTGATTACGAACGAGGTGCGGGCTGCACGACAGTGCCAAGAAGGAGACGCTTCGCTCTCTCTACGCCTTTGCGTGCTGCGCGCCCCGACTGCGGGATGCCTGTGAAGGCGGCTGTCGGGATCAGACTGATGATGCCGGCGAAAAGTGAGTTTCCTCGGTGGCGATGATGTGCCAGTACGGAGAGCGACATAGTAGGCGCCGGGCAGGAGATGTGTGCTACCGGTGTCGAGGACCAAACGGCTGCCTGGATGGATGATCTGCAGGCGATCGGCAGGCAAGTCTCGCCACCGTGGCGACACGATCAGCACGACGGCGGTCGCCGGCTGACAGCCTAGCGTCTCAACAAGATAGACTTCGGGAAGCCGCGTCTCGTGGGCTCGATAGGGGCCAGATGCCACCAAAGCGGGCAGCGGCCTCTCAACTGGACTCGAAGCCGGCCGCTTTTCGGGCGGCGTGAAGTCGTTAGCCCGATCCGTGTCCCGCTTGTTAAGGCTCCTTCATCCCCGATCTTTTCCGACGACCTACCCCTTCGGGTTGGCCCTGCCCGTCGATTTCAAGGAGTCGTTTGCCCAGCTCCTTCTTTAGAGCGTTGCGATCGCCACCGGACAGGGGTGTTGGATGGTGGTTAAGCGCCATTGAGTAACAAACCGATCGCGAGCGGATCCTTTAGGAGCTCTTGAAAGATAGCCAGCAGCCATCCTCCTCGTAGCGCGCGCTACGATTCTGACATGTCCGATCGGCCGACTTCTGCCCGACGTCCTTCCAGACTGCATGCTGATCGAAAGACCCGACCGCATCTGCCTTTTCGGATCTCAACGATTCGACTGCAGCGCTGGCAGGTCACCCGCAAAACGTGACGAGGGATCTCCGATAGCCGTCGCTGCTGAATTGGCACGCCTGGACTCGTTCCGACGCTCGCGTCAGCCAGGATTGAATCCCAATACTCTTGCGGTAAATCTGCGTCTGAACCGACGGAATGCGATGACGACGACCGAGTAGCGGCGGTCCATTTTTCAATCTGTTTTGGTGACGGCATTCGCCAACTCGCGCGTCGGGACGACACTCCCGCGGAAGGGGAGGGGGACAAAGCAGGTTCTTTTTTCTGACATATTGTCAAAATACGAAGGACAAATTATCAAAACGGATTTTACATAATGACAAGTATTGAGCTGACTGAAATTTTGACATTTCTGGGCCTCGACCTGGCCGAGGCTGCGCAACTGTTGGGAGTTTCGACGCGAACGCTTCGAAGATGGATGGAAGGCGAGGAAATTCCCGGTCCGGCCCAAGCCGCTCTGCGTGCCTGGCACCAACTCCACGCGCGGCACTTGGCTTGGAAGCCGGACGCCATTTCCATATTCGAGAACGACCAAGCTCAGCTCGAGCGTGCGCGACTTCATGCGCGAGAGGTGAGCGGGCTGATCAAAGCGGTCGAAGCTCGCGGCGGGCCGCAAAATCCATGGTCGGTCAATATCGCTAAAGGCGTTGCGACGTTCGGTCCTTTTGAGATCGGGTTTTACAACCTGCAAAACGGAAGCTTCTCTCTCAGCGGGTACCGCCGCAAAGACAGCTCGCCGGACCTCGTGCGGGACAGGCCGTACCTTGAAGATGCCGCGTACAGCATCAGCATGGCTTTTTCAAAGGCCGGCGAAAGCGAAATTGCGCTGGACAACGTCGCGGAGTACGTCCGAAAACATTCGGCCGCGTTTGTTGTCGATGGCCCGCAGCGGCTGTCGCCTGCGGACTCCAAACGCCGCCAGCGGGACATCGAATTACTCGCCGGCAAAATCGATGAACTGGCGAAGCTTGCCGCCAAGGGCAGCGCCAATCACCTTCAATTTGAGGAATTACTGCATCAACTCCACGAACTCGGGTTCTTCCCGACTATCGATCTGGTTTCAGCAGTAGCTAAGGCTATGGTCTAAAATATGAAGAATTCAGTGAGCGTTCCAGATCTTGGCGCGCGAGGTGAGAATGTGTTCATCGGTTGGTGTGAACCGGAAGGGTTTCGTGCCCAGAAATCACAGGCAGACCGTCTCGGCTGGGACTACCTCCTTGAAGGCGAGCCTTTGCGGATGAAAGAGCGTCCGCTTGATTCCCAGAACGATCTTCCGAAATTCTTGATCCAAGTGAAAGCGACAGAAGGATCTCAGCCGCCGAGGATCAAGCTGTCGGCGCTCAAGCATCTCGTTGATGCTGACCTGCCGGCGGCGATCGTCGTCATGTTTTTCGTCAAAGACGGGCGGACGCCGATTCGCACTCTCCTCGTCCCGGTCGATCAAAAAATGATCTACGACACCCTCAAGCGGGTTCGCAGCGAGGAAGCCAAAGGAAAGCGGAACATTCACAGAATCACGATTCTTGTGCCACTCGATCGTGCGGTAGAATTGTCTCCAGCAGGAGAAGGGCTGGCAAAGGCTTTAAACGGAATGCTCGGAGGGGCACCTGCCGATTATAATTGCAGGGAAGGTCGACTACCGCAAGACTTGCGGTTTTGATAACAGATCCATTGTCGGTCGATTTTTCGTTCCAGGAGAAAATGCGGGCGAAAAGATCGGTCAGCTCTTTTTGGGTGGCCCTCGCACGCTTAAGGTGACGGACCTGACGATTGAGCGACGCCGGTTCGGAATTCCGCTCGACAATGATCGCGATGAGTTTCGGGAAGCGGTGCTGGAGCTAAACGTATCGTCATCGATGTCAACCACGGTTGAACTTTCTTCGGAAGCAGGCGAGTGGACCTCGGTAGAGCTCGAGATGTTCGTCACTCCGATATTCGATGGAAAGCTCGGGCCGGTGCGACTTGCAAACAACTTCCTTGAATTTTTGATCGACTTTCCGAAGGCGGAGGCGAACCTAACGCTCAACTATGACGGTGAACGAATTGTCGACCTGGAGGAGGCGGTCGCCATCATCGAGATTGGCGTCATACTGGCCAGGCCGCAGAAATCGATAACGCTCCGTTTCAAGGGAAAAGAGCTCAAGTTGGAAATGGCACCAGGCGAAGGGCCATTTGCGCATTGGATTCCGGCCGCGCCAGTTCTTCGTAGGATTGTATCGGCGATGGTTCGGGCAGGTCGGCAGACAGCGCGCCGCTTTAAATTTGCCGACTTCGTCGATTGGGTTGATACTCACATCGAATTTCTTGCCGTAGCATCAACGCCAGGCGTCAATATCATCTTCAACCATTGGCCTGACGAAATTCAACTGACTTCTGACGATGCTTTGTTGACGCCTTTTTCGCTCGAATGTTTTGGGTCGCGCTATACGGCGCTTATCGAACTTCCGATTGTATCATCGAGCCGCTCGGAGCCGGAGGTCACGCTCATCGGTGGTCGGCCCCATATTGTATCAGAGGTGGTGCGGGCATTGAATGCCGATACGTCTGACTTTGTCGAGAGCGCAGTTGAACGATCGAATAAGGATCGGGGGTCGAAAAGACCGGCCTTTTTCGCGGAGGGATTCTCTAACTGGGATAAGGTCATGCTCTCCATCTCGTAGAGAAGTGCTTATCAGTCACAACGGTGGAAGTACGACCGTAAAAAGCAAGGCCAGCGCAGCCGGCAAAGTCGGCTGAGCTCTCTAAGGCTGGAGACGAGCTTGCGGGGAAAGCAGTCTGCTATTGGGAAGGCAGGTGCTATTCTTTCGATTTCGTCGACACCCTCATCCTCAAAAACTTGGCGCCAGTTGATTGCAATGGTGTCGATCCGATCGATCTCGGCCCTAGCCTCGTCTGTGCTCAGCACGAAGTCCCCGCAACACGAAACGCAGTTAGCAATGCTCGGGCACTTGCTGCCGGATCAGTGTTTCCGTCGAAGCGATCTCATCGCCTGCTGACGCCGGCCGACTTACGCCACTCAACTTAGCGGGCAAGCTGTCATTCGGCATGCAAAATTGGATGCTGAAGGGATCAATTGTGACGCCGAATGACAATAGCGGATTCGACGAACTCGACCTCGCTCTCCGTCTCGTCCTGCAAGCCATTGAGCAATGAGATCACCAGCTCACCTTGTTTTCTCCCGTCGGACTCATAAGGCGTGCGGCAGTCATGGAAACGTCTGATCGAGGAGCGCAGTCTGTTCAATTCTGCGCACTGCCGGTCCAATCGCCGACGAGGGTGGGCCAATCGATCGGACGTGGGTTCTTGCCGATCCAAACGTCCCAGAAATCTGGGTCTGACGATTGCGGCCGATGTGCCTCGGCAAGTTCATCCATCTCCACGAGCAAAGGAATCGGCGTGGCCCATCCCAGCAAAATTGCCTGACGGGATGGTAGGCTAGGTAGCTCCTTTAGCAAGCCCGCCACATTGTCGGGAACGAGACGTCCAACTAGCGCCTGATCGAGGTCGTTTACGATCCGGTGCAGTAGGAAAGTATTGCACTGTGCAAGGATCGTGGGCGAGAGCTCCGATGGGCGTTGTGACGATAGCATCAATCCAAGACCAAACTTGCGACCTTCGCGCGCGATCTTTTCGAACGTCTCGCGACAGAGCTGGGTCGGGTTTTCTGCCGGCCCATCTTCGTTGGCGCCTCGCCGAACAAAGTTGTGTGCTTCCTCTAGAACCAAGGTCGTGGGCAGAGGTTTGCCATCAGGATGAAGCCGTCGGTAGCGCTGCAATGCCTCAAACGTCAGCCGTCCCAGAACCGCAACGACTACGTGGATTATTTCTGAAGGCACCAACGAAAGGTCAACGATTGCGACCTGTCCGTTGGCCGAGGCGTTGCTGCCCACGAACGCGTCAAGCCAGGCATCGAAGGTGATCGCCGGGTCACTTCCAATCACTTGACCGAGTCTCGGGTCCGACATCATGCCGCGGATGCGCATGCCGAGCGTGCTGATGAATCCGGCCAACGCACCTCCCTCCGTCGCTGCTATCCTCTCAAGGTGCTCTGGCAGCATGTGTACGTCGAATGGTATCGGTGCATCTTCCGTAAGATGCGCGATGGCGAAAGCATCCTCTACCAGATCTACGAAGCTCTGCAGTGACCTCCGCACCGCTTCCATGTCCTGTACTGAGAAGGAGTTGAACCAGTCTCCTGACCGACGGGAATTAGCGATAGTTTCGATAATGCTGCTTATCTCTTCCAGAGCTGTCTTGTGCTCACCATCAACGGATTCCGTCATATTGCTGCAGTCTGATGCAATGTTGTCTAGCAGTTCGCCGCAGCGCCGCCGATTGCTTGCGCTGCCAGCGTAGGTCGCGGCACCTTCGGCCAACATAGCGGCGATCATGATGCGATAGGAATACAAATGCCGCCTGACGATAGTTTGGCGAGGCGTCCCCGCCAGCTGCCCGTTCTTTAGTTCACGAAGCGCTTGGAGCAGCAGGGGCCGCTGCGCTCCGGGTCGTGCGAACGATACCGCGGTCCACTCGTGACCGTTCCAGAGCCAGGCCGGCAGACGGAGCGCGCGTTCACCCCTGTTGAGGTCGATGGGCGGGACACGAAACAGGCGGATATTTCCGCCCCTATCTGCAAATGCTTTGGCGTACTCCCCATTAGGATCAAGAATAATAAACCGCGCATTCGGCTGTTCTGTGCCATTCTCAAGAGCGGCCTGCGCCGCATCGAGTGACCAGCGGATCAGCCCAGCGACGGAGCAGGATTTTCCACTACCGGTGTTGCCGAGTACGGCGACGTGCCGCCCGAAGATCTTATCGGGATCGACCATAATTGAGGTATCTGCAGCCAGCGGTGACGAGCCGATGCGAACGCGGCGGTCCTTGTCCTTTGCTCCGACGATAGCTGTGATTTGTTCCGGCGTTGGGATTGGTATCTGATCGCCTACCGAAGGGAACGCAACGATTCCTCGACTCAATTCGAACATACTGCTTCCCTCGCGTCGGTTTCGAGCGACAGACAGGGTGCCGATCGGAGTGAGCGACATCTTCCGCAGAGGGAATGGCAGATCGATCAGGCCGAAATCCTTAAGCCCCGACCGTTTGGGGTACGGCGATCGTTCAATCCCGATCCACGTGACGTAGGCGACGGTAGCACCAGCCTCATTCGGTATCAGCACGTAACTATTGAGCCTTGGGAAGCTCATCGGTGTGCCGGTGTTGAGCGCAGTAGCCTGTGGCGCATCGAGATCGAGCAGCACACGGATCTCATCCGAGGAGATCGACTCGACCGTGCCGATGACCAGTTCAGCGAGCCGTTCGATCGGGGAGCTCACGTTCCTCCTCCAGAGCCCGCTGGCGGCTGACTCGGTTCGGCTGGCGCCAGGCCCGCAGCGGCATCTGCGAAAGCGCGGTTCTTCAGCAAGTCAGACATACGCCCGGTGATGTAATCGAGCGCGGGCTTTGGCAGATAATCGTCGACGAGGTGCTGGAGGCTTCCGAAATGGTTGCCGGCGAGGAGGCTGACTTGTGCAGGACGAGTTTGATTGAGAAATCCCTTGATGCGATCGTCTAGTTCAAAGGCGATGATCACGAGGTGTGCGGACGGAACCGACAGCATATCGAGCAGAACACGGTTGATGTGGTCATCACCGAACCCGTAGCCGTAGGTCACCACCACCGAGTTGGGTCTGCAAGTTGCCGAGGCGAAATCACGGAATAGCTCCGCATAAGGATATTGGGTGGTCTCCACGTCCTTAGCCGGATTAGGATAGATCATCACGGTATCAACTGGAGAATCTGGTAAGCTCGGATGATCGTCGTCGGCACCAAATGGTGTCTCTGACCGATAGATCCGATGCGCGATGGGGTCGAAGCGCCAATCAAGGCTGCCGTGGAGCTTGGTCAGACGGACGACGCCTTCCATAAAGCGCGGCTCACCGCGGATCCCGGGTGGGTTGTAATGATAATCGAGCTCGATCCGAGTGTTGCGGAACAGTGGACGCAAGCTCCCCACAAAGCGATCAATGATCCGTAGCCCCGCTTGATCGCAGCCATGTTCGATCAACCGGTCGTAGTTGGTCGTGAAGATATGTAAACGCTCGCGTGAAGCGGCGCGGCTGACGAAGCTGAGCAGAAATGACTGCACCGTCGCCAGTGCTGATGCACTGTTTGCTTCGAAAATACCTCGCTCGGTAGCAAGCAGTGAGGTTAGGAATGTCGCGATTGCGGAGTTAATGTCGTCGCGAACACCTTGCGCCGACCCCTTATCGATGATGTCAAGACCATCGAGCACAGCAATGGCGCTACGCAACTGATCTTCGATGTTAGCTTGACCGCGACCCATCTTTTTGGCGCTTGCGGTCGCGTGACGAGGATTGCCTTGGCATGTTTCGACTTCCCCGTCGCAATCGCCATACCCGTCGCCTTGACGCCGGCAGCGAAGCCCACAGCAATGGTAAAGCCGCTGCCAAGCAGGAGGTTCAGATGCTCAGCTTGGAATACCGCCGAGAGCCACGGCTCGATCTTTCGGCGGTGTAGCGCGATGAACCGATCAAGTTCGTCTGCGCTTTCTGGGATGCTATCGAAGGTCTCGCTCGATGCACCAACCCGGTAACCGTGCGCCTTCCACTCCATGGACCCTCGCGACGAGTTGCAGGACCGACCTGAGTCCCCGCTAGTAAGTCTTAAAGCAACATAATCAGAGGTTGCAAGGCGGGCAGGTAGTCAAAGTGAAAAAGGTAAGCAGCGAAGCGGCGAGGGGATGAAGGGCATCGAGATTAGCTTCCTCGACTAATCGCTTGAACCGGTGAGGAGACGAGATCTGACGAGGAGTGCCGCTATCCTGGCTCCCTCACGCCTCCAGCTTCAGTCGATCCCGTCCGCCGGCTCGGGTGGAGGCGGCGGGAGCGAGGTATGCTCTCCGACTCGAGCTCGCCATCAGCTTCCGCCATCATCCCACCTTTCGTTCAGGAGCGGCGTGGCTCTCAAGCAGTGGCATATCCAGGCTCGGAATCTCTGGCATGGCTTTGCCGGCGATCGCCTGCAAATCGCCCACCATGCCAACGGTCGACTCCACCACGGCGAGGATCTGAGTTTCGCGCTTGGCCCATTGCCGGCCCATGAACTTGCGTTCCTTGTCCAGGTCGTCGCGCATATCGTTGAATTTCTCAACCACAGCTTCTACCCGCTGCCGAAACTTCGTGCCGGTCAGGTAGTGATAAACCTGCTCCATCTTGGTCTGCTGACCCTGCTGAACGAGGCGCGATCCGCTTACGTCGATCAGCCCCTGGCGCAGCGCCACGGCGACCGGCAATGCGCAACGCGGATGGGCCACCCATACGCCGTCGACTAGGTCAAATTGCTCGACGTGCTTCGGCAGCGCATGAGAGATGATCAGAGCGACGTCGGCGGCGGAACGACGCTGGTCGTCACGCAGTTTGGCAAGCCATCCGTCACTCCATGCCTTGGTTCGCTTGGTTTCCCAAAGGATGATGCCGGCAGGTTTGCCAATGGCGCCATTTATCTGTTGAATAACGTCCGCCCCAAGCTCACCTTTTCCAACCGGCTCAATCGAATCGGTCGGAAAACGTCCGCGCAGAAGCTCTTCGAGCTCGAGCTCGAGTACTTCCCCTTGGGATTGCTGTGATCCCTGCTCGGCCTTGCGCTTGAGCTCCTCGATCGTTCGAGACATCGACTCGATAGTCTGGTCCTTCTCTGCAACGCGTAAGCGCGCAGCCTCGTCGGCTTCCTGCCTGGCCTTGATCTGGATTTCGCTGATTGAGGCCTGCACGCGCTTCTCTATTGTCAGGTCGAGCTCGCGCTTTTCCCCCTCGAGTGCGCGCTGCTGTCGCATCAGTTCGGCTTGCTGCTTTTGGGCCTCGGCAAGCTTTGCGTTGTTGGTAAGCAGGTTGGCTCGCAGCTCCGCGGCTTCCGCTTCCTTCGCCTGCAGCTCGGCCGCGGCCGCCTCTCGCGCCTTCTTGCTTTCGGCCGCGACCAGCTGGGCACGTTCGGCGATCAATCGTTTCGCAACGTGGTCCTCGATTTGCTCGCGGTCCTTAGCGACCTGCTCGCGTTCCAGCCGCAGTGCCTCGGTCTTACGCTCCATCTCTGCATCTTTGCTGGCCAGCTGCTGTTGAAAGCGCTGACGAATTTCAGCGAGGAGGGGAGCGGCCAATGATTCCGTCAACCGGATCTCGTGATTGCAGTTGGGACAATGCAGGGTAGGTTCGTGTGAAGCGCCGGCTGCGGTTACTTTGAAACTCATGAATTCCCCCGTCATCGTAGAGCAGGATTGAACACCATCCGCGCGCGATTGCGATGTCGCCGCTCTCGATGTCCACATCCGCGTCGCCGATATCGACCTGGCCGGGGGATTTTCCACGGAAGGCATCACGACATGTCGACGTAAGGCCACGCCTCAGGGCGAGCCGTTCTATTGGGAATATATTCTAGATGAGAACAAAACAGGATCAAGCGCCAATTGGCTGCGCAGGCTGGTGGAATAACCCTGTCGTTCCATCCAGGCAGCATCGACCAGAAGCCCCTGAGGGAGAGTCCTTTCGAGCTTGTTTAGCTTTCTGTCCTTTTGCTCAGCCATACTAAGTAAATTAGCACTTTTCCAAACCAACCCGAGGGAATCCTCTATTTTACGTAATCTGACTGGGCAAAGACGCCGAAACAGCCGGAAATCTCGCGATGGCTCCTGGAAGAGGCCCATCGCGTGGTGCTTCGCTGCTCCGATATGTTCCGGCGCCGAAATTAGACGGCCGTAAGGAATATGAGTCATATTTCTTACGCGGTCTTGACTTTGTAAGATTTAAGGCGCAAATTTCTTACAAGGGAACCGTAAAATGGCTAGCACAGCGAACCAGATATACGATCGGATGAGCCATGACCCTCAGCCGAGCAAGGTATGGACCGCACGCGATTTTGCGGACACCGGCACTCGATCGGCTGTCGACGTCGCCCTCCACCGCCTCCGGAGTGACAACCGCATCAGGCGCATCGACCAAGGTCTCTACGATCTTGCTCGCACCAACCAACTGACGAAGAAGATTTCGCCACCGGACTACAAGTCGGTGATTCAGGCGGTCGCGAGACGGGACGGCGCCAAAGTACTGGTCGACGGAATAACCGCCGCCAACAACTTGGGACTTACCAACGCCGTCCCGGCGAAGGTGGTCGTGTGGACGGACGCCCGCGTGAAGCCGATCCAACTCGACCAAATGGTCATCGACTTCAAGAAAGTCGCGCCAAGTCGACTTCTGTGGGCTGACCGCCCGGCCGCGCAGTTGGTGCAAGCTCTGATTTGGCTGCGCGACGTTCTTCCTTCGGATGGCGACAAGATCGCAAAGCGCCTCAAGTCCATCCTGAACGACGGCGACGACGGGCACCGCATGCGAAAGGATTTGCAGGACCACTTGGGTGATCTCCCCGACTGGCTCGTTCCTATCGTAAAAGATATCCTCAAGTCCGACGCAACGGCGCCAGATCCGCTCCCGCCGATCCGCGGCCAATGAGATGCGATCATGACCGACCTGCCGCAGATCATTCGAGCAAGCGCTGAAGACCGGCGGGGACTGTTCCAACAAACCGGACAGCGTCTCTCGTGCCCCCCGGAGAACATCGAAAAGGACTTTTGGGTCTGTTGGATCCTCGACGCGCTCTACAACAAGGCGGGCATCGAGCAGCGTCTGCTTTTCAAGGGCGGCACGTCACTCTCGAAGGCCTTCGATCTGATCCAGCGGTTCTCGGAAGACATCGACATCACCGTATTCCGCGACGACCTGCCCGGCGAAAACTTCCCGTCAGATGACGATCTCCGCGCGATGGGATCGAACGAACGCAAGCGAAAGCTTGACGAAATAAAGGAGCGGTGCAGCAGTTTCATTAACGGCGAATTCCAGAACGCGCTGACGAACTTCGCCGCTGGTGAGCTCGAAGGACTGACGTTCAAGATCGAGCCCGATCCGGACGACCCCGACGCTCAATCCCTGCTCTTCCACTATCCAAGCGCATTCGCGGATTCCGACGAGCGGTACGTCCGACGCGTCGTGAAGATCGAATCCGGCGCTAAGTCGGCGCTCGATCCGCATGAGACGAAAACGATCAGTCCATATTCTGCCACCGACACCGACGGCCTGGACCTCACCGTGCCAAACGTGCTGACGATCAAGCCCGAGAGGACGTTCTGGGACAAGATCATCATCCTACACGGACAGCGACACTGGTTCCAGAACAGAGGGGAGCTCTACAAGGACGGGCAGCGATTGTCGCGCCATTACTACGACATATTCCGGCTTCTGACCTCCGAACACGGCGAAGCCGCACTTAAAGATCTGGAGCTCGCGGAAAGCTGCGTTCGCCATGCCCGCCTCTACTTCAACCGGAAGCCTCTCGATCTCGACCAGGCGACTCCCGGAACGTTCGGTATCGTACCGGTCGACGGCATGCTCGAACCTTTGAAGGCGGACTACCAGAAGATGGCCGGCATGATCTTCGGAGGATCCCTTCTTTCGAGGATATCCTCGGCAAGATTAAAGCAGCCGAAGCGACCTTGAACGCCACCTGACCAAAGTCTCAATCGGTCCTCCACCGGCTACAACCCTGCCGATGGACTTGCCGACGTGCCTGCCGTCGGCGGCCGTCGCGAAGTCGGGTACCCACATCATCGGCGAAACCCGGTGGAGCGATTGAAAACGAGTTCGCTGGACGCTTAGCCTCGATACGGCTTCGATGCCAGGCGCACGCCGCCGTCAGGGATTCCTAAGTTCGGACGGGCAAAAGGCTGCACTTGACGATTGCGAAGAATGTGCGACCATAGGTTGTTCACGGAAACGGGGCGGGAGGAAGCCATGGCGCGAAAGCCGACCAAGAAGCCGAAGGTGAGCTTGATCGTCTCCGACGACAAGGACGTAAAGTTGAAGGTCCGACCCGGCAAGCTGCACGTCGTTCAGGTCGAAACTATCACTCCGGATCTGAAGAAGGCCGGTCGCGTCGGTGCTCGGCTTTGCGGGTACGGCACGAATATCTGCCTCGCCATCGTCGATATCGACAAGTGACTGCAGCGCGGCATCGTCTGCGATCATCGCGCTACAACTTCTGCGTCCCGCTAGGCGACGACAACGTCCTGTACAACGCGGGTACGGGCGCTTCGGTTCGGCTGTCGGGCCAGGACGCGCGCGAGCTTGCGCAGCTGCTTTGCGGTCCTCCGCGGAGGGTCGCCGCCAAGACGATCCCGCGTACGCTCCTCGCCACACTACGGCGAGGGGGCTTTCTCGTCGACCACGAATTCGACGAGCTAGACATGATCCGCGAGCGCTATTGGCATGCGCGTGGACGGACGCCTATGGTCATCACCCTCACGACGACGCAGGACTGCAACCTGGGTTGCTACTACTGCTACGAAGAGAGATCCCGCGATGCTCTCGCAGAAGGCGATGTTCCGGCGATAGTCGATTGGACCCGACAGCGCCTTGTCGCGTCGGGTAAGGACAGCCTTCACGTCGACTGGTACGGCGGAGAGCCGCTCCTCAACGTCGATTTCATCGATGCAGCGTCCGCTGCGCTTCAATCGTTATGCAAGGAGATCGGGGTAAGTTACTCCGCTTCCGTAATTTCGAACGGGACATGCTGGCCGGACGACATCGCCGGCTTCGTGAGGCGACACCGCCTCCGGCAGGTGCAGATTTCCTTTGACGGCCTCAAACCGAACCACGACAAGAGACGCCGATATAGAAGGGGCAGGGCGCCCGATCCGTCTGTCTCCTCGTTCGATCAGGCGACCGCGGTGGTCGACGGATTGCTCGAGGTGGTACGCGTCGACGTAAGGTTCAATGCCGATCACGGAAACCAATGCGATTTGGACGGCTTCATCGCCTTCTGCAAGGACCGCGGCTGGTTCGACAGAGCGTTTCCGTGCGTTTTTCAACTCGCACGGATATCCGACTTTTCCGAGCGCGCCGGATTTCTTAGCCGCACGAAGCTTTCTGAGGAAGAGTTTGAGAGACTTCGCGAACGGTCCCGGCAGATGGTCCCCGACGAAGCAACTCTCGACGAAACCACAACCCGCTCGCTCTATCCTTTGCCAAGGACCTCCGTTTGTGCAGCGCTGGCCAACGATTCGATCGTGATCGGAGCGGACGGCAATCACTATCGGTGCGGGCTTCAAGTGGGCGAGAAGGACCGCCCCGTCGCCATCCGCCGTGCCGGAGGCGACATGGTGCCCGGCCGCGATGCGGCCTGGTGGACCGGCTTCGACCCAACGCGGCAGCCCAATTGCAGCCGCTGCTCGTTCCTTCCGGTCTGTTGGGGCGGCTGTCCGAAGAAGCACTTGGAAGGCGACTCGCATTCCTTGCACGAGCAGAGCTTGTACTGGCGCAAAGCTTTGCCGCAGAAGATCGCCTGGCAATTCGGAGTGGCCCTCCAGGAAAGCGAATTCACATTCGCCGAGTCCGACCAGTTTAGGCCGGCTTCTCTCGACCCTTGATGTCCACCTGGTTCGGTACCGACAGCTGGACCTCGAATGGATGTCGAGTCCAAAGCTTTGGCAGAGACAAATGGTCCCTCCCGCAACTGCA
Organism: Bradyrhizobium sp. WYCCWR 13022; assembly: GCF_030435535.1. NCBI lineage: Bacteria > Pseudomonadati > Pseudomonadota > Alphaproteobacteria > Hyphomicrobiales > Nitrobacteraceae > Bradyrhizobium > Bradyrhizobium sp. WYCCWR 13022. The sequence goes on from NZ_JAUIZJ010000009.1 coordinate 217,275, forward strand.
TCGCGTCGACAGCCGCAGAGCAGAAGTGCGCCTGCGACCGCAGTCCAGACATCGACAAACTAATGCAAACAATATTGCATAAGCGAAGATCAGAGGCGCGCAGAATGCCAGCACGCCGATAGCGAACTGAAGGCTCGATAGGCTTGCGATGGTGAACGCTCCGACCACCAGAATGGCGGCAACCGCGTCACCTATAGCGCTCCATTTGCCCGGCCTTGTTTCGCCGGTTGCGGCGATGCGGACGCCGTTCAGGAAGGCGAGCAGGCCGAGGATGGCGGCCGTCATGAGCGCGATGCGAGCACCCCCGATCAGCGTTCCGCTCCAAATCCGATCGGCGATCTGGTCGAGCGAAAATTCATGACGCCAGCCGTATAGGACTTCCAGCACGATGCGCGGGATCTGTGTGGCTAGACCCGCGACCAGAGCGTAGATCGGAACGAACAGGGCGTACCGACGTGGGTCCAAAAGCAGACCCAAACCCAACCTTGCAAGATCAGCGCGCAGAACGGCATACAGGAAGAGGCCGGAGGCGACAGTCAGGCCGAAATTCCAAGCCTCTCTCGCCACGCCGAAAAAGTCGCGCCAGCCCGCCGTCAGCAACAATGTCAACGGCTGCAAGCCCGACATGACCAACGGATACAGGATCACCGAAATCAGGATCAGGTCACGATTTCTGATCACGCGGGTTCGTGCGGCCGGATCAGGATGCAGATTGAAGAAATCTTTGAAGGCGTCGAACGGCCGGAACGCCGGCGGCTGCTGGGCGGCGAAGACGTCGGCCAAGGCGTCCGTTCCGGCAAGTTGGGAGCCGCGGAAATCGTGGATGTGCTCGCGGCGAACGACGAAGAAGTATGAATAGACGAAAACGATCGCGCTCGAGAGGATCAGAACCGCGAACTGGGAGGACAGGCCGGCAAAGATAGCGCCATCGAAGACCGGAATGAAGCCTCCGAAAGGGGGATGGCTGCCGATGCCTCTGCGATCGATGAAACCGAGCACCAGGCAGAATATCGCGACCGCCCAGCCGAGCGTTCGAAAATGCAGGAGGATGCCGCGTCTTGCCCAAATTTCAAGCCAGGTTTCGCCAAGTTCGAGGTGCGATACTTCATGCCCAATCATGGCTTCGAAGGCACGTGGTTGATCGCGTTGTCTAGCACGCTGATTGAGACCGACGACGACCGCATCGCCGGACGGCGTCACGCGTTCTCTGGCTTCCAACGCGTCACCGTTCTTCGGAGTGTACAGGAGGCGAGGCTGCGAACGCAGGGTCGAACGTGCCGCGATCTGCTCCAGCGTTGATCGGATGGGATCGAAGGACGGGTTCACGGCAAGTCGTTCTAGTTTCGACGCGGCATTCGTTCCGTTTCGCCATCGGTACAGCGATGCAGCTGCGATGACGATCGCGCCAAGCACGGTCAGGCCGATCATCGAAAGCACGACGTTCTGATGGATGACGTCGCCCATGTACCGTATCGGGTAGCCCTCCCATAATTTTGCGAGAAAAAGATACTGCAGACAAACCGAGATGATGATCGCCGCCGCGGCGGGGCCGTCGGAAATGCCGAGGCGGCGCAGCAAACTCCTGGGATGGGTCCCCTTCATTTCTTCGGGCCAACCTTGGCAAACAGCTTGGCGAAACCGGCCTCGAGTTTAGCCTTCTCGGCCGCGGAGAAGCGGCTCTTATTGATCGCCGACGACACTTCCTTGCGAAGCTTCTCCACGTCGTCCTTCCTGGCACGACGATCCAGCACCCGATCGAGCAGGGACCCTATGGCCGTCTTTACTCTGTCCTTCACGACGTCCTTGGCGACGTCCCCGAAGAACGCCAGAAGAAACGGAGCGACCATGGCGGCGAAAGTCGCGACTTCGGCCCCGCCGATGAAGCGGCCCTCATCCTGTGCGTCCGCGCGATGCCATTCTTCCACCAGCGCATCGAAGCCGTCTTCCACGACGAACGTGTCGTCAGGCTCGACCTCGGCGACGATAGCAAGGGCCCATTTCTTGAGGTTTTCACTATTCACTTCCGTCATGATCTCTCTCCAAGGAAAGGCAGTGCAGGTGCCGCCATCGACATGGTCCGTCAGCAATTGTTGCCGGAATGCTGCGGCGCGGCAATGCACAGCCGAGCAATAGGTCTGTCGGCCAGAGGATCGTTGAGAACAAGGCCGGGTGGGCGGCCCCATTCGACCTGCTGAAGGAAGGGCAGGTTCACCTCCGCCTTGGAGTTGCAGGCTTTGAGGGGAGCCACTAAGGCCGAGTTCGAGTGGCTCCAGCCGGCGAAGTCGACCGAAAAGCAATATTCTCGTGGCATCTGCTCCGTACTGTCGTCGATTGTAGCCAAAAGAGTATTTATCGACCGGCTTCCCTGCGGAGTGATCAGCTTCCCACCGACCATCAGCCTGTATTTGATTCCAACGAGGATATCCGCGATGTCCGAATGTACGGTTTGTCCACTCCATTCGATGACCGTGCGTACCCGGTTCTTACCGCGATAATTCCGGTTGCTCGCGACGTCGTGGAGATCGTCGGCACTGAAAGTCACGCTCCGGACGTCCGCCAATACCGCCTTCTTGCTCGTTCTCGCATTCGTGTCGACGTTCTCTAGGAAAACGCTGACGCTTTCGGTCAGCCCCTTCGCATCCCATTCGACCTTCACCAGATCGAGAACGGTCAGCGCGAGGTCGGCGTTCGCACGTGCGGCAACGGGCGGTCTGGCCACGATTGACAGGGGCTCAGGCCTTGCGATGAGCCAAATGCCGAGGCCGACGAGTGCGGCGCAGACTAGAAGCACTATCAAGGTCAAGACGTTATGGAGAATGACGATGAGGCGGATCAGTTTCACGTCCTGATCGTTCACCACACTGCGGACGGCCGTGTCCCGTTCGATCAATTGACCGATGCGCGTCGGCGTGAGCGATGCGTAATCCTTGATGTCGACATTTGGAGCGGCGCGCAGCTTATCGACGACGCCCTTCATGAGGTCACCGCCGATGCGGTACTGGCCGGCCCAGAGATAGACGAAGAAGCCCACGATGCCGAGAACGGCTGGCAATCCCTTCAGAAAAACGAATGCATCCACGTCGATTGTCTCCGCACGGTAGAATTTTGCTCAATTTTCGCTTGCAGGACAAGTCCGGCGCAATCTAAGTGAATCCATGGTCGCGCGGGAGGAAAGGCTGCGACATTCGTGCATGGTATTAGATTTTAACGGAGATTTGTGAGGGGCGTGGGGACAGATGAGCGTTCACAAGATTCGCTATGTAGTCCGGCCGCCCAGCGCCTGCCCAAAGGAGTTGCTTTCCGGCATAAGTCCCGGCGGCCAATGCGAGGTGGATACCGATTTCGTGGCCGCATGTGCCATCGGAGAGCTCCTTCAGACCGGTGGCGGATCGAGCAGGCCATTGGCCCTGCTGTTCGAAGAGCTCCTCGTCCCCGGCGGAGACGGACTCATTTGGAAGGGCAAGGGGCCTGGCCGCGGCAAGGAGATGCGGCGCGCGTTTTCGGGGTTGTTCGGGCGATTTTTCGCCCGGGCTTACCTCGCCCGATACCACGGTTTCGATTGGTTCACACCGATCGACGGAGATCCAACGAACGTCTCGAAGCGTCTGCGTGTCACCAGACTAGCCGGAAAGGGGACCGAGCTTCCGGATTGGATCTGCGGCTCCGGATCGGGTCGAGTTGCGGTCGCCGAGGCAAAGGGTACCAGTCAGGCATCGAACGGCACCGGCACCGGGTTGCCTGGTCCTATAAAAACTGCCGACGGCCAACTCAAGGGAGTCGTGGTCGAGAGATTGCGGAACGTGGCCGGGAAGGAATAGCTGGACCGCGGTTCGCGCAAAGGGCTGGGCGGTCATGTCGCGTTGGGGGGTCGAAATCCCACCACGAGGTGCTTTCCTCTACGTGCTGGATCCGGACACGCACGGCGAACCCCCGTCGGCCCACGAACGGGACGATATAGTTCAGGACATTGCCCGGGCTCATGTCGGCTACCTTCTGGCCGGCATGGGGTTCAGCGAGATGGCATCGCAGCTCTTGGCGGAGCACGTTGCCGGCGGCAACAGGCCTCTGGAGGGAGCGTTCCTCGGGTCTGACGGTGAGGACTCCGCCACCTATCTAGGCGTACCCGTTGGGCCGCTTGGCGTGCTGCCGTTTCCCCTCGGTCAAGCTCAGACCCTCGCCCAAGCGATGCCGAACTCGATCCGGTTCGTAGGGGTCGATGCGGATGTCATCCGGAGAGCTCTCGCAGGCCAACGCCTCGACGCGAGGGCGCGCCGCAGCGACGGACCGGTTCAGATCGGCGGAGACGGTCTGCTCTATGCTCCGATAGATCGCGTTGCGCCGCGTTCCTTGGCGATCTGACGGAAGGACGATCCCTCTCGTTCGATAGATAGGGCAGGTTCCGACACTTGGAGCTCGAAGACAACCGAGGACTGAAATGCCCCAGCCAGAATGGGAGCGATACAAGATTGCCGACAAGTACGCCGAACTCACTACCGTGCGGCATATCGTGCACCTGCCTGTCGCCCGCCGGATCATCGAGGACGGACGGATAAAGTCCGGGCTTGTCTTCGACAAGAGCCGGCTCAACAAATCACGCATCAGCGTCACCTGGCTGTCGGCCAATAATTGGTCGCTGGGGTCACTCTATGGGACCGTCGAATTTCAGTTCGATTGGGAGAAACTCGTCAAACACAAGAAGATCTACTGGGTCGAGGCGATGCCGAACTACCACCCGCCGGCCTTCCGTTTTCTCATGGCGTTCGAGGATATCGCTTCGCCGTTGGTGACGAAGTACGATCCGGAGAAGGATGACGGCCCATTGAGGCGTGTCGACGGGAAGTGGCGGTGGCATCCGGATTTCTGTTCAGAGTTTATGGTTGCGGATGATTTTCCGTTGTCGGACATCTCGGGATTGGACTTCGTCCGGCATCACCAGAATTACTGTCGAACCAAGCCGGATTGCTTCGAGAAAATCGCAGACCCCTCGCCTCAGACGACGTCAGGCAAGCTTTTGTCCTACGTTCTGGCGCATGGAGTCCACGCCTTGGACAAACACATGCAACCGGATGGCAGCGGAAGGAATCGGCTCCTCGACATGGCCAGCGCCTGGTTGTCGATCGGTTTCAATCAGGTGGAATATGCTGGATCGGTCGCCTCGAACGAGGATTGCGATTCCGTCATGAAGGGCGCATTGGCGCTCTTCGCAGTCGATAAAATGGATGACGGCAAGAGGCTTTTGAAGCTGATCGCAGGAAGCGCGCAATCTGTTTCCGCACTCACTAGGCTGATCCGAATTCATTTCGGCTCGCCTACCTGGGACTTCGGCTTGTGATTTGCGGGAGATCAGCGCTTGCGCCGGCTCAACCGATCTTGCCCATGGCGACGAGGTGCCCGTCGGAGCCGATCTCACAGTACGTCGCGGCTGTACCGACTATGATGAATACCAAAGGGTCGGACTTGTGCCTTCGCAACTGCTTGCGCCACGACCGCCGGTCGACCCAGGACGGCGTTGGATGCCGCTCGGGATGGGTGTGCCACTCGCCCACGAAGTTCACGGCCCCTCCACTTTCGAACCACTCTCTGCTCGCGATTTCCTGATGGCCCTTGTCCTGCCGCACGAATCCGAAGCGGGTGCGGCGGTCTTCCGGCATCGGAGTCGTGCACTTCAATACTTCGACGTGCGGGCCTCGGTAGCGTCCCAAAAGTATGCCGCCGGCCTCGCGATCCGACTCCGGCGGAGCCGCGAAGCGCGCGAGCTCTTGCGCGACGGCGTCGGCGAGGGTCACCAGACGGCCCTTCGCGAGAAAGATCATGCGCTTCCGCCGCAGGCGGGACACTTGACGACCCGCTTGGGATTGCCGTCCTTCACCTCGTTGGCGGTCCGATGATCCATCGTGAGAGACCGCCAGCGATGACGCTCGCCGTTGTTCGCCCAATCGAGAACCATGTCGCACGCGAGGCCGGCCGCGCTAGCCGCCCGCGACACGGGGAAGGGGATGTAGTGGGCGTCTCCGCACGCGAGATTCCGGGCGGTCTCGATTTCCACTCCCTCGCGTAGCAGCCGGAATCTCTTCTCGCCTGCGAGCTCAACCTTCAGACACTTGAAGCAGGCGAGATCGGGATCGTGCGACATGAAGCCGACGGCGGCGGCACCGTTTCCTTCGAGCCAAGTATAGAGGATCGGCGGGAAGTCAGGACGCTTTCTTACGGCGTAGTCGTTCAGCGCGATCGACAGCGCTTCTTCGCCTGTGGCATCGATGCACAGGTCGTACCGCTGCAGGATTGCCAGCTGCTTCATGATCGAATCGCAGCTGAACCCGATGTCCAGGTGCGGCAGCTGCTGGCCCAGAAAATCGGCGCAGGCTTCGGCCTTGTTCCACGTGAGATACGGCGCGCCGAGGAGGTGCCGGCCGAGATTCGCGCCCTGGAGTTCGTCGTCGTCGACGAGCATCAATCTTCCGCCGCCGGCGCCGGCACCGCTTTGAGCCAGGTGCTGCGCAAGAAATCCGCCGACCGTTCCGCATCCGATCAGCAGGATGCGCTTTCCTGCGAGGTTCTTCATGTGACCGAGATTCCTCGAAAAGACATAGCCTTCATCGGCGGGGACTCCCACATAGCCCGAAATTTCGACAGCGGCCGGTATCCGATCGAGCGTTCGCGCGATGCTGGCTCGCCTGTTCTTCAGGAATTCCGGCGTCCGATAGGGTTTGGCGATCTCCGCCGATACGAAGAACCTTCCGTTCGGCGCGGACAGGCAGATCCATTGGATGTGGAGATCTTTCGTCCTGGCGAACGCCGCTTCGATCGATCCGAGCGCATTGGGGGCCATTTTCTTCAGCCAGCCGTTGAGCTGCGCCAGATCCTTGGGCGGCCACGGCAGCTTCGGATCGAACGAAAGCGGCGGCACCAGAATTATCGGGCAAAGGATACCTGGACCAGGATCCTTCACGGTGTTCCTCCGGTGCAGCTTCGCGAAACTTGTTTTGTCGTGGGAGACGACGATGGTTTTGTGCTCCGGATCGCGGTCCAGCCTGAGGATGTGGACCTTCGCGTCGCCTTCGAAAGAAGGGGGCAGATCGACCAAGACCTCGCCGTCCGACCAGTAGCCGCCGAACTCCTCGGCGAGGTCGTCGACCAGGCGGCCCCTTACGGCGTCACGCAGCACCTGGTCCGCACGCTCGAGGCACTGGATGATGGTCTCGGCGGGCTTGTAGCGGTCGAGCACGACGCTCTTGCGGTCGAGATAGCAGAACGTGCCGTCCGAGCGGAGCACATGCGGGACCTGCCCCTTCGATCCCGCTTCCGGGTCGGTCAGGCAAATGACCGGAGGCCTGATGAAGTCGAGGTCGTCGACGGATACGACCGCCGGGACCTTGAGTCCGGTCTCGTCGAGAAGGCCGATGTAGTGAAGGCCACGACGCGAAAAGTCGCGCCGGAAGTTGCGCTGACTGAAGGCGTCGTGAATGCGCCGGACAGAATCGTCGTCCCGCTCAGGCACTGGTCGATTTGCCGACCGTGGGGGCGGCGGCGATCCTCGGAGCATGCGAGCGTATCTCGGCATGCGCGGCCTTGGTGACGTCGACGAGATCGATCTGATCCGGAATGCGGTCACCGAACAATGCGGTCAGCCTTTCAATGGCTTCTTCGGGATCGAAGCACTTCTCGACGATCTCTGTGAGCTCCGCATCGAACTTCTTGGCCATGTCGATCGCGATACGGCGGCTGGCCGCACTCAGTCTGCCGTCGACGCGCTCGTCGCGGTCGGTGGGATTGTAGACCGGGCCTTCCAGCAGGCGCGGAAGACGTTCGGCGATCCGCAGCAGCGCCAGGTCGTCACGGCCGGGAACGTTCGGACGGCCGAGGTCCTCGCACGCTTCGAAGGCGCACACCATCAGAAGGATCGACGATACGTCGTCGAGATGGGGGCGGTGGTGGTCGCGCCAGGCCTTCAGGTACCGGCAGACGCGGCGAAGCACCGGACCATAGATCTTGATGGCCTCGACGAACCAGTCCCGGATCTTGCGCGGATCCGACGAGATCCAGTCGTGCTCGCGATGGGCGAGCAGGACGCAGTCCGACGGCAGCGCGTCCCAACGATCATCGCTGTCGACGCGCGCATCGCGGGCCATAGCGTCGAACGACTTCATCTGCTTCTCGAGCTTCTCGAATTCCGCATCTGGAATCGCGTACAGCGGCACGTCGATGTGCGAGTTCGACGAGATCACCAGCCGCGAGCAGGTCGGCTTCTTCCCGAACTGCCAGCCTTCTTCCTTCGCGAGCTTCTCGAGCGCGGCGTCAACCACCTTGAAGAAGGCGGTAGCGGCGACGGAAGGCCGCTGTACGCCCTGGATAAACGTCATCGGGAGGTAGGCGCCGTCGTCGAGGTCCATCTGCTGCGGCGGGGTCCAGCACGGATCGTTGATGGTCCGATATGCGAAGCTGCCCTGCGTGAAAAACCGGGGATGGACTGTCACGCCGAGCTCCTGCTTGGTCAAAGCCGCGAACGTCTTGCGCAGGCAATCTCGAACCTTCTCGCGCGCTTCCATGAGGCACGCGCGGTCGGTATCGGCGATGTTCAGGTTCTTCAGGAAACACGCCGCGTCGCCAGACGCGTGCAGCACTTTCGAGACGTTGGCCATGGCCGATCTCCATCTGGAAAAGCGAGGGAGATCTAGACGGTGGACAATGCCCTCCAGTCGCACAACCGCGCGAATCAGACTCTATCTTGAGAGTCCACTAGATTGTAGAACAGAAAATGAACATTTCATACGGGATTCCCGAGCCTCGGTGGATCTCCGATGCCACAGCGTGCTCCGAAACTAGAGATTGCAATGACTTTTCAGATACTTGCTCTCAGCGGCGGTGGCTTTCGAGGCCTGTTCACAAGTTCGGTCCTGGCGCGCCTGGAGGAGCAGGCAAAGCGCCCCCTTCACGAATGCTTTGACCTGATCTCGGGGACATCGGCAGGCGGCATTATCGCCCTCGGTCTGGCGATGGGAAAGAAGGCCGAGACGATTCAGGAGATGTTTCTCAAGCACGGGGAAGAGATATTCCCCCGCGGGGAGACGCCGAAAAGCCGGCTGGCGCAAATGCAGGCCCGGTGGTTCGAGTGGCGACATCCCAAGTACGACGGTACGGTGCTCCGGAGCAAGATCGAGGGCGTGCTCGGCGCCGACGCCAAGCTCGGCGACGCGAAGACGCGCGTGCTTGTTCCGACGGTCAACATGACCAAGGGAAGCGTCCAGATGTTCAAGACCGCGCATAATCCGAGGTTCATGACCGATTACAAGGTGAAGGCCGCGGACATCGCCATGGCGACGGCGGCCGCGCCGCTGTACTTCCCGATGGCCGAGATCGGGAACAGCTATTTCATTGACGGCGGCGTGGTCGCGAACGCACCTGACCTTTGTGCGCTGCACGAAGCTGTCCAGTTCCTGGATCAAAAGATCGAGGACGTATCGGTGATGAGCATTGGCACGACCACCAGCAAATTCTCGCTGCCGACGTCGGCGGGACGCAATTTCGGCCAAAGGGACTGGCTCGAGAACAACCGGCTTCCATCGACCATCATTTCCTCGCAGCAACAGCTGGTCGATTTCATGCTCAAGCATCAGCTCGGCGATCGCTACATCAGGTTCGACGAGCAGCCCTCCGCCGAGCAGATTTCCGATCTCGGGATGGACCTCGCGACCGAGAGCCGGCGGAAGACCCTGCTAGGGATGGCGGACGGTTGCTATCAAGCGCTGTGCAACGATAGGCGCGTCATCGATATGTTGGCACATCGGCCTACCAAGCCGACGTTCTATCACGTGTGAACTACGCAAGAGGGATCCAACGCGTAACATCGGCAGATTGCCTGAAGGCCGCGAGCAGGTTGAGATGCGAGCTACTCGTGGGGCCGGAAAGCTAGTGCGGGATCATCGAGGTTAAAGTTTCGGTCAATGTGTCGCAATCGAGATTTGCCAAATGGAACGTTGAAGTGAAACAACACGACTATTCGTTGCACGGTGGACTGAACCGAGCCAAGGTCGGACGCTACCTAACGTTGATCGCCGCGTCGGTATCGGCTGCGATCGTTTTCACGCTGCTTTCCGTGGTCGACGTGGCGAACCGCTTCGGGCTCAATGTCAACCTGCCACCATCGGTCCTTTCCCTCGTCGGTGCGGGCATGGTCTTTGCGGCGCTCTATTGGACGCTCGATCGGTACGCGTGGCGATGGCCCTTTCTGAATGCGGCGCTGAAGGTCCCGGATCTCGCTGGGAGCTGGTCCTGCGAAGGACGAAGCCTCAAGCCCGACGGGAGCCTCGGCTACGCATGGAGGGCGACCCTCACGATCTTTCAGACCTGGGACAAGATCCGAGTGAGGCTGAAGACGGATCAATCGGGCTCCGACAGCATTGGGCAGCCCTGATCTGCGACGACGCAGAGGGATATAGGCTTCTGTACAACTATCGGAACGACCCGGCTATCGGAGAGGTGGACTTAAGAAGCCATCTCGGTTCCTGCATGCTTATTTTCTCGAAAGATCTGGAATCAGCAGAGGGCGAGTATTTCAACGGTCACGGCCGCTTCACATTTGGCACGATTAGTTTGAAGAGGGACCATGGTAAGGGACATCAATAGTCGACTGAACAAACTGCGCCTGCGTCGCAGGGGCGTCGACCGTCTTGGAAAACTCAACGAGGCTTCCCGCAAGGAAGTGTTGTCGAAGAGCTTGGCTGCGGAAAGCTGGCAGAATAGGGCTCCGTCGCATGCTTACACGCGATATGCGCTTGGCGCGATGCAGGAGGTGGGACCTGAGTACACCAGAATCAGTGTCGAAACGGCCGAGCGCGTGGGCAACCAAATCCAGAAATCCATCGATTCGGTCGAATTTCGGCTTCAGGGGTCGGTGCCCCTCAACGTCCATATCCGGGGAGTCAGCGACGTCGATCTGCTCGTGCTGGAGACCGGTTTCCTCATATTCCACTCGTCGGGGCCCGCGGCAGGCACCTATGTTCCCACGGCGCGCAACTCGCTTGGAGTGCTAGGCGAACTACGTTCCTCGATCGAGAAGATCCTGCCATTGAACTTTCCAGCCGCCGACGTCGATACGTCCGGTGGGAAGGCGGTCGCCGTTTCTGGAGGGTCTCTGGCGCGACCGGTGGATGTTGTTCCGTCCCACTGGTACGATACCGTCGTCTACCAGCAGTCTAGACAGATTCACGACCGAGGAGTTGTTATTCTCGATCGCAAAGTGCCGAAGACAATCGAGAACTTCCCATTCAAACACATAAAGCTGATCGAAGATCGTTGCAGTTCGTGTCTCGGCGGCCTGAGGAAGGCCATACGGCTCTGCAAGAACGTCAAGGCTGATGCGGTCGAGGAGGGTACCAAGATCAATTTCCCCAGCTTCGACATAGCCGCTACCATGTATCACGCGGATCAGACGGCCTTGAAAATCGGATATCTCTACGAGTTACGGGTCCTCGCGGAGGTGCAGCGACATTTGGATTACCTGTATCACAACCCTGAAGAAGCAAAGAAGTTGCGCGTCCCGGACAGCTCCCGGTTCATTTTCGACACACAGGAGAAGTACGAAGGCATGAAGGCGCTCTCACATGAAATCGATGATCTCGTGAAGAACGTCGCCAAGGAGCAGAAGCCGCAACTGACGTTCGATCTGGGCATACCCTGGGGGGTGGCGCGAGGCGCCATCGAGTCGATCGAGATACCGAGTTAAGTCGTCGGGCCGCTAAAGCCTATTGACGCTGCCGCGTTCGAATCTCCACGTCGTGCCCTTGGAGACCAGGTAGAGAGCCAGGATCCCGGGAACGAGGGACATCGCCACGCAACTGTTGAACGCCGATCCTTTGTTGACAGGTGGGGGTATCTCTGAGGGGGGAGGGAAGAGGCGGTAGGACCACCCCGTGATGGTACAGCGCGAATGATGATCTACGGCAGCCATGATCGCTCCATCGTGAATCGCCTCGTTAAAAGCGATTGCTGCTCGCACGGTCTCCGCAAAATTCTGGTCGAGGAATTGGCCCACCTCGGGGGAAGGATCGCGCGGCATTGGCTCGGCGAAACGTGGTAGGTTATTCTGATGGTAGAGACAGCAAATCAGCGGATCGAAAGCTGCTGGACGTCCAGCCAGAATCCTGAAGATTTCGTCTATTCCAGTCATCGCGGCTTCGGTCTTCGACATGATCAACTTTCTTCAGACCCGGCTTCTATTTACGATAGTCGTCTGTCTGGCGATAGCGATATTCGCAGGGTTGAAGTTTGCCGATGTATTCACCGGCAACACCTACGAAGACGTCTGGATATTCTCCAGGTATGTCTTTGGCATACCTGCTGCTCTTGCTGTCGTCATCTACGGGGCATGGCGTGCTATCCCGATACTTCAGCGTATGACATTCCCCTATTTGGGTGGCCGGTGGACCGGTGTGCTGCGCTATGGTCCACCCGACAGGCAGGAGCTCAGGGATGCCACGCTGACGATCCGACATCACTTGAGCGGGATGTCTCTTGTCCTCGAAACCAGGGAATCGACCTCGACTACGCTGGCGGTTGTAGCCACACGCGATCCTACCGGCACGCAATACCATGTGTACTACGTCTTCGAGAATCGACGGAAGGCTGAGTACACTAAGCCTGGGCTTCCTACGATTTATCGAGGCGTGGCTATAATGAGTGTTGGGATGTCGGGGACGAAGACTTTAAGCGGTGAATATTTTACGGACCAGCCGACAAATGGCATCGCCGAGTTCAAACTGGAGAGGCACGCCTGGTTTTAGGCGACGATGCCGCGCCCGATCTTGCGATCGGCGGGTGTGGGCGCATCCATGACCGGGCTGTACCGCTAAAGGCCTCGCAATCGATTGGGCGCAGTTGTCGACGCAACGGCATAAGCTCTATCGGGCGGCGCTTGACGGGGTCATCGGCGGAAAGCGGATACGCTTGGCCTCGGCGTTTGTTGCCACAATGAAATTTCTGAATCTTAGGCCCTGATCGGTTCATTTATTTAATTGGACGGTCGATTCGGTAATTGCGATTCTGGCGCATGTCCGAACTCACCGTGCAATATCTCGTGCTCGAGCGTCGCGATCCGGCCCGTAACATGGCGCGGTTCTATGTGCTCACGATCGAGCCGACGCTGTTTGGCGATACGGCATTGGTGCGTGAATGGGGGCGCCTCGGTGGGCGCGGTCGACGGCGGCTCGATTTGTTCGATGGTCACGCGCAGGCCGTCGAGGCCCTTGAGTGTTGGCTCAGGCGAAAAACCAGTCGTGGTTACGTCCAGCGGCACTCGTCAAGCTGTGACCCGGCGTGAGATGCTGGGCTGGACGAAAAGCCGAAATAAGTATATCAAAGTAATCTAAGGTCGTTTCAGTCCTATTCGCAAGAATTGCAAAAGTATTCCATAATCTTCATTATGCGAATCCAAGTAATCCTAGCCGATCACAACCTCTTTTAGTATCGAGCATTTGCAGAACGAGCTATTTGCCAGCGCAGCAATTCAACCCAACTTGCCCTGCCCCAACGCGCTCTCGTGCTGATCAATCAAGTGACGAGTACGCGAGCTGACTATTTTATCTTCGATATTCGCAGCCGTTTGAAGCAAACGTTCTCAAGCCGTGAAGTCGACCTTGTCCGTCCTTCCCAAGGCCGAACGTAAACGGAAGTGGCTTCTCAGCTTGCCAGTTCCCTCCTCGGCCACCCGCTTGCGAGCGAGGGTCCGACAGGCCTCCAGAACGTCCCAAGGGATCTCTCCGAGGTCATCGGCGACCTCGACAAATGACCGCCAAGCGGCGGACGACAATCGTTTCGACACTGGCTCGAGCAAATCGTCCAATGCAATACCAGCGTCTGTTTCCGCATCATTGTCTGATCCGAACAGATAAATACGTCCGCGCCAGATGATGTAGTGACTTTGACAGCCGGTATCGCGCCAAACAGAAGGAAACACACTCATTTTTCCTCCTTCCGCATTGTAGATACGCCAGGCGGGCCCACTTCTTGGATCGAGGTTGACTGGAAATCGTTCGCCGCAACCGCAAGGACAGGACAACACAAGCCAACGTGGACCACCGCGGTTGACCAGGACAGCATCGCCGGGTTTCGACAGGTGCTGGTCCGCCTCGCCTCGTGAAGAAACCTTCGCCCGAAAGTTGAGAATGACGATGCCCATGAATTCGCCTCACTGCGGTGCGAAGTTGTTGTTGAGAATGCGCTCTGCTAACACGTACGCAGCGGCGCGACGCTCATCCTCAGGACCTTTCAGGTTTGGATCTTTGGCCGCCTTGTTCAGAAGGGCCAGTGCAAGAGCCGCTCCGTATTGATCTGCTGACGCGACACGCGCGGCATAGTGCCGGATCTGTCGCACGGCTTCGTGAAACCAGCGATGCGGATCGCGCGGATCACCGTGCCCGAGCAGCATGTCGAGCGGCTTACCACCATACGGTTGCTCAATCGACCTCCACCACTCATCGAAGGACCAGAGCTCATGATTATCGAAGGCATCGACCAATAGGCTGGCCTCCAAGGTCGCTATGTCCCACACCAGCGGTCCATCCTGATTGGCATAGAAGTCGATGACGAGCGCCTCGTGCCCCCTCACCTGAACATTGTCGACGTGGAGATCGCCATGAATCTTTGCGAATAACACCGGAGAACTTGCGCAGTATTCGAACAATGTAAACAGTCGATCGCGGTCGCATCTCGAGCCGATCGATCGCGCCCTTTGCATCCGGCGCCGGTCAAATTGCTTTGGAAAGCGCGGACCCAGGGTCTGCGAAAGTGGCGTATCTCGGCGTTCGATATTTCGATACCACGCTTGCAGCGTTCGATCGAACAGGCACGATATTGCCGGCCCGGCCCGGCCGCTCCGTGCGGCAAGCCTTAGACTCTCGCAGGATTCGATGAGATCGCCGACCAGCACACCGCGTGTCGATCCGAGACAGCATAAATCGTAGTTCAATCGCGGCCCGAGATTGAAAGGCACGTATTTCTCGACATTCAATTGGTAATTCTGAAATTCTTGAAAGATCTTGCTGCGATCACCGAGTTTGACAAAACGCGGCATAGTATGAAAGGCGCCGAAGACCGGGTAGGCACGGTATACGGCAGCCCCGGACCGGCCTTCGGTCATTGGACTGAAATGCACGGCCGTGTAACCTCTGAATGCGCGCTTCAGAAGGACTTGGCCAACACCAGCGTCGTTCTCTCCAAACTCGCATTCGGGAGCGAAGCTGAAACTGACAGACTCTTGTACGGCCTCGCCGGGGAGATGCCGAACCAAGAAGTTGGCCGCTTCCGACCAATTGGCAATGGGCGACAAGATGGTGACGTGCGGCAGCGGGGGGAGAGGCATCGGATCGCCCAATGATCTCTGCCACGTGAACTGATTGCGCAGGACGTCGCTCGGAAGGTTGCTGGCAAACACACGCGCCTCTTCCAGACATCTATACACTTGCGGAAGACCAGCAACGCCGAACGGCACGACAAAGACGCGGCATTCGTAATCAAGCAGGTGCTTAAGGCAGCTTCGAACGATTCGCTGGAATCTTGATGGGTAATCTTGTTGCTGGACGATTACGACGGCGGCAAGGCTCGCCAACAGAGCAGGCTCCATCGGCTGAAAAGCGGTAATCTGCTGTTGTCTGATCGTGAGGCCGCGGTCTTGAAACGGCGCCTTAGCCTCAGCCGGGGGATCGGCGCCGATCCAGCCAACCTCCGACCGACCAAAAGCTGTAACGTCAACGATTGACATTTTGAGCGAGACGGCCTTGGAGAGCCAATCCATCGCCCCTTGCCAAAACGCCTGCCCGCGAGCAGACGATGCAGTCCTGGACGGGCTCACCCTTGACCGACCGGAGGCGACTTCTCAGACCATCATACAGAAGATGCCGCGCCGGCGATGGCACGCCGACAACAGCGGACAAGAACATGGTGATGGCGAGCGAGGTAATAGTGCTGTTGATCGAGATCACCGCGGGCGCAGGTTCACGAGCGCCGACGAGATAAGGATCCTGCTTGCGCTCGGCCTCCGACATCATGTCGCGGCGGACCTCGTTACCGTCCAAGAGGCCACCGCAGGTGAGGCAAGCCAATCCAGGCGACAGCATCTGGGCGCGGCCGGTAATGTGAGTGATCTTGCCCCCCTTAACGGCGATAACCGTCCCGATATCGATGCAAGGAATGAGATATTGATAAGCTAATTGCTGAAGGACGGCTCGACTACCGTGTGAATCGGTGCAGCAAAACAGCACATCAACGTCTCGCAATTTCTTTGCGGTTTCGACGAAGACGACGTTCTCTTGAAAAGAGGTGACTACGGCACGAGGTTGAACTGCGCGAATATATCGCTCGGCCACCGCGACTTTGGCCTGCCCCGTATCGGCAGATGCGGACCCTGCCAAGCGGTTCAAATTAGTCAGCTCGACGTCATCTGGATCAACTAGAACGAACTCCTTGACGCCGAGGTGAGCCAATTGCTGCACAGCCAGCGATCCCGTGCCACCAAGTCCCACGATCCCCACCCTGAGGCTTTGGAGGATGCTCTGCCCGGCACGACCGAAGGCCCGAACCTGCCGATCGTAAAGATCGGAAGGGTCGTGTGATCGACTGGGATCAAACAGGACTCGTCGATCATCCCCTACCGCAATCAGACGAAGATGTCGGTCGCTTCCAAGGTAGCGACATGCATACCCTCCGTCGCTCACAACAAGGGCCAGATGCTGCAAGTCAGGGGTTCGATGCCGAAAGAAGTGTGCGAGAACCTCCTCGCCCGCATCGTCAATGCGCGAAAACTCGGGCGCGGCCCTCCCGGGATGGCTATGCACAAACACCAGGCTACTTTTGGTCCGCGCAGCAATCTTTGCCCACCTGGCGATGAACGCAGGCCGCAGCTCTGCTTCGAGTTGGCTGCGCCGAGTGTAGTCGTCTTCAGCGGGCACTACGACCTCTCGCACCAACACCCTTGCACGACCGTCGGCCCGAGACGTTCTGCCGCACATCAAGACCAAGCATAACTCGGTTCGACCGCCCAGCACGGAGCGCCGGACGAAGTCGAGATCGGCAAAGGTGATGAGAAGATCGTCCACTATCGTGCGGGGTTTAGACGTTGCGCGATGACGTTGACATAGGTCAGCATGTTGTCGCGATTTGGATTCCAAGATTGCAAGTGCCACGAAAACCAAGTGCCTCGCGGCTCACCCCCTGGGACCGGATTGGCATCGTTCGAGGCGGTTGGAGCGCCGCCGTCCACCAAGCGAACAGGCCCCGGTTCCAACCAGAAGCAATCCGGTTGTGCCGAAGGATATCCCGGTGGCAGCAGAAAAATGACGGTCCCTTTAGCGATGCTCCAACCTTCTGGAAGATCGAATTCCGGAATCTCAACCAATACAGCTCCGTTGGACATCGGGGTTCGACGCGCCAAGGGAAAATGCTGTTGGAGCGCCGCAAACTGCTTATCAATGATTTCCATGTCCAAATGTCGCCGGCGGCACTGCAAAAAAATGCTTGATCCGATCGTTCAGGGGCACTGTATCTGGGTCAGCGATCGGACGATCCGGCGTGTCTCCCTGCTCTTCCAAAAAAAGCTGATAATTCGCTTCGATCTTGGCGATCCGCTTAATGTCGGCCCCGGAGAGATAAGAATGCTCGGTCTCGTATTTCACCCCATCAACGAAAAAGTGGAATTCCTTTTCTTTTTTGTCGTTCATGATCTCCTACCTGCTCCGGTGCGGCCTCCCGACGAAGACCGATGCGCATGCTATCAGCTAGAACAAATAAAGAACAGTGTCAAGGTCTTCTCCCCTTGGATCTTGCAGCTAGGTGCCTGTCAGTTGCGCCGAGTTCGTGCGGCTCAACGTGACTGGCGGCTACCAGCGAGTGGCGAAACGCCGCCGCTTCGCGCGGGCCTAGCTGCGTCCTGGATCGCGGAAGCAATCTAAGCGGCTGCTTGCGGCGCCGCGCGCGGGTGAATTCTTCAAGCTTGCACGTCAACTATCCTCAATCCCGACGCGGGCATGACCGTTCCGAGCTGGAGTGCTACGCCATCACCACGCCCGCACCTCCAAGACAAACCAACGAATGAATGGCGTGAGTCGACAGGAGGTCTCGAGTGCCTCTAAGATGTAGGGAAGTAAGTTCGCGGAAGCCGCGTACGGGTGGGGCAGTGAACTTCCAGGTGACGGTTCTCAAGGTGCTGGTCAGCTATCCGGACGGGTTCGCCGTCCTGGAGGACATCAAGCGCGATATGGCGATTCTGGCCACCAGCGGACGGGACTGGGCCGAACGCACGAAGCGATTGGCGGCCCGCGTGCCTGACCTGGATATCTTCTCCCAACGTCTCATCGAGCGAAGGAACGGCGGCTGGCGCATCACTGATAAGGGACGCGAGGTTCTCGCGGTCATGGAGGCGCGGCCCGCACCAGCTCAGCCAATGGAGCTGCCTGATGCCCGCGCGGTCGAGGAGCCGGCGCCAGCCACGACACTGTCGCCGATGCCGTCGATCACGCCGGTTCGACGCCTGCGCAAACAAACCCGACGCCAAGCGTTGCGGCAGTTGCAACGTGCGAGAGCTCGCTCGTGAGCAAAGGACGGGCCTTGGCTCCAGCATCGAAGATGATTGATTCGTATAACCTTCATTATGTAATATCCGAAGTTGAGTTTGCATCAAATTGTGTAGTCTGAAGTTGGTCCCTAAGTACCTGCTGTCGTCGGTTGCGTAGTCGCGTGATCCCCGCTAGAAAAGTCATCTTCAGCAAGGGTGCTCACAATGGACGACTATTCGGACGACATAAGACGACCGTTGTGGCCGCGTATCGAAGTGTATGCTGGCGCAGGTCGCAAGCGTCGGCCGGATGTTGGTGCTGGACGCTGTAGCGGAACCGTTGGAACGTTCAAAGAAGTGTGGGCCTCAGAGGCAGGCCTCGCGCAAGAACCGGCTTTGCGCAAGCCCGCCATTTAACCGATGGCAGCATCATTAGCCGTGAACACGGCGTCTACGCCGGGAAGCTGCGCATGCGCCAGCGTCGTGCAGGCCGTGTTGCGGTCCAGGATCAGCCGACGTGGGTCAGTAAGGCCGCTCGCAACGGCGTTGTCGCGAAATCCGAGCCGGCGGCGGGTCGTGCGCGGGTCGGTGCCGTCGATGAACGCTAAGTTCTTGCGTCCTTGCGCGACGAAGTGCCGGGCGACGGTATCGCCCGCCTGGTAGTTATCGAAACCGACGACTGCATCGATTGGAGACGATGGCAGCTCCCGTGTTTCACCTACGGGACTGCGTGCATGCCGCAGCAGGCGAGCGCCCTCCTCCGTTGCGGGTGATCCGACCATGATGATCGCCTCCGGCCGCCGCGACAGCAGTGCAGTCAGCAGGCGATCCTGCGAGGGGAGAGTCGTAGCGCGACTGCGCGAGAATGACTGAGAATCCGAGCGGTTCGAGCACTGACAAAGGCGCCTGCGCATGCCGAGCGTCGATACAGACCACTGGAAGATCAGCCCTACGAAGCTCGTGCCACAGCCAACTCGCCATCGTCCCGGTCTCAAAACAAATGCGCTCGGCGTGTGGAGCTCGCTTGCGGAGCAGTGCCGTGAGCGCCCGGGGTCGGACTTGGCCTTTCCCTCTAACAAGACCTGACCGACCTCGTCGAGCACACACACTGACGTTTCATTCTGCGAGACATCCAGCCCAACATATTGCTTCATAGCCCCTCCGATTCGTAAGATGGTGGAGGGCTTGAAGATAGTGGACCTTTCGTGCCGCGGGCGCGACCGCAATTACGTCATCGTCTGCAATATTGCCCCCCTAAGCCGGGATCGCGCCCAACATTGACCCAGTTGGGCTGTTGCGCTGCCTGCTTTGGAATGAAGCAGGTGGTCGGCGATGCTGGTCATGGAGACGATTGCGCGAATACGGCGTGAGCACTTCATCAGAGGCAAGACGATCAAGGAGATCGCCTGTGACCCGAAGGTGTCGCGGAACACGGTCCGAAAGGTACTGAGGTCTGGGGAGACCTCCTTCGAGTTTGACCGCCAAGTGCAGCCGCGGCCAAAGCTGGGAGGATGGCCAGTAGAGCTTGACGGACTGCTCGCGGCGAACGATGCTAAACCGGCTCGTGAACAGCTGACGTTGATCCGGATCTTCGAAGACCTGCGCCGGCCGTGGTAACGCGGTTATAGTTCTGGAATTCAAGTAGAGGCATTCAACCGCTGCTCGCCTAAGCGACTGGCGCAATAGCCACCGTTAGCCTTCTTAGGAGAGCCAGTTCGGCCTCACCAGCGGCCGTGCGCCTAAGTACCAGCTTGGCAAGCTCTGTTCGATTGACGGGAGTTCGCATACTTGCAGGCAGCGCCGCCACCGCTTCATCATAGATCTTTCCCAACACCGAAAGAATTTCCGCATCGAAGACCTCACCTCGTACCTGCAACACTTGTACCAAATCTCCTGTCGAAACATCGCGCTGGCGACTCGCTGCAACAAAGCCTGCCTGACCTACTTACGCGGGCTGATCGTCCGCGTCGGCGAAAGGGTGCGCCCGACGCTCAGTTTGTCTCCTTCCAATCGCTGCGGCCAGACCGGACAGTCGCGCGCAAGCTGTCGCCGGCCAGCTTGTAGGCCCACGACCCCGATTACGGCCCACTGGCTTCGGATTTCCTGGTCTGACCAATGATGTCGCCACTCGGTACTCTACCGTTAAAGCCCCTAGATCCCAAGTCGAGCGGCCTGCGTTGACAGTTGCTCCGCCTCGGCAAGCCGATAGGGTGGGATGTCACTACGCACTGTGGCCAACAAGGACTTACAGAACGCAGGCGTGAGCTTGCCGCGGTGAATCACGACGTTTTCGCAGCCCGTCGCCGCCCGGGCGTTCTGCCACTGCTGATTATAGCCGCGTTGTTCGTTGGACTTGACGTGGCAAGCGGCGAAGTCGGCGTCATCCAGCGTCGCCAACTGGCCCGTATGTACCGGTCGCTTCGTATGGATGTGAACCCACATGGGGCTCGGCATTGCACCATTGCGCAGCGCCTTGGGTTGCAGCTTAACCTGAAACAGCACCCCTGGCTCGCCCTTTAACGCGCGCGGTAGATCGGCAGGCGCCAACTCCCCGGCCGCGCGCAACTGTTCAAGGTACTTCTGCGACGGAAAGCCGTAGGTCTTCATGCATTCAATCCTAGTCAATGCCCTTCGCTCGTCCAAAGTCTTGGCGAGCCCCTGCGCCTCGGCCCGCATCATCTTGAGTCGGACTAGCTTGCCATGCACCTCGGGCACTTGCGTTGGCGTGAGTAGGATACGTCGACCAGGCTCCGCGAGCGAACCCTCACAAGCCTGCATTTCGGCGGCCTGGGTCTGCAGGCGCTCGATCACGGCATCCACAACGTGGTCGGCGTCCTCGGGCTTCATTTGGCGGGCTTGCGAGACGGCCCGTTGCTGACCAGCCAGATCAAACTGCAAAAGTGCGTCCAACCGCTCGAGTAGGCGCGCCAGCGTCTCCATTGATGGCGGGGCCTGCCAGATCGCCAAGTGTGCCGTCGCCGAGGATGTCGCCCTCGCATGCGCCTCTTCCGCGCTCACGAGCTTCTTCGTACCCAGATCCGAGAGCACCACAACTTTGGCTGCTGGCGCCGTGGCTTTGTCGGTTGTAGCGATCTGCAGCTGCGTCCCGTCGCGTGCCGAACTCCCGGCGAGAGTGCTCGGTGTACGTTTGGCTTTACCCTTCCTGCGCGCAGAAGTGCCTTCGGCCGCTACAGCCTCTCGCGTAGCGTTGGCCGGCTTCGCAGCCCCTGCTTCGACCGCCGGTGAATTGATGGCCGACGTTTTGGGCTGTAGATCCAGCAGCCGCATAACGTCGTGTGCAGTGACCCACGCGCTTTCCACGATCTGATGCAACAGTTTCAATGGCAGGTCGTCACCGGTCCCCTGACCCCTTAGCTTTGAAACGAGGTTGTGCACTCCCAACGCAAATTCAGAAAGCCGCTCCATAACTCCTTCCAGGACCGCGCAGTGCGCCGCGTCGAGTGCGCGTCCTTGGCTCTGTAGAACTGCGTCCTTTGTCGATATGAATGCCGGAAAAACGTCATCGATGAAAGTGCCGAGCAGGCGAGCCCGTCCGTTCTCGGCCATGAGGATTTCCCTCGTGGCTGGGTCGAACGTGCTTTCGAGAGGCTCAATCATGATTTGTGCGAGAGCGACCTGCGATTGCAGATGCATGCACTTGGTGTGCAGTGCCCAACCGCTGTGCAGCCGCAGTGCGGCCTCGTCGGCCTGCCGCTTTTGGGCCGTTACATTGGGTAAATTAGCAGTAGCGGCGCAGACGCATTGCATCCGTTCCGAACGCAACGCCTTCTTTCCCCACCACTCCATGCAGTCCGCATAGCGGTTTGCTACGCCGGAAACCGCTCGGTTCAGTAGGTCAGAGGGAGTGTTGGATAGCATCCGTTGGAGCACGACGGTTGCACTTTTCCTGCTCTGCTCCAAGGCGTAGATGGTCGGGGTGGCCAGAGCGTTACATTGCTCCGCCGCATGGAGCACCTCGTCCCGGAGACCGCGAGCCTGATCGTCAGACAGAATCCTGCGCGCCTCGTGCTGGGGCAGGCTGGCGTAGTACTCCAGAACTTTTGAGCCGACCTGGATGAGCTTGTCGATCAGCTCTTGTGCCTCTGACGAGCTCCGCGCTTGCATGGCCGCCTTACTGCGAGCGCCAACTTCCGAGAGCAGGCTTTCCATTTGTCGCTTTGTTGCCTTGATCTCGTCACCCGTCGATGAAATGGGGACTGCCATATCCGAAGTTCGCGGCTGGCTGCCGACCAACGCCGCTCTATCCTGAGGCCAAGAGCGCATTCGCTCCACGATGGAATAGAAGGATTGGCCGCCCTCCCCAGCGGCGAGACTCGATTCTGAACGCAAACTGCTCGAGTCCCAAGTGCTGTCGGCTCCGGGAGCCCCAACGAGCGATTTGCCAGGCCGGCCAATACCCGTCATATTCTAACTCCGATCCAGGCGAGAACGTGAAGCCTAATTAGATAGACGGCTTGGCTGACGATCAGCTGACGAACGGCATTCTCCCGGACTCACCACGAAAATCAGAATCACCGTGCTTCCAATTCCATAGAAGATGCCTTGGTTTGAGGTTTCCGGTCTGCAGACACGCGTCCTGCTTTGCAACCAGGCCGTGGAGACGGAGCGCAACACTCCCCGCCCTAAAGCAGAGGCTGGTGGGCCCTCAGCAGGCGAGGTATCGGACGCGCACGCTGCAGAGCCGATGGTGCGATCACAGTCGGGCTGAATACGCAGAGCATTCGATTGACCTTCGCGGGCAGTTGGAAGCGATGATCTATCGGTGGTCCAGTCGCGGGAATACTGCCTTTGATAGCGCTAGTTCGGCGCAGAGACCGAGAGTGGCGCGAGTGCAGGAGACAGCCAGCGGGTCGTTTTACACGCAGGCGATTGATCTCAGTCAGCTTTCGTTGATTTGCACAACCTTCATTTTGGAATATCCGAAATCAGAGCTGCATCAAAATTGTGCTGCCTGAGGCCAGTCTATTTTTGAGGGCACTCGCAAGGGAGCACGCATCGACGAATGCGGTGAAACGATTCGCAAACAAGCTTACAGATGCTCCGCGTCCAGCTCGGCGAGATTCGCAAGCGCGTTGCCTCGCTTCTCATCACGCGTGCGCTTATAGGCGAATAGATCCTCTGCCCTAATCCTGCGATGACGCCCCACTGTCACGTGCTGAATTTCGTTCTTCTCTAGCAGAGAAACCAGAAACGGACGTGAGACATTTAGGATGTCGGCAGCTTGCTGTGTGGTCAACATCTCATGCACAGGCACAAGGGTCACCGCATCGCCGCGGCCGATGTGCCGAAGCAATTCCATTAAGAGGCTCGACAGGGCCGGCGACAAGGTTATCTCAGCAGCCTTTTGAGCATCGTCGAGCACGCGTAGCTTGGCATCCCCAGTCGCATGCGACGCGAGTATTTGACGAAGCTGGTTGGCTGCCGCCTTCTCGCTCGCGGAAGGCAGGCGAGTACCTCCCAGCTCTTCGGCGTAGGCTGGCATCGTAATCGTTGTTCTCCTCGGTACGGCATTGTATGTAGGCTATATTCGAAATAAACGCAACAAGTGAAATAAACGAAAATACTGAAGTTCCGGTTGGCTGGGGTCCCCTCCCCGGGGTCAAGTAGCTCAATGCAAGGTGAGACTTTCGGGGCCGCCCCGGATAAGCATGGAATGCTGCGGAACTGGCCCAGGACCGGGCAACCGCCCGGTGAAGTCCAGAAGTAATTCTGGGCAGAGCCTACGCATAGGGGGAAGGCTGTTTTATCAAGACTGATCTTTTTCCGTTCAGCCCCCCGGCCCTGCTCTCACATCCTAACAGGACCGACGGCTTCATCCGCAATGTGGCTCGGCTCTGACCCTCGATACGCATCCGAGGGTCGTGCAGTCGGAGCTTGCGCTCGTGCGCTTCTCGTTCCACGCCGATTAAACGGACCTAGCGAGGCATGGCTGGGGAGATCTTCATATTCTTTCAGCACCTGAGCCCAATCCGCCCCATTGGCGATGACATGGGTAGACAACGGCCAGCCGCGTCGCGGTCGGCTGCGTGGAGTATAACCTATAGCTGTTAGAACGGTCTATCTGGACCCTCAACTGATGCTCGCTTGGGCTGCTTGCGCTCTGGCTAATCGAATGACAGGAATAATGAAAGTAAGATCAACCGATGAAACGCCACGACGAACAAATGTCCAACAACGCGAGGACAACCGAACGGGCCTTCAGCGGCCCTCGTTCGGCGCTTCGGGTGATGGATATCCTGCAGGCGTTAGCGGCCGAACCGGAAGGTCTTACGCTGGCAAAGCTCAGTGACCGCCTAAAACTGCCGAAAACGAGCGTCTTCAGCCTCATGCGCGCGCTCGAAGGCGGGGGATATGCTCGCAGCGACAACGGCCACTACATTCTCGGCGATCAAGCGATCAAGCTTGGCGCGAGCCTGGCTCAGGCTCGATCGTTCCCGAAATGTGCGCGTCCCGTCCTGGAGCGGCTCGCACGAGAGACCGAGGAGACGATCCTGCTCGGTGTCCTCTCCGAGGAGGGCCACGAGATATCTTACGTCGATGTCATCGAATCGGAAAAGCCGCTGCGCTTTGCGGTCCGCATCGGCAACCGGCGGCCGCTGTATTGTACGGCCGCAGGAAAGGCGATGCTGGCATTCCTACCAGAGAATGTTCAGACGGCGTATCTGACCCAGACCAAGTTTGTAAAGTTCACGGACGACACATCCTCGAAAGAGGAACTCGTCGCCATGTTCCCCGAAATCCGTCACCGCGGCGTCGTTGTCGACGCTAATGGTATAATTGATGGCGCCACCGGCATCGCGAGCCCCTGTTTTGACGAGGCCGGCCTCGTCAGCTGCTCGGTGACGATCGCCGGCCCTACCGCGCGCCTGCTGCTTGCGCGCGAGCACATCGAGCGGCTGACCTTCAAGGCCGCCGAACAGATCTCGCAGATCCTCGGCTATCGCGGCCCATATCCGCCGGCAGAAGATTCTGCCGAGCGGGCCGACACCGGCAAGCGGCGCAAGAAATGACCTCGCGCCAGGGACGCCGTCCGGTCAGCCGTCAATCCAGAGAGTATCCCTGATTTCAGCGCCGGCGGCCTGCACGTTCTTGTCCATCTGCAGCAGCTCGAACAACGACGAGCCGGTCTTCAGACGGTCGCGCAGCTCGATCTCCTTCCGATTGCGCTCCCGTGCGCCCTTCACCGCACGCTCGAGCGAGCGCAGCGGAATCGCGAGCGCCCCGTCATCATCGGCGACGATCACGTCACCGGGATCCACACGTACGCCGTCGCAAACGATCGGCACGTTCACCGCGCCGGGGCCGCGCTTTTCGGGATGACTGGAGGAGATCGACGTCGACCAGGTCAGCGAGCCGAGCTCACGCAGCGCAGCGACATCCCGGGCCGGACCATCGACAATGATGCCCGCAATCCCCTTCTGCTTGGCGAAGGTCGCGGCCACGTCGCCCCACAACGAGCCGTGCGCGCCACCGCCGTTGACGAGGACGAGCACCTGGCCTCGCTGCGCGACGTTGAGGGCGGCATGGATCATGAGGTTGTCGCCAGGGAAATTATACGACGTGACGGCTTGGCCCGCGATCCGCTGGCCTGGCGCGATCGGCCGCATGCGCGAGCTCATGAGCTGCATGCGCCCCTCGACCGGGCCGAGTGCCTCGTGCAAATCGGAGACCGGATATTTTGCGACCTCGGCCAGGAGGTCTGCCGGGCATTGCGGAATGCGCTTGTAGATGACGGACTGCATGTTTCCTCTTTCTGTAAGCGTTCTTCACGTACGAAGGGTTTTCAAGTTGCCCGGAGCCGCATCCTCGGGTGCTCACACGAGCCGCATCTGCCAACGGTCATGATCGAGCATTGCATCAGCCAAATCCGTACAGAGCCGCCGGATTTCGAACCATGATCTTGGTCAGGACGGTTTCGTCGCACCACGAATAAAGCGCCGAAAGGAGATCTGTCGCGTCAGGGGTCGGTCCATGCGTTGCGGCATGCGGCCAGTCGGTCGCCCACAGCAGACGATCCGGTGCCTCAGCCAATAAGGCTTCGACGAGCGGCTCGAGCTCGTCATAAGCCGGTGCAGCGGTATTCATGTGATACGGCGCCGAAATCTTCGTCCAGCAATTGCCCGATCGGAGCAGCCGAAGGAGAGCCTGAAAAGCAGGTTGTTCCGTTCCCTTTTGGGCGTCGGGATCGGCCAGGTGATCGATCACGAAGGGGCACGGCAATTTTTGCAGCCGGTCCTCAAGCGCGACGATGGAGCGACCGTCGAGCATCAGCGCGACATGCCAGCCCCATCGCCGAATCCGGGATGCAATTCGCTCCAGCTGTGCGAGCGGCAAGCTGCCTGGCCGGGTCGCAATGAACCTCACGCCTCTCGCGCCCTTGTGGTGTAGCTCGTCGAGTTCTTCGTCCGAGACATCGGGATCGACGACGACAACTGCACGTGTTTCCACGCCTGCGATTTCGCGCATCGCATCGAGCTGCCGGCTGTTATCCGATCCATAGACGCTGGCCTGGACGATGACGGCACGATCGATGCCAAGCCGCTCGGCCAACGCCATATAGGCTGCGGGTGTTGCAGCAGGCGGCGCGTAGGTCAGCTCGGTCCGATAGGGATATCGGGCCTCCGGGCCGAAGACATGGAAATGGGTATCGGTCCGTCCCGGCATGGTCTTGAAACTTGCTTGAGAACTCCGGGTCACCGTTCTTCTTTCTTCTTGGCACGACATCGTCGAGACCTTCGACCGCGGCAGACGGTCCGGAGCCTCACTTCCCGATCAGATTTGGCAGCGCGTGCGTAAACCAGGGGACATAGGCGATGAGCAGCACGCCGAGACAGAGCACAACGAGGTACGGCACCATCGATCGCGACGCCTGGTCGATGTCCGCGCGTACGACAGCGCAAGCGATATAGAAGCCGATGCCGACAGGCGGCATGAAGACGCCTACGCCGATCGACAGGATGATTACCATCGCATAATGAATGGAATCGATGCCGAGTTGATTGGCGATCGGCATCAGGACGGGTGCGAGGATGATGATCGCCGGCAACCCCTCCAGCAAGGCCCCGACGATGATGATCAGGGCGATCGAACCCAGGAGAAACAGCAACTTGCTGTTGCCGAGCAGCGCGACGACCTGGCTCAGATGCGCGTTCAGCCCGGCGGCGGTCAACACCCAGCCGAATGCGCCCGCGGCCGCGACGATGAACAGAACCATCCCTGTCAGCCGTCCGGCTTCAATCAGGATTCTGGCGCATGCCCTGAGCGTGAGCGCGCGATAGAACACGGATGCGAGGACAAGCCCATACAGCACGGCGATCGAGGACACTTCGGTCGGTGTGGCGAAGCCGAACTTGATGCCGAGGATCATGATGACCGGCATGCCGAGCGGCAGCAACGCGTCCGTGCCGGCCCTGGCTCGCTCTCCGGCGGTCGCTTTGGGATTGGCGGACAAACCGCTGTTGCGGGCGGAAACATAGATCAGCAGCATGAGCATCACGGCAATCACTGCCGCGGGTATCAGACCGGCGACGAACAGCGTGCCGATCGAAACCGGTGTCACCGTTCCGAGGATCAGCATCGCGATGCTCGGCGGGATCGTCTCGGACATTGCGGCCGATGCCGCCAGCGCCGCGGCGGATTCCTGGGGCTTGTAGCCCGTTCTTTCAAGCTCTCGCCGCATGACGGATCCTACGGCGACCACGTCGGCCGCTTTCGATCCGGAGATACCCGACACGAGATAGGTCGTGATCACCACCACCTGGAGCAGACCGCCACGGAAATGGCCGACCAGCGACATCGCAAAGCGCACGAAGCGCACGCTGATTCCGCCCTGATCCATGATACCGCCGGCGAGGATGAAGAACGGTAACGCCAGCAGGATGAAGTTGCTGTTGGCGTCGATCATGCTCTGCGCGATCGCGACCAGTGGAATGTCGTTGGCCAGGAGGTAGATCAGCGAGCCCGCCATCAGTGCGAAGCCGATCGGCATGCCGATGCCGATCATGGCGAACAGCACGATCAAGAGCGCCACCAGCGAATATCGCGAGCTGAAAGTCTGTGTGAAGAGGCTGGCATCGGCGAACAGGCAGCCGGCAAGCACGGTAGCGGCGGCAAGCGCGACCAGGAGCGGTCGCCCGCGCTTTGCCAAGAGCCGCTCGGCGGCGGTCAGGGCGATCAGCAGCAGCCCGAGCCCGAGCGGCACGACCAGGGTGGCGGTCGGCCAACCCGTGATCGGCAGATGCTCGTCGAGACGGACCATGAACAGCGAGGCGCTGCCCCGGAGGATGGATATCGCCGTCACCAGCACCCCAAGGTCGACCACGCAGCCCAGGACCTGTCGCCAGTGCGGGGTCAAACGCTTTGTGATGACCTCGATCGAGGCATGTTCGGCGCGCCGATAGGCGATGGCGCCGCCCATGAAGGCAATCACGCTCAGCGACAATTTTGCGGTTTCGTCCACCGACAGGATGGAGAACGGCGTCACCTCGCGAATCAGCACGGAGAGCAGCGTGATGGCCAGCTGCAACGCCAGCGCGATCGCCACCATGATCTCGGCGATGGCACCGAGACCAAAGCGCGACAGAGCGTGGCTGTGCCCTGAAGCCGGAACATCACAGACCTGCTCGGTCATCCCTCGGCGGCTTTCAGCAGTTTGTCGATGAGCTGCTCGCCCATCGACGTGCGGAACTGAGCGAACACGGGCTCGACCTTTTGCCTGAACGGCGCGTAGTCGACGGGGTTGAACTGGATGCCGGCATCTTGGCAGGTTTTCTTGGCCGCGGCGGAGGCCTCGACGATCGACTTGCGGGTGTCGTTGCCGAACCGCAGCGCTTCCTCACGCAGGACCTTCAGGTGCGTCGGATCGAGCTTGTCGAGCTTGAACTTCGAGCCGAGCAGCGCCATCGCGTTGTAGGTGTGATTGGTTTCGGAAACGAATTTCGTCACCTCGTGCAGCTTGGTCGCGACGACGGAGAGCAGCGGGAATTCGTAGCCGTCGATCGTGTTCTGCGTCAGCGCCAGATACATCTCGGAAACGTCGAGCGACACGGGCTGGGCGTTGAATGCCTTGGCCATCGCGACGAAGACCGGGCTTTGCTGGATCCTGAACTTCATCCCGGAAAGGTCGTCGGGAGCTCGCACGACCTTTCTGGTGGTCTCCACCACCCGCCAGCCATTGGTGCTCCAGGCCAGGCCATAGACATTCTTCGGCGCGAGGCTGGCGAAGATCATCTGGCCGATCTCGCCATCGGTCACCCTTTCGCCGCTGCGCGCGTCGCGGAACAGGAACGGCAGATCGAGCACCTGCATCATTGGGAAGATGGAGGAGAGGAATCCCGCGGTGTGGTACACGAGATCGACCGTCCCGGTCGCAACGCCGGTCGCGATGCTGACACTGGAGCCAAGCTGTCCGCCGGCGAAGATATCGATCTTGACAGCGCCATTGGTGCGTTCGCCTACCCGGCCCGCAAAGGCTTCCGCCATCTTGTGGTTGGGATGGAGGTTGCTGTCGGGATGAGCGAATTTCAGGGTGACCGCCCCCTGCCCCCGCGCGATGTTCGGCGCGAAAAGACCAAGGGCCGGCGCGCCGATGCCCGCGAGCAGCGTCGTCTTCACGAACGCTCTCCGAGTGTGATTCATTGTCACGATCTCCTCCCTGCTCGTAACGATACTCGTTGGAACGCGGCCAACTCGCGTGGCCGTTGCCGTTCAGTTCAGCAAATTTTCGCGGAACGTCTCGCCCTCATATGCGGTGCGGAACACACCTCGTTTCTGCAGAATTGGGATCACCTGGTCAACGAATTCCTCGACGCTGGAGGGCGTGGTCGTCGGCGTGATATTGAAACCGTGGCACCCGGTCTCCCGCCAGATCGTCTCGAGCTGATCGGCAACCTGCTCCGGTGTTCCGATCAGTTGCGGCATGCCGACCGCAAGGCCCCAGCGTACCGCCGCCTCGCGCAGCGTGAAGCGGCGATTCTCGAACGAGGCCGACATGGCCTTCATCAGACCCTGCGATGCCTGCGTCTTCTGCTCCTCGAGCGGCAGATCGAGCTCGACTTGGCTGAAATCCACCCCGAGCGAACCGGACAAGCGGCTCAGCGCGGCCTCAAGCGGAATGCGCGCGGCGAATTCGTCGAGCCGGCGCCTCGCCTCCGCCTCGGAGCTTCCGAGAATCGGCTGCACGCCGAACGTCACCTTGGGCGCGGCCGCGCTCCCCGATGCTGCGCCGAGCTCCTGCATGAAGGTTTTCATGCCGCCCAGATGCGGTTGAATGGAGAACACCACGTCGGCGTGCTTCTGCGCGAAGCGCTGGCCGCGGCCGGAGGATCCGGCCTGGAACAGCACCGGATGGCCCTGCCGCGACGGCAAAGCCGGCGGCACCGTATGGCAGCGGAAATACTCGCCCTCGTGATTGATGATGTCCACCTTGGCCGGATCAGCATAGACGCCTGTCGTCCTGTCGGCCTGGACCGCGCCCTCGCGCACCCCGCTCCAGAGCGCACGACAGACTTCCATATATTCATCGGCGCGATCGTAGCGCTGGTCGTGATCGAGTTGATTGAGACCGAGTGCACGGTACTCGCCGCGCAGATGGCCAGTGACGATGTTCCAGCCGACCCGACCGCCGCTCATATAGTCGAGCGTCGAGAGCGAGCGGACCGCCTGATAGGGATGATTGGCCGAAATGGAGAGCGTCACCGCAAGGCCGAGCCGATCGGTGGCGGCGGCGAGTGCACTCAGCAGAACGACCGGATCGTGCGGCGGCCAGCACACGCCGTAGCGCACCGCCTCGTCGGAACGCTCCTTGTAGCGGTCGAACACACCCGGCGTATCCGCGAAGAACAGCCCATCGAACAGGCCGCGCTCATAGGTCTGCGCAAGCCTCTGCCAGCGCTTCAGGCTTCCCATCGCCTCGAGACGCTGATCGGCGGGATCCGACCAGCTCAGGATCGTGTGATTGATAGGCGAGTTGATCAGAAACCCGATCAAGTGCATGCCGCCACGCATGAAGTCGCTCCCTCCGAAAAGCCGAGCCGCATCGCGCTGGCGCGACGCCCCGGTTTTTCCTTGCGTTCTCATTTCGGAACGTTATCCTTATATAAGAATAGATAGCCAATCACCACGGCTGTCAAGCCGGTTGCGCTCACGTGTCGTCACGGAATGCGCGGCTTAACGAGACGCGGATTAACTCCGCGCACGGGAGAACTCGACGATGTATGCAGCACCGCCAAGCGTGGAGGCGCGCGTCTTCACTGCAATCCCCGAGCATCTGTTCAAGAGCGGCCAGCGCTCGGAATGGGCTGAGGTGCAGTTTCACGGCGCACCGACGCCGACCTTTCTCGAAGGCCCATCCTTTGACCGCAATGACGATCTCTGGGTCGTCGACATTCCTTGGGGCCGCCTGTTGCGCATCACGCCGAACGGTGAGGTCAGTGTTGGCGCGGAGTACGACGGTGAGCCGAACGGCCTGAAGTTTCACAGGGACGGGCGCGGCTTCATCACCGACCACAAGCAGGGCATCATGGTGTTCGACCCGGCCACGGGTCGCGTCGAGCCCTTCCTGGAGCGCTCGCTGTTGCAGCGATTCAAGGGCGTCAATGATCTCGTGTTCGCCTCGAACGGCGACATGTACTTCACCGATCAGGGGCAGACCGGATTGCATGATCCGAGCGGCCGCCTCTATCGATTGCGACCCAGTGGCCAGCTCGATTGCGTGCTCGACCGGATTCCGAGCCCGAATGGCCTCGTGCTCAACAAGGCCGAGACGATGCTGTTTCTGGCGGTGACGCGCGCCAATGCGATCTGGCGGGTGCCGCTGATGCGCGACGGCACCGCAAGCAAGGTTGGCACCTTCATCCAGCTTTCCGGAGGTGGCGGCCCCGATGGCCTTGCGATCGACGAGGACGACAATATCGCGATCTGTCACGTCGGCCTCGGCGCCACCTGGCTGTTCAGCGCGCTCGGAGAACCGATGCTGCGCATCAAGTCTCCGAAGGGACTTCTCACCACCAATTGCGCCTATGGCGGTCCGGATCGGCGGACACTCTTCATCACGGAATCGAAGAGCGGTACGATCCTCGCAGCGGAAATGCCGGTGGCGGGACGGCCGATGTACTCCCACGCTGCGTGATCAGGATATTCGCAGCAACCTCCGAGCGACTGACCAGAAGGCCGAGTGCACGCCATGCAGCAGTTCTCCCCGACCATCGCGGCCGTCGACAGCGGCGATCCCAAGGCAGATCCGGCCGCGTTTCGGCGCTGCCTCGGCCAATTCGGGACCGGCGTGACCGTCGTCACCGCCGCTCACGGTGACGAGCTCGTCGGAATGACGGCGAACTCGTTCTCCTCGGTCTCGCTCGATCCACCGCTCGTGCTGTGGTCGGCCAAGCGAACGAGCCAGAGCTTCCCGACCTTCAAGGTCGCCACGCATTTCGCCGTAAACATTCTATCCAGCGACCAGATCGCTCTCTCAAATCATTTTGGCCGCTCGGGCGGCGACAAGTTCGGGGGCGTCTCCTGGAAGCGCGGCATCGGCGGCGCACCGCTGCTCGAGGGAACGCTGTGCAGCTTCGAATGCCGCAAGGCGGCCGAATATCCCGGCGGCGATCATCTGATCATGCTGGGTGAAGTCGAACGCTTCGTGCGCCACGACCGCGGCCCGCTACTGTTTGCGCAAGGACGCTATTGCATGGCCGCCGACTTCGCCGATCCCACCGACCTGTCGAAGGCGACCGGACAGG
Source organism: Bradyrhizobium sp. WYCCWR 13022 (assembly GCF_030435535.1). NCBI lineage: Bacteria > Pseudomonadati > Pseudomonadota > Alphaproteobacteria > Hyphomicrobiales > Nitrobacteraceae > Bradyrhizobium > Bradyrhizobium sp. WYCCWR 13022. Next base: position 250,575 of record NZ_JAUIZJ010000009.1, read on the forward strand.
CGCACGCCGGCGGCCCGATGAATGAGTTCATGACGGCGCTGATGTATCGTGCCCATGGCGTGCTCTCGGCAGCGCTCGACGAGGGTCGCCATGCCGAAGGTCTCAGCGTCCTGCAGAGCCGGTTGATGGCCGCGATCGAAACGTTGCCGGGACGCACGCTCGCGAGCTTGCTGCCTGAATTGTTTCTCGGGCTCAACGCCGCGGAGAGCACCGTGAACGAGCTAGTGCGCATGGGCCTCGTCGAGGCCGACGCTAGCGGCGGCTTGACACTCACGGCCATGGGACGCGACCGCAACCACGCACTACACGCGCGCGCCCGCGCAATCGAGGCAAAGGAACTGTCCGGCATTTCGCCCGGCGAGATCGCGAGTTGCCGGCACGTTCTCGACAAGCTCGTTCGCCGCGCACCGACGGCATAGTAAGAACCAAGGCCGACGACGAAGGAACAATGGTAATGAAGAAACGTATCGCAATCGTCGGCGCCGGCGCTGTCGGCAGCTATCTCGGCGGCCATTTGGCGCGCACCGGCAACGACGTCACGCTGATCGATCCCTGGCCCGAGCACATCGAGACGATCCGCCAACGCGGGCTGCATCTGTCCGGCATGAGGGATGAGGAAACCTGCATCGTTTCGGTCCCGACGATGCACCTCACCGAGGTGCAGAGCCTTTCGAGGCAGCGGCCGATCGATATCGCGATCATCTCCAGCAAATCCTACGATACCGAATGGTGCACGACCCTCATCAGGCCGTATCTCTCGCCGCAGGGCTACGTCGTCTCGGCGCAGAATTCGATCAACGAGGAGATCATCGCCGGCGTCGTCGGATGGGGACGCACGGTCGGCTGCATCGTCGGCAATAATTTCGCCGTCGATCTCTATGAACCGGGCTGCGTCCGTCGCACCATGCCGCGCGACTTCGAGACCAAATCGATTCTCGTCGGTGAGGTCCATGGGCGCGTGACGCCGCGCGTGAAGGAGCTGCACGCCCTGTTTACCCCGATCGACGGCTCTGGCGTCACTACCAATCTGTGGGGCGTGCGCTGGTCGAAGCTCTGCGTCAACGGCATGCGCAACGGCGTCAGCGCCGCGACCGGCATGAGCGGAAACGAACGCGACGCCCATCCCGTGATCCGCCGCCTCGTCATCCGCCTCGGCGGCGAAGCGATCCGGACCGGCCAGTCGCTCGGCCTCGACCTCGAGCACATCACGGGCATCGAGCCGAACCTGCTACGCTCGGCATCCGAAGGCGACGCCACGGCGCTGGCCGAGGTCGAGCGGCACATGCAGAAGGGAACCGGTTCGCAGGCGCGCAGCAATTTGCAGCGTCCCTCGATGGCACAGGATATCCAGAAGGGGCGGCGCACCGAGATCGGTGAGATCAACGGCTTCATCGTCCGCAAGGCGAAGGAGGCCGGCTGCGCAGCGCCGGCGCATGAGCGGATCGTCGATATCGTCCGCAAGGTCGAACGCGGCGAGGTTACCCCGCGCCCGGAGCTGCTGTTCGAGATTTGAGATAGAAAGCCGGGCGATGGAGACGATCAACATGCTGCTGCCGCCGCTCGAAGCGTGGGTCGCAACCATCTTCGCGCGGGCCGGACTCGGCGAAGATGACGCGAGGCTGGCAGCCCGTCGTCTGCTGCTCGCCGACATCACGGGCGTACGGACCCATGGCATCGCGCGTCTGCCCTCGTATTGGCGCCAGCTCGCGCGCCGCGGCTTGAACCCGAGGCCGGATATCAAATGCGGCTGGCATGGCACGGTGTTGGTAATCGACGCCGATCTTGGGCTTGGACAAATCGTTGGCCCCAAGGCGTTGGCACTGGCGATGGATGCGCTTGGCCCGACCCGACCGTTCGTCCCCTTTTTGATCCGCAACGCCGGACATCTTGGCGCAGTCGGCTCGCATCTGCTCGACGTCGCCGAAAGCGGCAGGGTCGGCTTCCTGTCGCAGGTGACCCAGCCGGTGATGGCTCCCGGGGGCGCAACGCGGCCGGCAATCGGTAACAATCCCATTGCATTTGCAGCGCCGAGGCCGGACGGACCACCGCTGCTGATCGACTTCGCGATGAGCAATGTCGCGCGCGGCAAGATCCACGTCGCCCTACGCGATGGCCTGCCGATCCCGGAAGGCTGGGCGATCGACGCGGAGGGCCGGCCGACGACCGACCCGACCGCGGCGCTCGCCGGCTCGATCCTACCGGCCGCCGGTCACAAGGGACTCGCGCTGGCGATGATCGTGGAAGTGCTTGCGGGAGTGCTGACCGGGGCAAGGCCCCTGTTGTCGGAAGGCGGCGCCCCGGGCGGCGTCGGCGCCTTCGGCTTCGTGTTCGATCCGGCGGCGCTCATCGGCAAAGATGCTTTCGATCAGAACATGCAGGCTTGGACGCAGCGCTATCTCGCAGCGGTCGGAGGAAATGGCCGCATTCCCGGCGAGCGCGCGGCAGAACTGCGCGCGCAAGCGGACCAGGTCGGGATCGCGATCGAGCGCAATCTCTTCGAACAACTTGCCGAACTCGGTCGAGAAGGCGGAGCGGTACTTCCAGCTTAGTTCAATCGTTCGCAGGTGAGCTCCGAGGTGCGGTTTGTGGTGGCCGTCTCGTGCGCTGGCGGCGCCGGTGGGAGGACGCGACCGATGAGGGACGTGGCGGTCGTTACGGGCGCAGGGCGTGGAATCGGTCGTGCAATCGCCGACGCGCTCGGTAAGGCCAATTTCACCGTCGCCCACGTGAGTCCCGAGGATCTGGAGCAGGAGCCAATTCCGGCTCCCGACCGGTATTATAGATACGATGTTTTCCGAGATCGGGAAACGATGCGTTGCTGGCCCGGATTGCGGGAGAGCTCGGCGAGCCACCTGCCTGGTCAACAATGCTAGCGTAAGCTCACTGCAGCACTGCAGCGCGGGGATATCCTCGACCTTGAGCCGGAAAGCTACGATCGGACGCTGGACATCAACCTTCGTGCCGGCTTTTTCCTCACACAGTGTTTTGCGAGGAGGTGCCTGGGCCTCGTCGAAAGGCGCCCGGGATCGGTGATCTTCATCGGCTCGGCGAATGCAGAGATCATCGGCGAAAACAGGGCCGACTGTTGTATCAGCAAGGCGGGCGTTGGAATGACACCCGGCCTGACGTCGTAGATGGTGATAGGCTCGGAAGCCAGTCGTGAGGCGAACAGCTTCGTCATCATTCGCACCGAGATGACAGCCGCGGCGAAGGATCGTTATGACGATTTGATCGCCACCGGCGGCATTCCAATGGCGCGCTGGGGCCTGAAGAGATCGGCCGGGCCGTGACCCTCCCTGTTCGCGGAGAGATCCCTTATGCGATCGGCATTCATATCGACGTTGGCGGTGGCCAACAGCTCTCCCGCCTTTGAACTTGAGCTTGCAGTCTTGCGTCCGGTCGAGTTCAGAGCAGAGCGCGTCAGGCGTCAGCGATTCGCGAGGCGATATCCTCGAGCGGACGCCGGCTGAAATCCTTCGCGAGCTGGATTTTGAGCAGTCCGAGCTTCGCAGTCTTCGAGTGCTGATTTGATGGTCGGTGGTGCCAAGAAGCCTATGTCTCGCCCCAGCCGGGCGGGAGCGGCTGGTCCAACCCCGCAGGCAGCTCGGTTCCCGCGCCACCCAAGTGGGTGATGGTCTAGCGGGGTAGTTCGGCGATCTCACCGCCGCGGTCTCCCGGGCTCACTCTATGTCTGGGCGCAAGTCACATCGTTGCGCGAGTTCCTGCCGCATCGGGCCGCAACGCCTCGCTCAGGGGAAGCCATGGCCGCTTGCTAGTCGGTCAATCAATCTATCTAACATCTTGTCGCAGCGGTCAATCTGGTCAATTTCGATAAACTCATCCGGCTTGTGACCCTGCTGCATCGACCCCGGTCCGCAAACGATCGTTGGAACCCCCAGTCTCTGCAAAAACAGGCCGGCTTCCGTTCCGAATGGCACCTTCACCACGTTGGCGTCACCGGTGAGAGACTTGACAAGATGGACGACCGGGGCGTCGCAGGCGATATTGAGCCCGGGATAACTGTTGACTACATCAATATTTATAGCGGCTTCGGACGCGATGGTCCTTGCGCCATTGGCGATTTCACTCGCTCTAGTTCGCAGCCTACTCAATATCTCCTCAGGTATCTCCGCTGCGACATTCCTGATCTCGAACTCTAACTCGCATCGGCTCGGCACAATATTGAGCATTCCCCCCGATTTAATCGTGCCGACGTGAAGCGTTGTATACGGAATTTCGTAGCTCGCATCCCGCGCGCCCTCGTCGCACAACTTAGCTTGCTCTCTGCGGATGGCTTCGACAAATTCGCAACCCAAATGGATCGCGTTTATCCCGGTAGGCGCCAATGCGGAATGGCATTCCCGGCCAACGCAAGTAACGCGAGCCGCAACCTTGCCTTTGTGTCCGATTGCAACGTTCATATTTGTTGGCTCACCAACGATACAGAAAGATTGCCGTTGCAGCTCATTCACCATCGAGTCAAGCAGACCTCGCACTCCTACACAGCCAATCTCTTCATCATATGATAGTGCCAGGTAGAGAGGCGCATTTAAGCGTGTCTTCGACGCCTTAAGCGCGGCGGAAATGGCACAGCCCACAAAGCCTTTCATGTCTGCAGTTCCACGACCATACAGCTTACCGTCTTGTCGTGTGGCGCTAAATGGCGGTTTGGTCCAGCTCTGATCATCGGCCGTAACGACGTCCGTATGACCTGAGAGAATTGCGCCTGGCCGATCATCGGGTCCGATCGTAGCCAGCAAACTCGCTTTTCGCCCGTCCTGCGAATAGACAAGACGGCAGGTCACGCCGTTTTCGCGAAGCAGCTGAACGACAAAGTCAATCAAATTGAGGTTTGATTCCTGGCTGACGGTCGGAAACGCAACCAACCTCTGAATAATGGCGATGCTGTCCATCTGTATTTTGCTCAGTTTTCCAGTTCTTCTGAGGTTCGTAGCGTTCGCTCGTCGCCAGACTACAGCGTCATCATGGTTGTCCGAGACAGCATCAGATCTCCGCTATGAAAGGTCGATACAAAATTAACCCCAATCTGCCCGACATTTGCCAATGCCCACAATTCAGGGGTCTTCTGTCAACATCCGCGGGTTTGCGTAGACTGCTGACTTGAAGCGTATAGCTCAATCTACTCTGTGCTCTGGCACCGCGTCATGAAGACGATCAAGGGAGCGGTGCGGCCAATGGCGAGCGCTCGTCGGAGCGCTATTCGTCACCCGGGACGCCGAACGAAGGAGCCGCTCGTGGATCAAGCGCGCGCTTCACGTAGGCGTTAAGTTGGGGTTTGTAGACCTTCCAGGCAGAAACGAGCAGTTCGATCGGACACTCTTGTGTCCAGTCGCAGCGCAGGTCCACGACTGGCCAACTGACTTGGTCAACAAGCTTCATGCCGGCTGAGTGTAACGGACCGGCCTCCCCGCCGGCGGCCAACCCGGCTCTTAGTGACGCAATCAGGCGGTCACCAAGATGCCCTGACGAACCAATGAATGCATCGACAATTGCGTGCGGTACTCCGTCATTTGCTAGGAGATTGCCGCCGGCCGCGACATTTTCTCCGCTCGTCTGAGCCCATATGCCTAGTGAATTGGGCCCTGAATAAACAGCGGCATTTCCGTCGCGGTCAACTGCCAGTAGCTGGCGATACTCGATAAATCGACTACGTTGTTTCACTTCTTCGACGGCTTCCCACGCGGACATGCCGCTCTCCATCGCATCCAAGGCCAATGGTCCTAGCGAGGGATCAGTTACGTTCTGCGAAGCGACCGCGCCGACACCAGCTCGCGCGAATGAACACCTTGAAGCGACAGCCGGAGATGAAGACGAAATCGCTACGCCGAACATTCCAGTCTGGTCGCACCGAGCAACTAGGGAAAACGTCATACGCTCACTCGGGTATCACCGCTGTGGCGTCGATTTCAACAAGCCACTCAGGTCGCGCCAACGCTTGGACAACAAGTCCTGTGGACACGGGATGCACGCCCTTTATGTACTGACCCATCGTTCGATAAACGGCCTCCCGATGCCGCACGTCGGTAAGGTAAACGACAACCTTGACCAAATGTTCAATCTTACCGCCACTTTCTTCGATGAGTTGCTTAATATTCTGCATCACCTTATGCGTCTGCTCGACAGGATCATGGCTGTCGATGTTGACGGCGTCATTCAAGCTCTGGGGGCACTGGCCCCGTAGCCAAATAATTTTTCCGCCGCTAGTCACCACTGCCTGACATAGATCATTGTCGAGCTTCTGCTCCGGATAAGTGTGTTTCGTATTGAATTTCCGAATCCGCCTATGAGCCACTTCTTGCTCCTTCTTACGTGTCAGCACCCGCAACCCCAACTGGTGAACTGTTTCGCCAAAAAACTTAGGGGCCTCCCGTCGCTTTTCGTGGATCAACTTTCTCCGATTTTACGACGTGATGTTCCAGGTAACGCCGCCGAGTAGAGATACGATCAGCAATATATTTAGCGTCATGCCAGACACCCCAGATAAAAGCGGACCCTCGCCTAGATTGCCAAGGCAAGCCCACAAAGTAGACGCCCGGCTCCGAGGATACCCCACGTTGGTGTTCGGGTTTTCCGGCCTCGTCGAAGGCCTTGACCTTAAGCCAGCTGTAGTCCGACGAAAAGCCCGTCGCCCAGATGATCGTATTCACGCCGGCAGTCTTTAGATTGAGCTCACGCTGCGGATTCATTAGGCAGTCCGGGTCCGGGAGTAACCTGCGCGCTTCAGGCTCCTCCGGAAGTGCAAGTCCATTCCGCCTAACGTATTCATCGGCCTCATCCAACAGAGTGAAGAGCGAGGCGTCACCCATCGCGACATTCTTCGCGAGATCACTGGCAAACGTTACGTTGCCTGCCTCGAACGCTTCAGTTGAGCCAACAAGCATCATTCCGTCTGCGGCGAGCTTCCTGAAGTCGACCGTGTATCCCCCACGGGCCCCACTGACGGAGATCGTTACGTGCTCGGTACCGCGAACTCTTGCTTCATTATCCCACTTTCCCAAGACGCCGAGCCACCAGCAGAAGTCGTAGCCGCGGTAGGAGCGCGGGGGGCGTTCGTGGGGGCCCACGGAGAGATAGACCTTCCGATCAGAGCGCAGAAGTTCGTCTGCGATCTGGCTTCCGGAAGATCCTGCGCCAACAACCAACACGGCCCCTCTAGGCAACTGCTCCGGGTTTCGGTAGTCGCTCGAGTGAATTTGGACGACTCCAATGTCCTGCGGTACTACTTGAGGTATTGTCGGAATCTGGAATGGACCGATCGCTGCAACTACGTTATTTGCCTCCAACGTCCCTTGCGAGGTTTCCACTCGAAAGCCCAATCGTCCCTCGTTCCGTTGTACGGCCGTAACCTCCACCCCACAGCGCACCGGCGCGGCAATCTTCTTTGCGTAGGCAACGAAATAGTCCGCGATCTCCTCCTTACCCGGGAACGCATCAGGGTGCGTCTGAAATGTTAGGCCGGGGAAACGGTCATGCCACGCGGGACCATTAGCCACCAGCGAGTCCCACCGGGCTGTTCGCCATCTCTCCGCGATCCGGTGCCTTTCCAAGACGACGTGAGGAATACCAGCCGAAGTCAGATGTTCACTCATAGCCAGCCCTGCCTGACCGGCTCCGATCACGATCGTATCTACTACTTCTAATGACATCTCTGTATCCATTTCTAATTCGATTGAGTGATCGCGTCGAACATGGAGGAAATCCGGTTCGAGAGTTTGGAGGCGAGCATGATCATGTGGGATTATGTCGGAGCGCTTAGGCCTGCATCTATGCGCCGCAGAAGCTGTTCTGAAACTGAGCGCGGAGTTGCAACATGATGGCATCATACCGCTATGGAATTAGCGACTATCCGTGCGCTTGATACAACCGCCATCCCATTCAGGTTGTGGCCATTGCGGCTCGCCGGCGCTAATAAGGCTCGATGTGAACCATTGCGGGTTCGGGCAAATACATCACGGAATCCGACCAGGCCGTCCCTCATGGAAATAGACCTCGCGTATTCTTGGCGCCCCGCACCCGCTCGACGCCTATGGCCATGGCCGCCGTGCGATTGAACACCTTGTCGCGGCTCGCCCTCGCCACCATCCGATCGAACGCTCGATCGAGAATCTGGTATTCGCGTCGTACTACTTCCTCCTCTTCCCAGAAGAGTTGTTGCAGATCCTGCACCCATTCGAAATAGCTCACCACTACCCCGCCGGAATTGCACAGAATATCCGGGATCAGGAAGATCTCATTCTGTCGCTGCGTAAGAACCAGATCGGCTTCCGGTGTCGTCGGCCCATTGGCCCCTTCAGCGACAATACGGCAACGCAGCTTCGTGGCGACAGCAGCGTCGATGACCCGCTCCATCGCGGCTGGCACAAGAACATCACAAGACAGCGTGAGGACTTCCTGCGGATCGAAGGCTAGTTCACTCGAATACCCCGAGAGACTGCCATGTGTTGCCGCATGTACCACGAGTTCTGGAATGTTGAGGCCGGAAGCGCAGTAGAGCGCGCCGGTGTGGTCGCTGACGGCGATCACTTTAACGCCCATATGGTGAAGCTCAAGTGCGGCGATCGAGCCGACATTTCCGAAGCCCTGCACAGCAGCCGTTGCATGGTTCAGATTGATGCCCTGTTCGTTCATCACGCGGCGCGTCAGATGCGCGACGCCCCGCCCTGTCGCCTCGCGGCGTCCCAATGTCCCTCCGGCGCTGACCGGTTTACCGGTAACGATCTCCGTCACGGTCCGGCCCTGATACATCGAATAGGTGTCCATAAACCACGCCATCACCTGCTCGTTGGTCCCCATATCGGGGGCCATGACATCAGTGTGAGGGCCAACGAAGGGGATCATCTCCTGCATGTAGCGGCGTGATAATGCCTCTAGTTCGCGCCTTGATAGATTCGATGGATCGACGCTGATGCCGCCCTTGGCGCCACCATAGGGCAAGCCGGTTAGGGCGCACTTCCAACTCATCCAGATCGCAAGCGCAGCAACCTCGCCGAGGTCCACACTAGCCGCGAAGCGCGTGCCGCCTTTCGTAGGTCCTAGCGTGAGGTGATGCTGAACTCGATACCCTTCAAAAACCGCCGTCGTGCCGTCGTCTCGATGAATAGGACAAGATACAGTGATCGCGCGCTTTGGTATTAACAAGCGCGCCCTCGCGTCCTGCGGCACAGACAGGTGATCAGCGATCACTTCGAACTGTTGTACGGCCATGTCAAAGACAGGTCCACTGTATGTGGTCACGTTTGCTCCATTGTACTCGATCGAAACCGGATCGGACGGCGGATAGCTACCATTCGAAGTATTCCCGCCGCTGTAAGAGGCAAGCAAGCCCCTTCAGCGAGGTCGTTATGCTGAATTTCAACGAGATTCGATGAGCTGAGCGCTCAAGGTAGGTCGAAATGCCCTTGGACGGATGCCTTGCGGAAAACAACGTTCCCTTGCTTTTAGACACCTGCTGTCGCTGGATAGGGAAAACAACAAGCACTACACGAGAGCGGAGACATCAATTGTGTACATTCGCCTCCGTCTCTCGTGATAGGAGTCGATGCAAACGCACTTCCCATCGCGGCTCCACCTTGGGTGAAGATCACACCGGTTCTCTTTAGCCAGAGTTGGATCAGTATAAAAGCTTCCGAGGTCGAGCCGGACTTCATTGTTGGCATCGAAAAGGAAGAGATCACGCAGGTTGGTCTCGGAATGCGGATACGTATCGCTCAAAAGCCAGCGCATATTCACAGGTGAATAGGACATGTGTCCGTTCTCTCTTAGGAGGCCGTCGCCAATAGTCTGGACTAAGCCATTGTGCGCGTCTTGGTAAACCTGATAGTTTATACGTCCGGCGTGAGGTCCCCAGACGACGATGCTGCTATCATCCCGCCATAACGGGTGAGAGATCTGGTATTCGGACTTTTCGTAGTCGTAGGTACCTACGGCCTTTGAATCGAACCGCCGAGCCAGCTGCGGCAATGGATGATCAGAGCATTCAAGGAGACGTAAGTTGCTTCCATCCGGATCCATTGTGATCAAGCGATGCAAGAAGCAGGTCTCGTCTTCAACACGCTCTGTCCATCGGTGAAGGAAGAGCACACGTGTTGATGACGGATTTATCTCAATATGGCTCACCCAATGAATTGCCTTATCCATGGATGGCTTATGAGCAAGCTCGTAAAGTTGGCGGTAACTGACAACGAGTGTCGAGTCGCCGCTTGCAATGTCGAGGCGCCAAATGCCATCATCGTCCGGTGCATTATCCAGTGGAAGCCGTCCCGCGAGTGCGCAGTAGCCGATCGTCTCATGCGTTTTGTAGAGACGTCGATAGTCAATGCACATCGCGAATTTGCTGTTCGCGGCTACGACGTAAATCGGGATATTGAGATCGCGAGTGCGCCCCGTATCCACGTCGGTAATCCGCGCACCGATGTTGGGATACGGGCCACCCGCGTCGTGCGACGTACGAATATTGTAGATTATGTTACGGCCAGGCATGCCGGTGAGCCATTGTAGTTGGCTCCCCATTTGCCAGTTCCAGGCTTGGGTTCGATCAACCAGCCGAAACTCACGCGCTTCATCAAAATAACCGACATTGCAGCCGCTATTTCTGCCAATGCGGAAGTTAGGTTCATCGACTTGGTGGCCTAGGATAAGGCGACCCTGCCCGTCCCACGGCGTCTTATTATAGTAACCAAAAAAGAAGTTGTAATCCTGACCACCAAGTCGTGTGATGCTGACTCTTTCGTTGATAGTTGAAGGGGACATTGCTCCTCACAGAGTCGTCGTGGTCGATTGCCCAAATGGCATGACGCCTAGTAGGCCTTATTGGTGATGAATCTGGTATTGAGATAGCCTTCAGTTGATTCTAGGCCACCCTCGGAACCGTACCCAGACTCTTTGACGCCGCCAAAGGGCGTTTCCGGCAAGGCAAGGCCCAGGTGGTTGATGCTGAGCATACCGACCTCAAGATTCTCCGCCAGGAACTGAGCGTTCGCCGATGATTCCGTGAAGGCATATCCGGCGAGCCCGAAGGGCAATCGGTTAGCCTCTGCAACAGCTTCATTTGGATTGTCAAAGCCGCTAATGAGCGCGATTGGGCAGAATGGCTCATCGTTCATGACTCGCATCGATGGATCGACATTCGCAAGTACTGTTGGCTGCCTGAATGTTCCGCGAGTAAATAAGCTCTCGCCGCCGCACATGAGCTTTGCGCCTCGCTGCCTCGCGTCGTCCACAAATTGATCGAAGAGTTTCCCTCTGCGTTCGTTCGCGAGGGGGCCCATCTGCGTTGTCGCATCCAGACCGTTGCCAACGACAAGCGATTGTGTCTTTTCAACAAAAGCTGCGACGAACTCATGATAAACATCGTTGTGTACCATAAACCGCGTCGGCGCGGCGCAGGTTTGACCGGCGTTGCGATACTTGCCTGAAACGAGCAGCGCCGCGGCTGAGGATATGTCGGCGTCTTTGAAGACAATCGCCGGCCCATGCCCGCCGAGTTCCATCGTCGTCCTCTTCATCTGCTCGCCCGAGAGCGCAGCTAGATGTTTTCCAACCGGAACAGAGCCGGTGAAGGAGATCTTCCGAATCGCCGGGTGGGCAATCAGGTGCCGCGATATTTCATCGGGAGTGCCGTATGCGAGCTGGACAACACCTGTTGGAATGCCAGCATCGACAAGTGACGTGATGATTGCCGCGGCAGATCGTGGCACCTCTTCCGAGGCCTTGACGATCACGGAGCATCCGGCAGCCAACGCTGGAGCAAGCTTCTTCGCGACTTGGCTCGCGGGGAAATTCCACGGGGTGAACGCAGCAACCGGGCCTACTGGAGCACGTACGACATATTGCGCAACGCCTGCTGCACGCGACGGTATCACGCGCCCATAGAGCCGCCTTCCCTCTTCAGCAGCCCATTCGAAGGCATCGGCGCAACTCGCGATCTCCGCTCGCGCTTCCAAAAGAGGCTTACCTTGCTCCAAGGTGAGAACATGGGCGATGGACTCTAGTCGATCGCGGAGCAGGCCAGCTGCCTTACGTAGCGTAACTCCGCGTTCCACCGCGGGCGTTCTCCGCCAAACATGGAACGCCTTCTCGGCGGACGCAGCTGCACGGTCGAGATCGGCCACCGTCGCCTTAGCGACGTGACCGATCTCCTCGTCAGTTGCTGGATTAAAGATCGGGATCGTTTGCTTCTCAGAGCCGGAGCACCATTCTCCGTCAATAAAGAGGAGCGTATTCTCATATTTCATGTGTTCCCCGCAAGTCATCCGTTATTAAAGCGTCCATTCAAATAGACCAGCGGAGACGCATCGTGGAGACCGATCTCGATGACATCGCCAACGATTATGACGTGATCGCCGCCATCAAAGCTGCTGTTCAGGTGACAGATAATATATGAGGCGACGTCCTGGATAATTGGTAATCGATTTAGACCTTCTCGATAGGAAATCGCCGAAAACTTATCTGTCCCCTTCTTTGCAAACGTCATCGCAATGCGCTCTTGGGATGAGGAGAGCATGTTGATGCAAAACCACCCTGTCGAAGTGATGGCGGGGAGCGAGTTCGACTTTCTGTCGATGCATATCAGGTATTGCAGGGGGCTGATCGATAGGCTGACGACGGCGCTCATCGTGGTGCCGAAAAGCGCTCCGTGACTATCGACTGCAGTTACGACGGCGATTCCAGAGGCCCACTTCCGCGACACTTCTCGAAATGTTTCGGGCGTCGCTGTGGCAATGGCGCGACCTGCATCGATCATCTAATGGACCCTCCTTTGAGGTACCAGCGAAAGCATGATAGCGGTGGCGAAGGACGGCCCCGTCCACAGCGAACAAAGACGTATCATTGCCATTGGCCTTCATCCAATTGAGATACTGAAGGCATGTATTCGGATCAGGCATAGTTGCACCAAACTCGCATGTTCCGCGCGCGGCGCGCAGCGCGCTGATTGCCATTGACCGTTGATTATACTCCTACCAACGCCACTCATCCGTGGTCACGGGCGCCTCAAATGCCAGCTGTGTTAGGCAGCCCGGTGGTCTCCAACGGTCACGATGACCAGGCGACGATGCTTCGGAGTCCCCTACGCAGAATCCGTTCATCCTCGAGCCAAGCCGCTCTCAAACCGCGACGGTAGCCATTCACTCCTCAGAAAAAAGGAGCGCCGACCTCTGAGGCTGGCGGCCGAGTTCGGGAGGGACGCACAGAAGGGCGTAACCGGTATGAGCTCCCACGTCTGCAGTGATCAGCCTGTGCGAGCGTAGCGGGTCGGCATCCAGTA